>JAYVXB010000157.1:0-7500 GCA_043785585.1 Deltaproteobacteria bacterium | reverse complement strand
AGCTCAGGGCACGTAGAGGATCGCGGGCCACGAGTGATAGTCGGTCGCCGACAGCACCGCGCGCACCGCGAAGCGCTTCGTGATCGTGTGCGTCGACGGATCGATCGCGATCGTCAACGTGATGCGATCGCCGTTCGTGCCGGTCGTCTGCGAGAGCTTCGCCGTCACGCCGCTCGTGATCGGAAACACTTTGTTCGGATCGTACGGCTGGCCGGTCACCGGCGTCGGGTAGATCCCGACGTGCAGTTGAAGGACGTCGGGCAGCGGCTGCGAGCTGAAGACGTCGACCTCGAAGTCGCGCGACTCGCCTTTCTTCACGACGACGTACCCCTCGGCGTTTGGGCCGACGCCTTGCGCGACGTGCGGGTTCTCCGTCGTCACCGCGGCGCCGAAATTCCAAACGGTCGGCGACGGAAGGCACGGCGCGCCGCTCGCCTTCGCGGACTCCGGGTTCCACACGCGCGTGACGCTCCACGGCGTCTCCTTCCACCCGAGGCCGTTGCAGAGATCGGCGTTCTCGCCGCCGGAGCGACTCGTCACCCAAGCGTCGTTGCCGGCCGGCATGTACCAGCCGCCCGGGTCCTGCGTGTTGATGTCCGGATCCGTCGCGGCCTCGGCGACCTCGTGCGAAGCGACGTACGTCGCGTCGTCCATGAGCTGCTGCGTCGTGCCGTTGGGCCCGCGGCAGTCGTTCAAGATCGCGAAGAGGAATCGCTGCGAGCCGCCGTCCGTCACGACGTCGCCGCTGCCGTGGTAGCCGCCGAACTGCCGGCAGCTCTGGTTGCTCGGATCGAGATCGATGAGCGCTCCGTACGGGATGTAGAGGAGATACATCGTCGAGCTCGTGGGAAACGGGAGCTTGCCGCGGGTGATCTGATCGGCGATGTAGCTCTTCACCTGTGCGTCGCTGGTGTTCGTTCCGGAGAAGACGTCGGGGAGCTCGGCGTAGCCGCCGCCGGAGCCGTTGCCGACGTCGAAGCCCGACATCACGGTCTTCCACCACGCGGTCGTCGTGATCTTGTCGTCGAAGTCGCGGACGTAGTCGCGCAGCGTCGGATCCATTCCGGCGAACGTGACCGTGACGAGGGATGGACTCTTGATGACGCGCCCGCCGAAGTAGCGCATCTCGGGAATCTGCGGGTGCGGCGCGGGGAAGACGCTGTGGTTGTCGGGGCCGTCGGGGAGGGTCGATGCGTCGCTGGTCGAGCCCGGTGGCGTCGGCGACGACGACGATGGTCCGTGGCTGCACGCACCGATCGCGACGGGGACGCCGCACGCGAGGAGAACGAAGACGAGCGCGGGCGACTTCACGTCCGCAAAGCATAGCCCGAGATCAGCGTCCCCACCCGCCGCCGCCTTGCGGAGGGTAACCACCGCCACCGCCTTGCGGTCCGCCGTACCCACCGCCGCCTTGCGGTCCGCCATACCCACCGCCGCCTTGCGGTCCGCCATACCCGCCGCCACCCGGCGGCGCACCACCCGGCGGCGGTCCCCAGACCGGCATCGGCGCGGGCTGCTGTTGCGGCTGCGCCTGCCACGCTTGCGGCCACTGAATGTTCCCGCCCTTGAGTCGCGCGATCTGCTGCCGCAGCTCACCGAGCTCCTGCCGCAGCGGCACGATCCAATCGGCGCTCACCGTCTTCTGCCGTCCCTTCGCCGCGCGCCCCGCGTGCCACTTGCACAGACCGAGTCGCGCCGCCGCGCCGACGAACTTTCGCCCCGCGCCACCGCCGTAGCTCATCGACGCCTTCATCCGACCGAACGCCGACGTCACGAGATCGAGCTCGTACGGCGACAGATTGCCGAGGAGCACCTCGTCCTTCAGGTGATCGCGGATGATCTTCCCCTTGCGTCGCACGAGCCAAATGATGATCCCGAGGAACGCGAAGACGACGAGAAACCACAGCGGCAACATGATGATCGTGAGAAATCCCGACAGCGTCGCCGCGGTGTTCCACGTGGCGTGCAAGAACACCGCGCCGAAGTAGCCGAAGATCGGCGCCATCCAACGCAGCCATCCCTTCGTCGTTTCGCGCGAGACCCCGAAGCCGATGCCGGTCATCGACGTGTAGAGCGGATGCCCCCACGGCGAGAGAAGGCCGCGAATGACGAACGTCCCCGCGAGCGCGTCTCCCGGCTCGGCGGCGGCGCGCGCGTAGTACGTGATGTTCTCGATCGCGGCGAATCCGAGCGCGACGAACGTCGCGTAGATGATCCCGTCGACTATGCCGTCGAACTCGCGGCGAACGAAATAGAAGATCCCGAAGATCGCGAGCCCCTTCCAGAACTCTTCGACGAGCGGCGCGCTCACGCACACCGTCATGAACGTGCCGAGCCCCGGATCGATCGCGCCGAAGACGAGGTGCACGCCCGTGTTGATGAACGCCGCGAACCCGATGGCCGCGACGCCGCCCCACGCGAGCACGAGCGCGAGCGCCCACCACGGCTCGGGATCGTAACGATCGATGACCCACGGCAGCCACAGGTAGACGACGAGCGGAGGCAGCGCGAGCAGCGCACCGAGACCCATCGCCGCGAACTCGTCGCCGGCGTCGCCCATGAAGGCGGGGATCAGGAAGACGAGCGCGATGAGGAGCGCGCCACACAGCATGAAGAGCGCGTAGAGAACGATGCCGATGACGCGGCGGTTCTTCTCCGGATCCGGTTTCGGCACGGCCATGGCTGCAATCTACAACGCTCCGTACAATCGAGTTCCATGATCGACCGCATCGCGCCGACGCGTCGCCCCGACGGTCCGCCGCAGGGATTCCATCAGTGGCGCTCGCTGCTCTTCGTTCACTGGGAGGTGCCTGTCGACGTGCTGCGCGCGAAGATGCCGGAACGTGTCGCGATCGATACGTTCGAGGGCAAAGCGTTCGTCGGCCTCGTGCCGTTCACGATGATGGGCATTCGTCCGATGCGGTGGGCGCCGCCGGTGCCGGGCGTGTCGGCGTTCCACGAGACGAACGTGCGGACGTACGTGCACGTCGACGGCGTACCGGGCGTGTGGTTCTTCAGCCTCGACGCGGCGAGCAGCCTCGCGGTGCGCGTCGCGCGACGGTTCTTTCATCTGCCGTACTTCCGTGCGGAGATGGAGCTCGCGCGGGAAGGCGACGGCGTGACGTACACGTCGAAGCGCCTGTGGCCGGAGCCGACGCCCGCGACGCTGGATCTCGCGTACACGATCGGCGACGACGCCGGTCCGTCGGAGCCGGGATCGTTTCAGCACTTCCTCGTCGAGCGGTACTTCCTCTACTCCGCGAAGCGCGATGGCACGCTCGTGCGCGGGCAGGTGCACCACACGCCGTATCCGGTGAGGCGCGCGGCGATCGCGCGGATGGAGGAGTCGCTCGTCGCGGCGGCGGGGATCGCGACGCATGGGCGCGAGGCGGTGTCGGTGCTGTACAGCGAAGGGGTCGACGTGGAGGTGTTTCCGATTGGGGAGGTTTGAGCGGCGGTTCGCGTGAGCTTGCGCGTGCGCGTGAGCGTGCGCGTGGGCGTGAGCGTGCCTACGCCTTCATGATCGCGTCCCAGTTGTCCGCGATCTCGTGCGGCGACCACAGCCCATTGTCCGCCTCTTTGAACTTCCCCGCCGTCTCGACGACCTTGAACGCGTACAGCCGCGCGCCCGCGATCGCCACGACGTGCCCCGTGCGATCGCCGCACAGATCGCTCGCGAGAAAAAGCACCGCCGGCGCGATGTGCTCCGCCGTCATCGTGTCGACGCCCTGAAACATCGGAAGGTCTTCCGTCATGCGCGTCTTCGCGATCGGCGCGATCGCGTTGACCGTGATCCGATGCTTCTGCAGCTCGATCGAGCACGTTCGCGTCAGACCGTAGATCCCCGCTTTGGCCGCGGCGTAGTTCGCTTGGCCGAAGTTACCGAGCATCCCGCTGACGCTCGTCGTGTTGATGATTCGACCGCCGCCGCCTTGAAGGACGATCTGCTTCGCGAACGTCTGCGAGCAGAGGAACGTGCCCTTGAGATGAACGGCGATGACGACGTCGAACATCGCCTCGTCCATCTTGAGGAAGCTCTTGTCGCGGAGGATGCCCGCGTTGTTCACGAGCACGTCGACGCGCCCGAAGGCATCGACGCCGCGCTTCACGAGCGCCGTCGCGCCCTCGACCGTCGCGACCGAGTCGAAGCTCGCCACCGCTTCGCCGCCCGCCGCTTTGATCTCTTCGACGACCTTGGTCGCGAGCGCCTCGCTCGATCCGGCGCCGTCGCGCGAGCCGCCGAGATCGTTCACCACGACCTTGGCTCCTTCCTTCGCCAACGCGAGCGCGTGCGCGCGCCCGATGCCGCCGCCTGCTCCCGTGACGATCGCGATCTTGCCGTCGAGAAGACCCATGTGTGCGCTCCTTGCGGCGCGGAGGATAGGGCCAGGCGCGCGGCCAGGCTACTGGCTACGTGGCGTATGCGCTCGGCGGCCCGAAGCGGTGTTACGATACTCGTCCAATGCATCGCCCGCTCCGAGTCGCGGTCCTTCCGCTCGGTCTTTCGCTCATCATCTGCGCCTCGTGCAAGTCGTCGTCGGGCGACACGCCGAGTGCGGGCGACGCGGGTGTGCCGCCGCCCGCCGAGGTGACGTTCCCCGCGGGCTTCCTGTGGGGATCCTCGACCGCGGCGTACCAAGTCGAGAAGGGGATCACCGCGAGCGACTGGAGCCATTGGGTCGAGCTCACCGGCAAGATCAAGAACGGCGACAAGCCCGACCTCGGCGGTGCCGACGCGCTCGCGCACGTCGACGACGACGTGAAGCTGCTGAAGGACAGCGCGCAGAACGCCTACCGCTTCTCGATCGAGTGGTCGCGGATCTACCCGACGCGCGCGGCGTTCGATGCCGACATGCCGAGCCAGCCCGCGCTCGATGCGTACGACGCGCTCCTCGCCAAGCTGAAGGCCGCGTCGATCAAGCCGATGGTGACGCTCGTCCACTTCTCGTTGCCGGACTACCTCTCGGACGTCGCGAAGCCGATGGAGCCGCAGGGATGGGAGCGCCCCGAGACGACCGATCTGTTCGTCCAGTTCTGCTCGCGCATGGCCAAGCACTTCGGCGATCGCGTCGACTGGTGGGTGACGATCAACGAGCCGCTCAACGCGGCGCTCGGCGGGTACTTGCAAGGGAGCTTCCCGCCCGGCGTCGCGCTCGAGACGACGCGCCTCTTCAACGTCGTCAAGGCCGAGGCCGTCGCGCACACCAAGGCGTTCGACGCGATCCACGCCGCCGACACGATCGACGCCGACGGCGACGGTGCGGCCGCGATGGTCTCGATCGCCGCGCACCAGCGAACGTTCCACGCCTCGGATCCGAGCGAGCCCGACGACGTCGCCGCCGCCGCGCGCACGCAATACATCTGGAATCGCTGGCTCCTCAACGCGATCGTCAAAGGCGACTGGGACGACGATCTCGACGGCACGCTCACCGGCCCCAAAGACAAGACCGCCGATCCGGCTCTCAAGGGGCGCGTCGACTACGTCGGGATGAACTACTACTCCGACACGCTCATCAGCGCGCACCGCGGCATCATCATCCCGGTCATCAACGCATCGCCGATCTTCGATCACGCGCCGACCGGGCGCCCCGAGTCCGACTTTGCGTGGGACATCTATCCCGAAGGGTTCGGCACCGTGCTCGACGAGCTGAAGCAGTACGCGAAGCCCGTCGTCGTCACGGAGAACGGCATCGCCGACGCGCGCGACGTGAACCGCGCGCGCTTCCTCACCGAGCACCTCTACCAGCTCGGCTGGGCGATCCAGCGCGGCGTCGACGTCCGCGGTTACTTCCACTGGTCGCTCGTCGACAACTTCGAGTGGGCGAACGGCTACTGCCCCAAGTTCGGATTCGCGTCGGTCGACAAGGCGACGGGCGCGCGCACCGCGCGTCCCAGCCTCGGCGTCTACCAGCGGATCATCACGGCGGCCAAGGTTCGCACGGCCGACATCGACGCGCTGCCGCCCTACGTCCCGCCGGTGCTTTGCGAGTGAGCATGCCCGAGAGCAAGAGACCCTCGCGATCGACGTCGACGAAGCCTCCCGGGAGCAACCCCGCGGGCGCGTTCTCGCCGCGCACCGGCAGCATGATCGATCCGTCGTGGCTCGCGGATCCGGACGACGGTCGCGCGACCGACACGTCGATCGAGATCCCGCCGTCGGCGCGCTTCACGGGCGAGAAGACACGCGCGATCGTGCGGCTCGTTACGGGGATCAACGCCGGGCAGATCTTCTCGATCGAAAACGAAGCCGTCGTCGGTCGCGGACGCGAGGCCCAGGTGCGAATCGAGGACGGCGGCGTGAGCCGCGCGCACACGAAGCTCGTTCGGTTGCCGAACGGCAAGCTCCGCGTCGTGGACCTCGGGTCGACCAACGGCACGTTCGTCGGCGGCGATCGCGTCGTCGGCTTCGTCGAGATTTCGGCCGGCGAGGTGGTGCAGATCGGCGCGAACGTGATCCTCTCCTTCGCGCTGGTCGACGAGGCCGAAGAGCGCCTCTCGCGCCAGCTCTACGAGTCGTCGACGCGCGACGCCCTCACCGGCGCGTACAACCGCAAGTACCTGATGCAGCGCCTCGCGGGCGAGGTCGCGTACGCGAACCGCCACAAGTCGAACCTCAGCGTCCTCTTGTTCGATCTCGATCACTTCAAGAAGGTGAACGACACGCACGGCCACTTGGCCGGCGACGAAGTGCTCCGGCGCGTGTCGGCGTCCGTCGGCAAGATGATCCGCGCCGAGGACGTCTTCGGTCGGTACGGCGGCGAAGAGTTCATCATCATCGTGCGCGGCATCGAGGGCCCGAACGTGAAGATGTTCACCGAGCGCGTGCGCCGCTGCGTCGAGAAGCTGTCGGTGCGGTTCGCGGACGTGACGCTCACGGCGACGATCTCCGTCGGCGTTGCGGCGCTCGACGAATGCGGCGACATCGGAACGAGCGAAGCCGTGCTCCTCTTGGCCGACGAGCGGCTCTACCGTGCGAAGCAGACGGGCCGAAATCGCGTCTGTGCAGGCGATGCCGCTGGCTGAGCGCAAAGGGCGACGCTCAGTATTGACGGCGCCTGCCGGCGAGTGTTAGCGAGACTGAACCGCGATTCAGTTCGAAAAAAAATCCCCGAAGGAGGCGATCCCGATGGCCGTCGATGTCAAAAAGCTGTTCAACGAGGAGCTTCCCGCCGCGCTCGAAAAGAACGCCGCGGAAGCCAAGTCGATCGGCGCGAAGTACCAGATGAACATCGCCGGCGAGGGCGAGTGGTACATCGACGTCTCCGACACCGGTCCGTCGTGCAAGCCCGGCACGAACGAGGCTGCCGACTGCACGATCGCGATCGCGGCCGAGGATTTCCAGAAGCTCGTCGAGAACCCCCAGCAGAACGGCATGCAGCTGTTCTTTGCGGGCAAGCTGAAGGTCGCGGGCAATCAGATGCTCGCCATGAAGCTGCAGAAGCTGTTCAGCTACAAGTGACCTGCGACTCGCGACTCCTCGCTCGCTCCGCTCCCGCCGCT
>JAYVXB010000156.1:0-7512 GCA_043785585.1 Deltaproteobacteria bacterium | reverse complement strand
TGGGGCGCAGACTCGGCCTGCTCTGGTTCGTCGCCCTGGCGCTCCTCGTCGCCGGGTGCGCCAGCGGCGCCGACGTCGAGATCGTCGACTGGGAGCTCGTCGTCGAGGGCGGACCGGTGCCCAGCGCGGTTCATCTTCCTGCGCACTTCGCCGAGGCAATGCCTAAGCGCGACGGGCACTACGAGCTCCGCACCACGGTGGCGCTCCCAAACGAGTGGCGCGGCCGACCGCTCACGTTGGCCATGCCGCTTTTTTATGGTCGCGCGTCGTTGACCGCAAACGGTGGGGGGGCGGATGCGCTCGACGCCGCCGACGATGCTTCGTACCGCGGTATCGGCCCGCAGCGCTGGCGGATTCCAGCCGCTCGAACGCAAGGCGATACCCTGGCGCTCGTTCTCTCCGTCGAGCATCGCTGGACGCAGAGCGCATGGATCGATGCGCCGCCACGGCTGTCCGACAGACCCGAGGGCGACGCTGCGTCCCGGGTGCGGCGCGTCGTGTACGTCGCCGGCTCGTGGGCTGCCGTGGGCTCGTTGTCCACTTTGGCGTTCACCTTCTTCGCGATATGGGTGCTCGATCGCACGCGCTTCGCCGATGGGTGGTTCGCACTCGGATCGATTGCGTCGCTCGCCTTCCCGCTCTTCAATCTCGGCATCCTGCCGCGGCTGTTCGGGCGCTTCGACGTGCCGTTGATGGGCATCCTGCTACCAGTCGCGGCGTTCGCGGCGCTCCGCTTCGCGCGGCACGAGCTAAATCTGCGTTCCGAGCCGCGCATTATCACGGCTCTACCCGTACTCGTCATCGCTGTCGCGGTCGTGGCTCACGGTCCGTTCGCCGCGACGCGGATCTTGGCGCCCGCCGTGCTCTTCGCGGTCGCCTCCATCGTGATCTACCAGTGCTTGTGCCTCGCGCGCCTAGCACTCGGCCCCAGTCCGCCGGTCAACACGTGGACAATCACCGGCTGCTGGTTCTTTCTCGCCGCCGCCATCGCGAACGACGCCATCGCGTGGCTCGGCTTTGGTGATCCGCTGCGGGGTACGCGCACCAGTGGGGTCGGTCTCACCGCGTTCGCGCTCCTCCAGGCGATCGCCCTGAGCCGCCGCCACAACCGAAGCGTCGCGCTCGCCGAAGCGCTCAACGCGCAGCTCGCCGAACGCGTTACCCTCCTCGAGACGCGGCAGATAGAGATCGAGCAATTGAATCACGAGCTGCGCCGCCAGGTCGGCGAGCGTTCGCGCGATCTCGCCGGGGCAATGAGGGGCACCGGCCGCGCGAACGTTGACCGCCTGGGCCCGGGCCGCATCGTGGCCGATCGCTACGAAGTGACGAAGCACATCGACCGCGGCGGCATGGGGAGCGTCTTCGAGGTCGTACGGATCGCCGACGGACGCCGGCTCGCGATGAAGGTCATGAGCACCGCGGATGCAAGCGCAGTCCGCTTCGCACGCGAAGCGCAGCTCATCGCTCAAGTCGACCATCCGAATGTGGTGTCGATCGTCGACATCGACGTGGCGAGTGAGGGCTTCCTCTTCCTCGTGATGGAGCTCGCCGATGGCGTCACCCTGAACGCGTGTGATCGGCGCTTTGGCGAATTGCCGTGGGCGTATCTGGTGCTCGCTCAGCTCGCGCGTGCGCTCGTCGCGATTCACCAACGCGGCATCGTCCACCGCGACATTAAGCCTGCAAATGTCATCGTGGGCGGTGACTACCCGCGTTCGCTGGTCGTGAAGCTGACCGATTTCGGCATTTCGAAGCACGATGGCGCGGAGGACGTGCGCGAGGACTGCGTGCGCGATGGCGCGACGCGCGATGGCGACGTCGTGACGGCGAACGTCGCGCGCTACGCGCCCACCGCGCTTACGAATCCGGGCGCGCTCATCGGGACGCCGATGTTCATGGCGCCGGAGCTGATGGGCGGATCGCTCGCGGCGACAAGCGCGTCGGACGTGTTCGCGTTTGGCGCCCTCGCCTACGAGGTGCTCTCGCGCGTTCGGCCGTTCCGCCAGTCGCCCGCACTTGCCGCCGGGCGCGGCGAATACGTGCCTCCGGCGCCACTCGGCGGCGCGGTCGCCGCGCCGGTCGCGGAGCTGGTGGGGCACTGCCTCGCGCAAGTGCCCCGCGACCGCCCCACCGCGCCGGCGCTACTTGAGGTACTCGAGGCGATTACGGTGCCCGAGGCGACCGGGACGGCATGAATCTGCGCGGCGGAGAAGTCCTCGCGTACTCGCGCGAGCCCCGCCCGTGAGCACGTGCACGATGAAGACGGTATTTCTCATCGAGATGCGGTGTACACGGAAACTTGCCGGCGACGCGGGCCGGCGTCGAGGAGAACGGGGTCGGGCCACGAAATCGTTCGCGGTCGCGCGTGTTCCGGGCGTACTCGACTTCCCGGGGGTGCCGAAGTCGTCGATGGGTGTAGTCCTCGGCGCCTGGGTGTACTGCTGGGTGTAGTCCCCGTCGGGCGCGTCCTCGCCCGAACTTCGCTGAACGCCCACCTTCGCCAATCGTCGGAAAACCGTACGGGTTCGCACGCCCCCGCACGCCCCCGAACGCCCTTCCAGACACTTGCAAAACCGTCATACGCGGGTTCGAATCCCGTCCTCGCCTCGGAAAACGTAGGGGATCGTGACGCGCGGGGCGCGAATACACCCAGGCTGGGTGTATTTTTGGCGGGAAGTACACCCAGCATGGTCGACGCCCAGGCGCACGGCGGCGTACTCCTTTGAACGCTCGGGCGGGAATCGGCGCGCTGGCGCGCGCGCGTTCGCACGCCGCTGACCTGCCTGGCGACGGTTGTGAGCACGACTGGTCAAGACCGATCAAGCCGGGCTCTACGTGCCAAGCGACGGAACCGCGTCCGTCCGGCACTGCGACAGCCAGAGGCACGTAGTGCACTTCGAAGGTTGCGGCACCGTCGCTTCGCTCACTCGGAGTAGAGTGTGGGCACCAGCCACGCGGGCGTGGAGCGCGCGCCCCGAGACGACGTTCACCGACGTACCAGTGGATCTCCGGGCGACACGATGACGGCGACGAGTCTCATTCCGACTTCACGGCTTCACGAGCTTCTGTCAATCTGCTGCCATGCACAGTCGCCGTTTTTGGGCTCTGTTTCCCGTCCTCGCGACGATGTTTGCGATCGCGTGTGGGAGCAGCGGGAGCAACACGACCGCGCCCACGCGCCCTCAGCCGGACGATCCCGTCGACGACCACGCGCTGAAATCGTTCGCAGGGGATCCGACGTTCGATCCCGACTACAACCGGCTCACCCCGTTGCCGTGGGTTTACCCCGCGACGCCGGCGGAGACCGCCGACGTGGAGGTCGGTCCCGATACGATCCGCTTCCCGCTCGCCACGCATCGTGACGTGCTTGCGTGGGCGCCTGGTCGCATCGTCGCGTCCGCGCCGGACAAGACGAAGGGAACGAAGAACCCATTCGGCTTCGCGCGCCGCGTGATCTCTGTCGACAACGCCGATCCGACGATCATCGTGCACACCGAGTCGGTCGGTCTCGAAGAGATGTTCCAAGGTGACTTCCAACTCGCCATCGATCCCAACGCAACGACGCCCGTCGATCTCACAAACGTCGATCTCGAATGGGCGTCGTCGAATCTCTACCAAGACCTCGACGTCTTCGCGACTCCGGGCGACACGCTCGACGACGACTTGCAGTCGCCCGACGACCTCGCGTTCGACTTCATGCCGATGAACGGCCCGACCGGGAACATCTCGCCGCAGAGTTGGGCGAGCTTCTGGCGATCGGTGAAGAAGGGAGCAGAGGCGATCGGCAAGGCGATCGGCGGTGCGGCGAAAGCGGTTGCGGCAGCCGCGACCAATGTCTGGCTCAAGGTGACGCCGGACAGCTTCACCGGCAGCGTAAACCTGTCGAAGAACATCAACGTCGACTACTCGTCGCAGCTCTTCAAGCTCTCCTTTACGAAGGCCTTCCGCACGAAGAAGCAGACCGCGTTCGAGCTCTTCATTCAAGGCTCCGGCGATGTGTCGACGTCGGTCACGTTCAATCCGGGCTTCCAGGTCGGCGCGAAGATCCCTGTGCCCGGGCACAAGGCGCACAGCGATCTCTGGATGAACATCGACTCCCACTTGGCGACGAAGCTAAAGATGAGCTTCGCGGTGGAGGCCGGACTTCGAAGCATCGACGGCGAGCCCGCGAGTCTGACCGAGGAGCAGTACCGCAAGGCCGGCGACAAGGGTAACGAGGTCCTCAGCGCAGCGCGCGAGAAGCTCTTCGGCGATCAGGACATGAAGCCGGTCGGCGGGTGGAAGCGCACGATTTTCATCTCGCGCCCGGCGTACACGACGTTCGAGGCGGGCCCGATCCCCGTCGTCATCACGAGCACGCTGCAGCTCGACGTCGAGTGCGGCTTCGAGGTGAAGTCGCACCTCGACGCGACCTTGTCGCTCGAGCAGGACGCGCGCTTCAAGTACTCAGTGCGGTACGATGGTGCCACCAACACGACGACGAGCGCGTCGCCACGGTTCGACAACGACAAGAAAGCGAACGTCGAAGTGACCGGCGGAGGATCGCTCGCCGTCTCGTGTGGGCTCATCCCGCGTATCAATGTCTTCGCCTACGACACGATCGGAATCTTCGCCGGCATTCGTGGATCGCTCGTGGCCAAAGCGAGCTTCGACGAGGCGTGCTCGTCGAGCGATCCGAACTCGACTCGCCCGGACGCCACCGTCAACGTCGGCCTCTATGCGAACGTTGGTGTCCAAGTCGGCGCGCGTGTGCAGGCGCCGGGGTCGAGCTTCCTCGGCAAGGGCGGGCAAAAGCTCGGGACCGACATCGGGCCGTTCGAGCCTTGGAACAAAGAGTTTGCGCTCGTCACGAAGAGCTGGTCATTTCCGGGCGTCGGCTATTGCCTCCCCGAGTGCCGCAACCTCGCGCAGGACGGAACCGAGACCGACGTCGACTGTGGCGGGGCGTGCTCGACGAGGTGTGCGCCCGGACGCCATTGCCGAAAGTCGAGCGAGTGCCAGAGCGGCTACTGCAGCGGCGGTCGCTGCGGAAGCGACAGCTGCGCGACGCAACTCCAGGACGGACGCGAGACGGATGTCGACTGCGGCGGTCCGCAGTGCGCGGCGTGCGCGAACGGCAAGCTTTGCCTCGTGGCATCGGATTGCCAATCGTCCTTCTGCGCACCCGAGCCACCGGGCAATGGCGCGCGCATCGGGACGTGCTCGGGCGATCAATGCAAGGACGGCGCGAGGGACGCCGACGAGTGCGGCGTCGACTGCGGCGGATCCAAATGCAACAAGTGCGCAAACGGTGTGCTCTGCGCGGATGACTCGCAATGCGCGTCGGGCGTGAGCGACGGTCGGTTCTGCGTCGCGGATCACTGTCACGACGGCGTGCAAGACGCCGACGAGGGCGGCGTCGATTGCGGCGGCGCGACGTGCCGAAAGTGCATCGCCGGCATGACGTGCAGTCGCGACGCCGACTGCGCGAACGGCGCCTCGGTCTGCGACACGACGACCCATCTCTGCATTGTCGCGCAGCCCACGTGTGCTGCGTTTCACGCGGCGAGCCCCAATGCGCCCGACGGTGTCTACGAGTTGGACGTCGACGGCGCAGGACCTCTCGCTCCTTTCCCCGTCTACTGCGACATGACGTACGCCGGCGGCGGATGGTCGCGTGTCGGCTTCGAGCTACCGGGCGCCGGTGGCGCGATGCAGTTCCTCGGGCACGAATCGGGATCGCCGTCGGCGATCGCGAGCGGCTCGGGCAACGGCCTCATCGGCGCGCGCTTCGCCGGCAAGTACACGGAGATCCACATCGCGTACGCCACGTCGGGCGCGACGAATCACCTCCGCTTCACGCCGATGGGCGAGATCTTCGCGAACACGCTCGCGAACACCCAAGCGACCGAGATCCCGATTACGGCCTACGCATCCGACGACGTGCGCGTCGGCGAGTTCTTCACCATCGGCGGAGGCGCGACGGTCTGTCGAGCGGCGCGCTACATGGACGTGCTCCCCGGTCGGACCTCGTGGGGTATCAAGCCAGTCATGGACACGGCATTCGGATGCGGGTGTAGCGGCACGATGGACGAGAGCGCGGGGCTCTTCTACGGCGGAGCGCCCCCTGGCACCGCGAACGTGTGCGCGGGGATCGGCGGCGGGTTCAGTGGAGTCAGCGGGTTCGGTCAACCGAAGGGCGCAATCACGACGTACCTAACGACCATCTCGGTGCGCTAATCGCGCGCGCGCGCACCCCGCGAACGCAACGACAATGCGGTGCGCCCGCAGAAGCGGCGCGCTCGTCGCTGGGCGCAAGGCGTCCGACCCCAAGACGAACAAAGCACGACAGGCACTGGACGCTCGCGATCCGTTGGTGCGGCGGTCGGGCGATTTACTTCGACTGACGAGACGGGTTCCAAGCGTCGTTCGTCATGCTGCGCGTCGGCGCGTCGTCGGCGCCAAGACCGCCGCGAGCCAGGCTACGCGTGCGAAGCGCAGCGCCTTCACCGCCGCGACGAACCGCGCAAACTACGCGCCGTATAGTAGCGGTCGGTGGCGGTCTTCGCTTTGTACCCACGGAGCACCGGCGGATGCTCTCCTCGACAGCCTGCGTCCGCGAGCATCGTAAGGCACGAGCGTCGCCCCGGATGGTTTGATCGTCCCGCGCCTCGGTCCCGCCTCGGTGGACACCGACGATCGCATGAGAGTGCGGTAGGACAGGTGCCCCATGGCGGAGAAGCGAAGGTCGTTCACGAAGGAGCCCAAGACCGAGGCGTGCGCGTCGCGCGTGAGGGCGCGAAGGTCGGCAAGCGGGCGTGCAGAACGTCACCGTCGGCTGCGCTCTCACTGCTGCGCAAGCGCGAGCGCGCCCAGGCTGCGCCCGCCCAACGCTGAGCTATGGTCCACGCACGTGCGCATTGCCTTCGTCGCAACCGTCGTACTCTCCCTGACGCACTTGGCGTGCGAGGCCGTCCCCGATATTCATTTCGCACCCGCGTGCTCGTCTTCGGGCCAGGGCTGCGTCGATGCGTCGCTTGGCGACGCCGGGGCGGCAGCGGACGCGGCGGCAGCGGACGCGATGGCGATTGAGCCCGCCGATGGCGCGACCATCGCCTGCGGCGCCGTGCTCTGCGATCTCGCGACCACGACGTGCTGCGTCTCAAGGCAAGGCAGCTACGTGTGCTTGATGCGCGGCTTCGGCTGCCCCGGTATCGACCTCCAATGCGCCGACTCGGACGACTGCAGCCACAACGCTGTCTGCTGCGCGACGCTCGCCGACGGCGGAGCCGTGAAGCACGCCGCGTGCTCCATGCCGCAAGCCTGCACGCGAGCCGACGGAACGGCGATGTGCGAGCCGGACGCCGCCGCCCCATGCCCCGCGAGCGCCGCGTGCACGCCGAGCTCGATCGCGGGCTTTTCGATCTGCAAGTAGCTGGGCGCAATCCGACGCCACAACAAGAACGACGCCTGCCGAACGGCGCCTGCGCGTGCGGCTCAGCCTCCGCCCCCTTGTCTCAGCCTCGAGCTCCC
>JAYVXB010000155.1:0-7514 GCA_043785585.1 Deltaproteobacteria bacterium | reverse complement strand
CCGCGCCCGAGTCGTTGTACTTGAGCGACTCTTCGAACGCCGTCGCGGCTTCCTGCCAGCGCTGCAGCTTCGTCTTCTCTTGCCCCTCTTGGTAGAACTGCACCGCGAGGTCGGCCTTCGCGCGCTCGACCGCGTCCGCAAAAATCGCCTGCTCGGTCTTCGTGATCGGCTGGTCTTTGATCTTGTCCCAGCCGCGTACGATCTCGAGCTTTTTGTTCTGCCGAATCAGATCGTAAAACTTTTGCGCGCTCTCCTCCGCCGTCGCGCGCGCGCGCTCGCGATCCTTGAACGACGTCATCTCTTCTTGGAGTCGGCCGTTCTCTTTGCCGAGGTGCAGGTACTTCGCTTCGATCGCATCGACGCGCGCATCGACCGCGAACTTCATCGCGGCGAAGACGACGATGACGAAGACGATGTACGCGGTGCCGCTGGTCCAACGAAGGCGCGACTCGTAGCTCTGCTGGCGCTTCGCGATCGACTTCATGTCGGCGCTGAGCGCGTTGGTCAGGTTGTTCGTCTTGATGACGAGGCCGCGCGACTCGATGATCTCGCGTTTGATCTCTTGGAGCTCGTCGTCGACCTCGTGCATGCCGCTTCTCGTGTACTCTGCGCCCATGAAGATCGGAAGCCTCCTCGCCGCGACCCTGGCCATCGCCAGCGTCGCTTGTGTCATCGAGAACGTCCCCGCGCATCCGTCCGGCGCACCCTCCGCGAGCGCGCCCGCGACGCCCGCCGCTCCGGCGACTCCGGCGGCCCCTACTCATCTGACCACTCCCGGTCCGGTCGCACCGGTCGCGCCCGTCGCAACGGTCGCGCCTGCTTCGAGCGCCCTGCCCGCGCCGACCGCGGCCGCGCCGTCCGGCACGACGATGCCGACCAAAGCGCCCAAAGCGCCGGGAATGTAACCCCGGTCGCGTCCGGGCCGGTTGCTCGGCGTGGGGGGCGCGTGCTACGTGAGCGCGCCAAACATGCAGACCACCGACATCCGCAAGGGCCTCAAGATCCAGATCGACCGCGTTCCCTACGCGATCGTCGAGCACCAGTTCGTGAAGCCCGGCAAAGGGCAGTCGTTCACGCGCTGTCGGATCAAGAACCTCACGAACGGCAACGTCATCGAGCGCACGTGGAAGTCGGGCGAGTCGGTCGAGCTCGCCGACGTCGACACGCGCAAGATGACGTACTCGTGGGCCGAGTCGGACACGCGCGTCTTCATGGAGACGACGACGGGCGAGCAGATCCACGTCGAGAACGACAAGCTCGGCGACGAAGCGCGCTTCCTCATCGAGGGGCTCGACTGCGAGGTCACGCTCTACAACGGCAACGCGATCAGCGTCGAGCTCCCGGCCAGCGTCGTCGTGCAGATCACCGCGAGCGAGCCCGGCATCAAGGGCGACACCGCCAGCGGCGCGACGAAGCCCGCGACGATCGCCAGCGGCACGACCGTCAACGTCCCGCTCTTCATCAAAGAAGGCGAGTGGATTAAAGTCGACACGCGGACGGGCCAGTACCTCGAGCGCGTCAACAAATAGTCAGTGCATGATGCCGACTCGGTAGAGGTAGCCTCCCGAGTCGCTCGAGATGTAGAGCGCGCCGTCGACCGGTGAGATCGCGACGCCGACCGGGCGCACCGATTCACCGAGGCCGCCAGCGTTCCAGCTCCACGGGCCGTCTTGCGGGCCGTTCGCGTCGCCGCCGCCGAAGACGATCTCGTACGGGAACGTGGTCGTCGTCATCGTCGACGTCGGCATCGGCGCGTTGCCGTTCGCGTCGAACGGAATCCAGACGACTTTGTATCCCGTCGCTGCGCCGCGATCCCACGAGCCGTGGCTCGTCACGAACGCGCCGCCGCGCCACTTCTCCGGAAGCGCGCCCGTCGGTTGCGAATCGAAGAAGAAGATGTCGAGCGGCGCCGAGTGCGCTTGCAGGAACGTCGACGGCTTCGACGAGTTCGTCGCGCACCACGCATCGTCGTGGGGTCCGAAGTCCGGATTCGCGAGCTGAGTGCCTGGTGGGACGACGTTGCCGTTTGCGATCACGCGCTGCGCGGTGAAGCAAAACGGATAGCCGTACTGCTTCCCCATCTCGAGCGAGAGGACCTGCTCGCCGGGGTTGTCGTCGTGCACGTTGTTTCCGCCGTAGCTGATCTCGTCGAGACCGTTGACGACGCCGTACATGCGGCCGGCCGCGTTCCTCGTGAAGCCGACCATGTTGCGAAGGCCGACGACGACGACCTCGCCCGTGCCCCACGCGAACGGCGTCCCGGGGACGAAGCTCGACAGCTTGAAGCGCCGGAGGAGCGAGCGCGCCGTGTCGTACGCGGGCGACATCGGGTTGACCGCGTTTCCCGCCGAGCCCGAGTGCACGTAGAGGTAGCCGTCGTAGACGTGGACCGTGTGGTAGTTGTGCCCGTCCGCCGGTTGTCCGACGACCACGTCTTCGCCGTTGCCGCCGCTCGCCATGCCGGGCGCGTACGGGAACCGCTTCACGCCGGCCGTCGATCCCGCGTAGAGAAATCCGCCCGCTGCGTCGACGTGCGCGTTGTTGCCGTTGCCGCCGGTCGCCGCGTACGTCGTGATCTCGCTCGCCTCGAAGACGCCGTTCGCGTTCGCGTCGTGGAAGAGATGGATCGCGGCGCCCGACGTACCGAACATGTCGCCGTTCGGTGCGAAGGTGATCTGGCGGAGACCGCCGACCTGCGACGCGACGACGCGCGTGCACGTTCCCGGCGGCTGGTAGAAGGCGCCGGTGGGCAACGGAGTTCCGCGGCACGGATCGCCCATCGCGGGCGGCACGGGCATCGAGTCGGCGACCATCGATCCATCGCCTCGCGCGCCATCACCGACGGTGCCGTCTTGGTTCGCGACTCCGCCGTCGTCGCCTCCGCCCGCGTCACCGCCGGCGCTCGCCGAATCGTCTCCTCCGCCGCACGCCGCGAAGAGAGTCGCCGGCACAACCAGACCGAGGAGGAGGAAGGGATGGCGCATGGCGAAAAGATACGCCGAACCTCGGGCATGGTCACGGCGCGGGGTATGTCGGAGTGTGCTACGAAACGCGCATCGAACTCTACGGCAACACGACCGGCCTCTCGCCTCACGCGGTCAAGACGCTCGAGCGGCTCTATCGACGGCGCGTACCGCTCGACGACATCTCGACGACCGAGCTGACGCGATCGCTCGTCGACGCATCGATGGAGACGGGGCGGCAGGTCGGCGTGCTCGTGCATCGCTCCGGGCAGGTCGACTACGTCGTCGTCGGTGACGCGGGGAAGCTGATGCTGCCGAACATCGGGCGTCTTCGCGCGTCCGAGGGGCGCTTCCGTGGGCTTCGCCTCGTGCACACGCACCTTCGCAGCGAAGGGCTCACGCGCGACGATCTCGTCGACCTCGTTCGCCTGCGACTCGACATGGTCGCCGCGATCCAAATCGCGCACACCGGCGAGCCGCGCGCGATCGTCTACGCGCACAACGTCCCGAGCGACGGCGATCGCGGCGAGCTCCCGTACCGCGAGGTCGGGCCGGTTCCGATCGCGCAAGCGCACCTCGACGTCGGCGCGCTCATGGCGGACCTCGTAGCGGAGTTCGCGCGGCGCGCGCGCGGTCGCGATGTGAAGGCGAAGGACGGACGCGCGATCCTCGTGCACGTCGTGAACAACAGCGAGCGCGGCGCGCTGCACGACGCCGACGAGAGCATCCGCGAGCTGCGCGAGCTCGCGCGCACCGCCGGCACCGAGGTCGTCGACGTCGTGATCCAAGCGCGCGAGCGGATCGATCCGAAGCTCGTCCTCGGACGCGGCAAGCTCGAGGACGTCGTCGTCCGCGCGATGCAGCTCGACGCCGAGGTGCTCATCTTCGATCACAACCTGACGCCGGCGCAGGCCTCCGCGATCGCGAAAGAGAGCGATCTGAAGATCATCGATCGCACGCAGCTCATCTTGGACATCTTCGCGCAGCGCGCCGAGAGCCGAGACGGCAAGCTGCAAGTCGAGCTCGCGCAGCTGAAGTATTCGCTCCCGCGCCTCGGTCAGAAAGACGACGCGCTGTCGCGGCTCACCGGCGGCATCGGCGGTCGCGGTCCGGGCGAGACGAAGCTCGAGATCGGACGACGTCGCGCGAAAGAGCGCGTCACGCACCTCGAGAAGCAGCTGAAGCAGCTCGCGAAGCAGCGACAGCAGCGCCGTCGCAAGCGCACGCGCGAGCAGATCCCGACCGTCGCGATCGTCGGATACACCAACGCCGGCAAGAGCACGCTTCTCAACACGCTGACGGGCGCGTCGGTGCTCGTCGAGGACAAGCTCTTCGCGACGCTCGACACGCGATCGCGTCACGTCAAAGTCGGATGGGCGGGCTACGGCGATCGCGAGGTCGTGATCACCGACACCGTCGGCTTCATCCGCAACCTTCCGAAGGATCTCTTCGCGGCGTTCCGCGCGACGTTCGAAGAGACGGCGGACGCCGACCTCCTCGTGCACGTCGTCGACGCGAACGATCCGGCGAAGGACGATCACATGCGCACGACCGAGGAGCTCCTCGAGGAGCTCGGCCTCGACGAGATCCCGCGCATCGTCGTCTACAACAAGGCCGACCTCCTCGAAGACATGCAGGGGAGGGCGCTGCTGCGTCGTCGCACGGAGGACGGCGCGCCGATCCTCGTGACGGCGACCGATCGCGAGACGTTGCGTCCGCTCATCGAGCGGATCGCGAAGCTCCTCGCCGAGCGATGGGACGACAGCGCGAAGATCCCGGCGCCGTCGTCGCACGACGTTACGCTCGACGTGACCGATGACCGCGACGCGGACACCGCGGGCGAAGAGAGCACGTTGGACACTCTCCTCCTCGCGTCGGGGCGCCGCGTCCGTCGCGCGAGAGATTTCACAGGAAGACGGGAAGACGGGAAGGCATGAGGGATTGGGGATCGTGACTGCAAGGGTCCATCCCATGATTGCTTCCTCACGCTTCCCGTCTTCCCGCGATTCTCGTTCTCGGTAGGCGAGGTCCCTAGCCGGCCCGTTCCTGTCCGATGCGGAATGAGGTACCGTCCTAGATCACGGACATGTCGAGCCTCGTTCAACTCACCGAAGGGATGGTCTTCGCGGGCGACTTTCGCGTCGTACGACCCCTCAGCGCCGGCGGTATGGGCGCGGTCTACGTCGTCGAGCAAGTCAGCACGGGAATGCAGCGGGCTCTCAAGCTGATGCACCCTCAGCTCGTGACCGATCCGGCGCTCCGCCGGCGGTTCGAGCAAGAGGCGCGCGTGGGGTCGCAGATCGACAGCGAGCACGTCGTGCAAGTGCTCGCGGCGGGCGTCGATGCGCCGACGGGGATGCCTTGGCTCGTGATGGAGCTGCTGAAGGGCGAAGACCTCGCCGGGTACGTCGCGCGCAGCGGTCCGATCGCGCCGTCGATGGTGCGGCAGATCTTCGATCAGCTCTGTCACGCGCTCGGCGCGGCGCATGCGTCGGGGATCGTGCATCGCGATCTCAAGCCGGAGAACATCTATCTCCTCCAGGCCAAGCGCGCGGGCGTGCAGTTCATGGTCAAGGTGCTCGACTTCGGCATCGCGAAGATCGTCGCGGACGCGAAGAAGACCGAGACCGCGGCGCTCGGCTCGCCGATGTGGATGTCGCCGGAGCAGACGGCGCGCGGTCATCAGATTTCTCCCGCGAGCGATGTGTGGGCGCTCGGGCTCATCGGCTTCCACCTTCTCACGGGGCGCTACTACTGGCGCTCGGCCGAGGATCACCAGGCGACGCTGACGAACCTGCTTCGCGAGATCGTTCTCGACACGATGGCGCCGCCTTCACAACGCGCCGCCGAGCTCGGCTGCGGCGAGAAGCTTCCGCGCGGCTTCGATTCATGGTTCGAACGCTGCTGCGCGCGCGATCCGCGTGGGCGCTTCCAGACCGCGAGCGAAGCGAACTCCGAGTTTCAGCGAATCCTCGCGGGCGCGCCCGACGTTTCGAATCCGGCACAGACGCCGTACAACGCCGCGCTCGCGCCGACCGGCTACGCTGCACCCGCGACCGGCGCGTTTGGTCCTCCCGCCGGCACGCCGCCGTACGGTCCGCCGCCCGGTCAAGCGCAGCGCGCACCCACGCCGGCGTACGGTCCGCCTCCGGTGCATGCGCTCGGCCCGACGCAGACTCCGCCCTTCGGTCCGGGTGGAACGCCCGCGTACGGTCCTCCGCCGGCCGCGATCAATCCTCCGACCGCGTACGCGCCGCCGCCTCCGCCGCAAGCGTTCTTGCACGGCGGCACGCCGCCACCGCCGCAACAAGGCTCGGACGCGATGTACGGCCCGGGCACCCCGATCGCGGGCTCGTACACGAACCCGCGCCCCGACTACGGCCCTCCGATGGGGCCGCCTGCGCAGCCGATGCCCGCCGCGGCGCCGCAAGGCAAGTCGTCGATGGGCCTCGTCCTCGGGCTGCTCGCCGGCGTCGTCGTCATCGGCGGCGGGATCGGTGCGTTCGTCGTGTTCGGCGGGAAGAAGGATTCTGGAAAGACCGGGACGACGGGGAGCGCAGCCTCGTCCGGATCGGCGGTGCCCTCGAGCGCCGCAGCCGCACCCGCCGCGCACCCGAGCGACGACATCTCAGGGAAGATGACGCCACTCCCCAGCGGTACATTCCAGATGGGATCGAAGGACGAAGACGACGAGAAGCCCATCCACGAGGTCAAGGTGGCGGCGTTCGAGATGGACACGACCGAGGTGACCGTCAGCGCGTGGAAAGCATGCGAGAAGGCGGGCGTGTGCCGCGTGGCGCCGTCGACGATCGAAATCGACGAGATCACCGAGGCGTACAAGAAGGCCGCGACCAAGTACTGCAACGGCGGCCGCACCGATCACCTCGACCACCCGATCAACTGCGTCGACTGGAGCGACGCCGCCGGCTTCTGCACGTGGGCCGGCAAGCGACTGCCGACGGAAGCGGAGTGGGAGTACGCCGCGCGCGTCACCAAGGCGGGCACCGCCGAGCCGCGACTCTATCCGTGGGGGAAGGCGCCGCCGGATCCGATGCTCGTCAATGGGTGCGGCACCGAGTGCGTCGCGATGCTCAAGCGCGAGGACCTCCTCGTCAAAGGCCAGACGACCGACCCGATGTACAAAGGCGACGATCAGTTCTCGACGACGTCGCCGGTCAGCAGCTTCCCGAGAGGCGCGACCGATCTCGGCATCCAAGACATGTCGGGCAACGTCTCCGAGTGGACCGCGGATTGGTACACGGACAAGTACCCCGTGTCGGGCTTCGCGGCCGCGAACGGCACGAAGCGCGTGAACCGCGGCGGCAGTTGGGACGAGCAGGACGCGCGATGGGTTCGTTCGACCGCGCGCGCGAAGGATCCGCCGGGCGCACGCGACGTCATTCTCGGATTCCGATGTGCGCGAGACGCCAAGCAACCATGACGCGTGTCCGTTTTTGAAGAATCGGCGGCGTAGGCCGTCCAACTGTTTCACCTACCCGAGGAGGGGCCCGTGACGAGCAGCAGGTCGTGGCGCAAGTGGGTTTGGGGAGT
>JAYVXB010000154.1:0-2252 GCA_043785585.1 Deltaproteobacteria bacterium | reverse complement strand
CCCACCCTGGGTGTATTCGCGGCTCGCGCTTCACGAACCGGCTTCTTTTCCGAGGCGAGGACGGGATTCGAACCCGCGTATGACGGTTTTGCAAGTGTGTGGAAGGGCGTTCGGAGGAGTGCGGCGGCGTGCGAAGCCGTACGGTTTTCCCAGGATTCGCGAGACGGGACGTTCCGCGAAGTTCGGGCGAGTACACCCCGGACGGGCACTACACCCAGGGCTACACCCAGGCGTTGAGGACTACAGCCAGCGGGCCATCGAGGATCCGCGGCGGTCGCTCGGACGTGCCACTCACACGCAACGCGCCAACGGTTGATATACGGCCGTTCCCTCTTTCGATGGCCCATCGCCTACTCGCTGCTCGATCAGAAGTTCGCGAAGGTCAATGTCACCGCCCCTCGCGCTCGCCCGAGAATTTGCGCCGTGACGTGGTCGGCGTCGCCGAGCGCGTCAGACGCGTCAGTGACGACGAGACCGTCTCGATGGTGAAGCGACTCGTGCGCGAAGAACGGTTGCGCGTTGGGCGGGAGCAGCCTTTCGATCCGCTCCCGGCGGCACGTGAAGACCGCCAGCACATCGTCACGCCACGATCCGTTTGATGCCGGCGTCCTGCGACGCGTCGCGCCTTGGATTACCGCGCGAACGCTCGTTTCCCGTGCTCGCGAATAACGACGTGAACCCCGCTGTGCGTAGCATGTCGCCTTTTCGTCGAGGGCCAATCGAGTTTTGCTCCATCACTTCTATTCGCACTACGCAGCGTCGGTTTCTCATTGCCACTCTCGATGGTGAATGGCTAAGCGATCGGTACGTCGGGGCGTGCGTTGGGAATCGATGACGCGCGGCTTCGGCGAAGACAATCACACGGGTGAGTGCCCATCACACAGTGGCGGCGTCATCGACGCTCGCACGGGAAAGATCCGTCCGCCGCCAGAGGAGACGCTCGCATGCGAACCATCCAATTCTGCTTCACCGCCGCACTCGCGTTGATTCCTGCGCTCGCGCTCGCCGCGTGCTCGTCCAGCGACACGAAGGAAGGAGTGACCGATTCGTCGGATGAGTCCGCGCTCAACGCTGTCCCGCAACATCCGCACAAGAATCTCTGCGATGCGGTGCGACACGGCGGCGGAATGATGCGATGCCACGCGAAAGTGCGCACGACACCGCAAGGCCAAATGGTGACGATGGCCGCGCCGTCGGGGCTAGGGCCGTCGGATCTGAAGAGCGCGTACAAGCTTCCGGCCTCCGGCGGCGCTGGGAAGACCATTGCGATCGTCGATGCGTACGACAACCCGAGCGCCGAGAGCGATCTCGCGGTCTATCGATCGACGTACGGTCTGCCGCCCTGCACGACGGCGAACGGCTGCTTCAAGAAGGTGAACCAGAACGGCGTTCAAGGAAGTTACCCGACCGCGGATTCTGGATGGGCCGGCGAGATCGCGCTCGACGTCGACATGGCGAGCGCGATTTGTCCCGACTGCAAGATCCTCCTCGTCGAGGCGAACTCGGCGAGCATGAACGATCTCGGTGCGGCCGTGAACATGGCGGTGTCGCTCGGTGCGACGGTCGTGAGCAACAGCTACGGCGGTCCCGAAGACTCGTCGATCGCGCAAGCCTCGGCCCAGTACTTCAATCATCCGGGCGTCGCGATCACGGTGAGCTCCGGCGACAGCGGCTACGGCGCGCAGTTCCCGGCGTCGTCGGAGTACGTCATCGCGGTCGGCGGGACGAAGCTCGCGAAGTCGACGAGCGCGCGTGGATGGGCCGAGGCCGCATGGACGAGCGCCGGGAGCGGATGCAGCGCGTACATCGCGAAGCCGTCGTGGCAAACGGACAGCTCGTGCAGCAAGCGCACGGTCGCGGATGTCTCGGCCGTGGCGGATCCGAACACGGGAGTCGCCGTCTACAACGCGGGCGGGTGGGGAGTCTATGGCGGCACGAGCGCGAGCGCGCCGATCGTCGCGGCGGCGTACGCGCTGCTCGGTCTCGGCGGCAAGAGTGGCTCGTATGGATACAGCCACGCGACCGCCTATTACGATGTGACGTCCGGATCGAACGGGAGCTGCGGTGGCACGTACCTCTGTACCGCAGGCCCCGGCTACGACGGTCCGACGGGAATCGGCACACCGAACGGCGCGGCTCTCGCAGGCGGCGGTGGAACGCCTGACGCGGGCGGAGGAACGCCCGACGCCGGCGGCGGCACTCCCGACTCCGGCGGTGGAACGCCGGACGCGGGCGGCGGCGGTGGAACGTGC
>JAYVXB010000153.1:0-22185 GCA_043785585.1 Deltaproteobacteria bacterium | reverse complement strand
CTCGCTTCGACCACCAACTCGCCACGTGTCTCGACATGACGACAATGAATCAGGACGGCCGGGATCGCGCACGGCGTCCATGCCCGTACGGGTACGTTACGACGAAGATGCCGCACGAAGCGTCGGTTCTTCTCCTGTGCGCGCGCCCGGAGCTCGTCGCCGAGGGGACCACGTCGAGGTGTACGCCGGACGGTCGCTGGACCGACAATCCGCGCGAGGCTCTGAAAGGTCTACCCGTCTCGAGCGACACGTTCGACGACGCGGGCGTGTTCCTTTCGACGGTTCACCACACGTACCGTCTGCGCAAGCTCTACACGGGACTCGACGGACGCGAGGTGCGCGTCGCGTTCGAGAGTGCGAGCGACTCGTGGGCGTACGACATGGCGCCATTTAAGACCGCGATTCCAGCCCCAGCGTAGTGCGCCGAAACCCTCCCCTTTCGGCGCACCCGTCAACCAGGTTTCCTCGCCGCGATCCCCTTGCTCTACCTACACGCTCACGACGACGACGTACGACGACAAGGGCAACGCGGCACAGACGACGGCGCTCCTCGCGGGCACCCTCGCGCTCGAGCGCTTCCACGAGTCCGGCCGCACGACCGCGCCGCTTCCGTCGACCGCGTCCGCCGACGGGACGATACCGCTTTCAACGCAGACGTACGACACGTACGGCAACCTCGTTTTCCAAACGGCGCCGAACAGTCGATGCCGCAGCGTCTCATATATGGCCGACTACGCGGATCTCCCGTCGTCGGAGACCGTCTTCGCCGGCTTCGCCAGCGGCGCGTGCGGTGGGCTCATGCTCACCGCGAGCGCGACGTTCGATCGCGGGCTGGGCGCGGTGAAGAAGGTCACGGATCTGCACGGCGAGGTCACCCAGGTCGACTACGACGCCTTCGGTCGCCTCAAAGCGCTCACGAAGCCGAGCCCCCTCAACGTCGGCGGTCTATCCGGCGCCGCGTCCGTCCTCATCGACTACGACCTCGCGACGCTGGCGCGGCCGTACTCGATCGTTCACACGAAAACCCAAGACGGACCGACCGACGCGGACGCGAGCTACCGCAACGCATACGCCTTCGCCGACGGCTTCGGTCGCGCGATTGTCACCTTCGACCAAGCCGATCCGAGCGCGGGCGATCGCGGGGGATGGATCGTCAACGGTCTCACCGAATACGACAACAAAGGCACGGCGCGTCGCGCCTACCTTGCGTGGTTCTGGGACGGCGATCCGCGGCAGTACCAGTTGGGCGGCGCGCCCACCACCTCGTACGGACGCCAACGCTACGACGCCTTTGGTCGACAGGTGCAGACGTTCGGGCTCGACGGGATGGTCACGCTCCAAAGCGCGTACCACGCGCTCGGCGTCGACAAGTGGGACGCCGCCGACTTGCAACCCGGGCCGCACCAAGGGACGTACGCGAGCGCGCGGCAGGACGGCCATGGACGCGCGGTCTCCGTCACCGAGCGCATTCGCGTAGGCGGTGGGCTCGAGCTGCGCGAGACGCGCACGAAGTACCTGTCGACCGGCGAGCCGATCGTCATCACGCGCGCCCGCGGCAACGACGCGGTCGTGCGCTGGCTCCGCTACGACTCGCTCGGTCGGATGGTGCTCAACGTCGAGCCGAATACGACCAAGGGATTCATCGCAACGGATCCCGGCACGTTGCCCCCGACCACGCACGCTTGGCGCTACGCCTACAACGACAATGGCGATCTCGTTGGCACGAGCGACGCGCGCGGATGCGGGAGCAACTATCACTACGAGGCGGCGGGGCGCTTGGTTGCCGAGGACTACTCTCCGTGTCTCGATTCGCATGCACCGTACTTGGCACCCGACCTCTCGCCGAGCTCGATTGGGTTCGGCGCGGAAGTGTTCAATCGGTACGACGTCGCGGATCTCGATGCGCCGCCGAGCGTGGAGTTCCCCGTCAACGCGAGCCTCTACTTCGGTCGGTTGGCGTCCGTCACCGACCGCGCGTCGAAGACCCTCACGCGCTTCGACGGCCGCGGCCGCGTCACCGGCGTCGCGCGCCGCATCGCCAAGCCCGGCGTTCCCGACGACAATCCCGCGAATCGGTACGCCCCGCGTTGGTACACGCAGACGGCCGAGTACGACGGCGCCGATCGCCCCGTCAAACAGTCGACCGGCGCGGAGTCGCCGAAGGACGTCGTCGCGGAGCTCCTCGGCGCTGGCGGCCAAAGCTTCGTCACGACCGACTACACGAAGCGCGGCACCGTGCGGACCGTCGGGAGCAGCTACAGCCCCGATCCGATCGTCGCGAGCGTCACGCGCGACGCCGATGGTCTCGTCGAGCAGATTGTCTACGGCGACGCGGCGAAGACGACGACCGCAATGAGCTACGACTTGCGGCGGCGTCTATCGAGCGTCCAGACGTACCGCGGCCCGCCGCCGATGTGGTCGCAGCCGCCCAGCGGATACACGGCCCCGACGCAGAACGACACGGCGCAGCGACTCCTCACCGATCTCGATTATTCGTACGACGTCGTCGACAATCCGACCGAGATCCGCGATTGGCGCGATCCGAGCGAGTGGCCCCCCGGGGCGCAGCCGGTCACGCGCAAGATGCAGTACGACGATCTCTATCGGCTGACGCGCATCGACTACCAGTACGCGAGCGGGGACGATACGTGGGTATCGCCGTTTGCCGCCGAGAACGGCCCCGACCCGACGCAACACGATCCGCGGCGCGCAACGCCTTCGCCGCACCTGTCGTTTGCGAAGCGCGTGCTCTCGCAGTCGTTTCAGTATGACTGGCTCGGAAACACGACGAAGACCGATGATGACGCGAAGGGCTTCTACGATCGCTCGCTCGGTACCATCACCAACGGGACGGCCGGCGCGGGACCGTACCAGCTCCAGACCGCGAGCGGTGGCGCGGCTCCGCGCGATGGCGCGCTGACTACGAAGTACGACGACGCGGGGAATCTCGTTGGGCTCGCGGTCGTGCGAAACGCGGCGGCGCCGTGTCTGCCGAGCGGGGCAGCGTGCTCGCAGCGGTTCGTCTACGAGTGGGATGAAGTTGGGAGACTCGCACGGGCGCGGCGCTGGGATGGGAGTGGGCTTGGAAGTCCTCAAGATGTGGCGCCTGCGACGCCGGCAGCCGTCGAGCTCAGATACGCCTACGACGCGACCGATGACCGCGTGCTCAAGACCGCCGTCGACCCGCAAGCGAATCAGCTTCACACGGTCTACATCTTCGATTCACTCGAGCTCCGGCGCGCGCGCTTCGATGGGACCGAGTACGAGCGGACCGCGCTCACGGAGACCGCATACCTCTACGCGCACGGCGAGCGGCTCGGGCGGCTCTACTACGCAAACAACGACGTCCCGACGCTCACCAGTGGGAACCTGCACGTCCTTCTTGAGCTGCAGGATCACCTCGGGTCGAGCTCGCGCGTTGTCGACCTAGCCACGAGCGAGCTCGTCGAGGCGAGCACGTACCAGGCATTCGGAGGTGCGGAGAACGACTATCGACCAACGCGCTGGGAGGCATATCGAGACGACTATCGGTTCACGGGAAAGGAGGAGGATGCCGAGGTTGGACTGCAGTATTTCGGGAAGCGGTACTACGCGCCACAACTAGGACGATGGATGAGCGCGGACCCGCTTGCGGTGCACGGTCTCGGCGCAGACCCCAACCTCTACGCGTACGTCCACGGGCGAGTACTTGCGGCGACCGATCCCGTCGGGCTGGATGGGGCGATCGACCAGCAGGCAGCACTCGGGGGCAAGGCCGATGCGCAGGCCATGCCGTCGGGATTCGTCGGCCCGGTTCAGGAGCAGAAACCCGATCCTGCACCAGCGGTTGGACACGAGAAGCCACCCGCCCCGCCGGCTCGCTGTCGACCACTGCCCGCCGTCGCCGCGGGACCATCTGCCGTGAACTACACACCGGGCGGTGTGACGCAAGATCAGAAGTTTCAAGCGATGGTCACCAAGGCGGAGAACGGACTCGCAGGGTCCTACATTCCACTTGCGTACGCTGCGAACGCCGCAGGGATAGTGTTCGACGTCTCACCAGAGGAGGAGCATGCATTAGTAAACGGCAGCGTCGCGATTTGGGGAGCTGCTGCGTCAGTCGCGGGGGCGGGCGCTGGCCGTCAGCCCCCATACGATACCACTCAGGCGACCGCCGTCGTTCCCGCTGCGCCCTCGGCGCCTAACCAGGCGCCCCCAGCCCCAGAAGCTATCCAGCTGTTTCGGGCAATGAGAGGAGCCGGTGGAGGCCCGGAAATTGGGCCGACGGCTCGGACGCTTGGGGTACGACCCGGAGTCGACATTCCCGTATGCGAGGGATGTGTCGCACCAGGCACCGGTGGAATGTCGGTGGCGCCAGGAACGCCCATGAATCTGCCGACACACAGGCTGCCAGCCGGTCTTGGCGGAACAGGGAGAGATCCTCTGTGGGGTGTCTCTTCCGACGCGCTTGGACCAAATCTGAGGTTCGTCCAAGATAGCCCGAAACACGGGACCATTCAGCCAGGAGGAGTAATGACTCTGGAGCAGTATCAGAGCGCCCTAGCGGCGACACTCAAGAGTTGGGGAGCCCGATGACCACGCAGGAGCTGCGGGATCGAATCATAAAAGGGCTTGAGGCTGACGCGGGCGTGATCGCACTCCACGCCGTGATGCGTGCGTATGCTGAAGCCGGCGGCGATCGAGAAGGCGCCGTCCAGGTCGTCGAAGGACTACGGGAGACGCGCAAGGATGACGAGGATACGGTCCTCGAACTTCTGGACTTCGCTACCGGGTACTGCGTTCCCGCGATGCGCATCTGGGCAGAATGAGCCAGCTGCGAGTCGACTCGGATGATCGATGCTTCACGGCTTGGCGGACATCCCGGGCAGAATCGTCGACCAAGACGGAACCAGTACCGTCACATTCGGTGGTGTAGCTCAGGATGATCACGCGAAGACGGCTCTCTCGCGACCGTCGACCAGAGCGTCGAACACCGGCGGCGGGCAAAACCCGAGCGTGAGTCGCTGAAATCCGAGCGCCCGTCGCTGAAATCCGAGCGCCCTCCGCTGAACTCCGAGCGCCCGTCGCTGCGCGCGGAGCGAGCCCCGCTCACCGCCACGCGCGTTCGCTCGGCTGCGAGCAACGTTCGCCGAAATCCGAGCGACCGTCGCTCGTCGCCGAGCTCAATTCCTAGCCTCCGAGGCTAGGATGATCCCAACCTCGCGATATCAGCCTCCTCTCAGACTCGTAGCTCCCCCAAGAGTGACGCCCGAATCCGCCCGAACGTCTGGAAACTCCGTGGACTTCGTCACCTTCGTCACCGACCCGATTGTCGGCGCTACCTAGACGTCGTACAGAATCGCCTCGCATGCAGCCGGTCCCGCAGCCTCCCCCTGCATGGCTCGACAGCGATCCGCGCGGCATCGACGCGTACATCCGCACGTTCGCGGCCGCCGAGCCGAAGAACCGCGCGGTCCGAAAGCTCCACGCGCTCCTCGTCTCGATGGACCCGAGCGCACCTCTGTCCGAGCGCGTGCACACGCTCCGCAAAATCCTCGGCTGGGTCACGGCGGGCGGGCACCTCCCCGGCAAGAACGCCGACGAGCCGGTGGCGCGCGCGCGCTTCCTCGTCGGCGTGCTCGATGTCGCCGCCAGTCTCTCCGAGCCGACCGTCGCGACGCTTCGCGCGATCGTCATGGCGTCGGACGCGATCGGGTTGTTCGCGGACATGGGCTTGCCGGGCGATCGAGGTCTGTACGCCGAGACGGTCGACCGCCTGTCGAGGAGGCTCCTGCCGGAGGCCACCGACGAGCGCGATCTCGAGCACATCGTCGCGCAGCTCTTCGCGTCCGCCAAAGAGGCGGCGTGGCTCGCGCGGATCCCCGGCGACGTCGCGCTCCAGCTCGATCGCGTGATCTCGAAGCACGGGCCGCCGTGGGAGCCGATCCGCGGCGTGATGGCCGACGCGATCGTGCTCCTCACGACGCGCGTCTCGGCCATTGGCGTCTCGGCGGAGATCCGCGATCGCAGCCCCGAGACGCCGCTCCGCTCGTCGCCGTTCTTCGTTCTGCCTCGCGTCTTCGACTCGTTCCTCAACGTCGACACGTGCCGCGCCGTCATCACGCAGTGCCGGCAGATCACCGCGGTCGTCACCGGAAATCTGGAGACGGCGGGCGTCAGCGTCGACGTCGTGTATCGGATCGAGCGGATCGGCAAGCTGCTCGATCGTCTCGAGGCGTTGCTCCATCAAGTGATGCCCGATCCCGCGCTCGACGACGCCGGGCGCGCGGCCGCGGCGGCGCGCTTCTTCGCCGCGCTCGTGCACGAGAAGCTGAAGGACCGACGCCTCGTCGACATCCTTCGAAACAACCTGCACCTCATCGCGCGCAAGGTCATCGAGCGCGCGGGCAAGACGGGCGAGCACTACATCACCGCGGGGCGGCGCGAATACCGCAACATGGTCCTGTCGGCGGGCGGCGGCGGCGTGCTCACGGCGGGGACGGCGGCGCTGAAGTTTTACGTCGGGTGGGCGAAGCTCCCGTTGCTCGTCGAGGCGATCGTCGCGTCGTCCAATTACGCGGGCAGCTTCCTTCTGATGCAGCTCCTCGGCTTCACGCTCGCGACGAAGCAGCCGTCGATGACCGCCGCCGCGCTCGCCGGCGCGCTCCGCGGCGACACCGCGAAGACCGAGCTCCCGACGATCGTCGCGCGCATCACGCGCTCGCAGCTCGCGGCCGCGATCGGCAACGTCGGGATGGTCATCCCCGCCGCGATCGGCTTCGACTTCGCGTTCCGCAAAGCGATCGGCCGTCCCTTTCTGGATCCGGACACCGCGCATTACGTCATCCACTCGCTCCACCCGCTCGAGACGCTCACGATCTTCTACGCGGCGCTGACCGGCGTCCTCTTGTGGGCGTCGTCGATCTGCGCGGGATGGATCGAGAACTGGGCCGTGTACCGGCGCCTCCCCGACGCGATCGCGCATCACAGGTGGCGTCGCGTCTTCGGCGCGCGCTTCATGGGGTGGCTGTCGTCGTACTTCGAGCGGGGCATCTCGGGAGTCGGCGGCAACACGTCGCTCGGCGTCCTCCTCGGCTTCGTACCGATCGTCGGCAAGATGACCGGGCTGCCGATCGACGTGCGTCACATCACGCTGAGCACGGGCGCGCTCTCGTTGGCGGTGAGCGCGCTCGCGTTCCCCGTGGTGATCGAAGGGGCGACGACGGAGATCGAGCACGCCGCGCCGCACGTCGATCTGTGGAACGGCGTGGCGTGGGCCGGCGGGGGCATCGCGATCATCGGGATGCTCAACTTCGGCGTGAGCTTCGTGCTCGCGCTGTCGGTCGCGCTGCGTGCGCGCAACGTCACGCTGAAGGACGGCGCAGAGCTGGGCTTCGGCGTGCTCCGTCGGTTCGCCCAGAGCCCGATCCAGTTCTTCTTCCCGCCGAAAGGCGAGCCCGAAAAATCGAGCGGGCACGCGCACTGAGGAACCGGGTCGGATCCGTCCACTATTTTGCAGTCGACCGCGAGATCAAAGTGACTTCGCGCAGCGGAATCCGATTCCGTAGCTGCGCTTCTCGGGAACGTCCTTGTATCGGAAGGTCGGGCGCACCCACGATGAGTAGCCGCCGTTCCATGCGCCGCCGCGGATGACGTGCGCTTCACCCTTCTCGGGTCCTTGCGGATCGACCTGATCGTTGCGGGAATACTCCGCATGAAAATCCGAGACCCACTCCCACACGTTGCCGACGACGTCCTGCAAGCCGTAGCGCGACGCGCCCTTCGGGAACGATCCGACAGGCGCCGTCGTCGCCCAGCCGTCGTCCGCGCTGAACATCGCGCGCACGTCGACTTTGTTTTTCTTCCCCCATTCGGAGCACTCCTTACCGCATGCGTTCAGGAGCTTCTCGCTCGGCTCCTCGTCACCCCATGGGTATTTCCGGCCATCGGGCCCGCGCGCGGCGAACTCCCACTCGGCCTCCGTCGGCAAGCGCTTGCCTTGGGCTCTGCAGTAGATCGTCGCCATGTCCCAGTCGACGCAGTTGATCGGGTGCTGCGCGCGCACCGAAGGATCGCGGATGTTGCAAAGCGGATCGAACGTTTTGCGCTCGCCGTCACTGATGCCCTCCCATTCGTTGGTGGCGCCCGCGCGCTTGCACGCGCCGCGATCGCTGCACGCGCGAAAGTCCTCCGTCGTGACCTCGAACGTGTCCATGCAGTAAGGGCTGAGCGTGACGTTGTGCGCGGGGCGCTCCATGGGTAGGTCGTTGTCCGATCCCATGAAGAACTTCCCGCCCGGGATGTAGATCGTGCCCGCGGGGCATGTCGGCAGCGACGGGATGACGACGACGCCGAGGTGCGCGGGCACGAGCGAACGCGCGCTCGCGCCAAGGCCTCCTCCCGCGATGCGCACGCCGCCGAAGGCCACGGCGACTACGGCCAGGAACCCCACGGCCAAGGCTGCGCGCGGCGCGGTGAAGCGTCGCGCGGGCGTCTCGCTCCTGTCGTCCTTGCGCGGCAAAGCCACGGGGATGGACGCGTAGGCGGGGCTGAGGCTCTCCGAGGCGTCGGTCACGTGCGCACGGAGTGCGCTCTTCGTCCCGGTCGGCGCGCGAGAGCCGCCACGCGTCCCGGGATCCTCGGTCGGCCCCGCGTCCGCGAGGAGCACGTCGATCTCGACGGACGATGCGCTCGCGATACGCATCTTCGACGAAGTCCGTTCGAAGTCCTCGAGCTTCGCCGCGCGCAACGCGAGCGCGGTGGCGGCCGTCTCCTCGACCCACGCGCCGATCTCCGACGGCGTTGCGAGATCTCCCGTCCTCTCGAGCGCGAGGGTCATTTCGCGCGCCGATGCAAACCGGAGCGACGGATCCCGCTCGAGCCCGCGAAGCACCACCGCGTCGAGCGCCGCGGAGATCCCGGGGCGATGCACGCTCGGACCTTCGATGGCGCCGCGGAACATCTTGTCGATCAAGACGCTGAGCCCGTCGTCCCCTTTGAGGAAGAGCCGCCGCCCCGCGATGAGCTCCCAGAGCACCACCGACGCTGCGTAGACGTCCGCCTGCCGCGTGACGACCGCGCCACCGAGCTGCTCGGGCGCCATGTACGCGAGCTTGCCTTTGATGATCCCCTCGCGCGTGCTCTCGAGGCGCACCGCGGCGCGGGCGATTCCGAAGTCGAGCACGCGCGCGACGCCATCGATGCCGACCAGCACGTTGTGCGGCGACACGTCGCGATGCACGATCTCGAGCGGCTCGCCGTTCTCGCCCTTGGCCTCGTGCGCGGCGTGCAATCCGTGCAAGACGTTCGTCATGATGGCGAGCACGATGCGCAGCGGGATCGCCTCGCGCCTGTCGCGCCACGCGCGCGCCAACCGCGCCACGGACTCGCCGTGCACGTACTCCATGACGAGGAGCAGCTCGCCGTCGGCGGCGATGACGTCGAGCGTCGGAACGACGTTCGGGTGATGGATGCGGGAGACGAGCCGCGCCTCGTCGATGAACATCGCGCGCACCTCGGGCTCCTTGGCCAACTGCGGATGCAGGCGCTTGATGGCGACGGGCCGCGAGAACCCGACCGGACCCATGAGCCTCCCGTAATGGACGCTCGCCATTCCGCCCGTCGCGATCTCTCCGTAGATCGCGTAGCGCCCTACGATTTGTGTCTCCTGCTTCGCTGCCGCATGTCCCATCAGAACCTCTTCGCGATGTGGGGGGGCGCGACTGCAGCCCCAGAGCCTCACGTGATTGCCGTCCCGCGCAACAAAACCCGATCGAATGGCACCGGGTGAGTCGACACCCGGTCATTCGAGTGGTCGGCGTGTTGCACTCACACTCGACAATTCGAAAGCTTGCAGAGACCAGTCCATGATCGGCTCGACATGGAACACCGGTCAGCCACGCGTCACGGGCATCGCACACTCCGCTCGTCGCGCTCGATTCGATCGCGCACTCCAAACTTCGCATCGAGAGCACGCGGTCCGAAGGATTGATTCTTGCGAAGCGTCGCGGGCCATGAACCTCCCCGCGCGCACCCTCCATGTCGCTCTCCATTTTTCTCGATCGATTCTCTCGCCGCTCTCGCCCGCGTGCATCGCGTTCGCGGTCGTCGGCCCCCACGTGCTGCTCGGATGCGGCAGCCGTGCGGAGGTCGAGCCGCACTCGCTCACCGCGCAGACGACGATCGCCGATTCGATCGGCACCGACGCGGGCGGCGATGGCGCCACGACCGCTGACGCCGTCGTCGCGCGCGCGGCGGTCGGAAACCCGAGCGACACCATCGTCGTGCGATGGAACGACAACGCGCTCCAGGCGATTCGCGAGACGCACCCCGGGCCGCCGATCGTCGCGCGGGCGCTCGCCGTCGTGAACACGGCGATCTACGAGGCGTGGGCCATGTACGACGCCGTTGCGAGCGGCACGCGCCTCGGCGGCTCGCTCCGCCGTCCCGCGCTCGAGCGCACCGACGCGAACCGCACGACGGCGATGAGCTACTCCGCATACGCCGCGCTCGTCGATCTCTTCCCGACGGAGCGGCCGCTCTTCGACGCGCAGATGGCAGCGCTCGGACTCGACGTGGGTGCGACGAGCACCGACGTCACGAGCGCCGTCGGCGTCGGCCAAGCGTGCGCGAGCGCGATCACGTCGTACCGTCACGGCGATGGCGCCAATCAGCTCGGCGATCTCGCGACTGGTCGCTATGCGGACTACACCGGCTACGCGCCCGTCAACACGCCCGACGTCGTCAATGACATGTACCATTGGCAACCGCTTCGCGTGTCGGACGGCCACGGTGGCACGGTCGTGCAACGCTTCATCGCGCCGCATTGGTTCAAGGTGACGCCGTTCGCGCTCTCGTCGAGCGACCAGTTTCGTCCAGGCCCGAACGCGGTCCCGGCGAAGAATTGGGGGCACTACAAAAAGCTCGCGGACGAGATCCTCGCCTACAGCGCCGCGCTGACCGACGAGCAGAAGGTCATTGCCGAGTACTGGGCAGACGGGCCTGCGTCGGAGTTGCCGCCGGGTCACTGGGCGCTCTTTGCGCAGTTCGTGTCGCGCCGCGACCATCACAGCATCGGTGACGACGCCAAGATGTTCTTCGCGATGACGAACGCGGTGCTCGACGCGAGCGTCGCGTCGTGGGACGCGAAGCGCGCGTTCGACTACGTCCGGCCGATCACGGTGGTGCACGTCGTTCGCGCCGGGGAGATGGTCAATGCGTGGAGCGGTCCGTACCTCGGCACGGCGAGCATCACCGCCGAGAGCTGGCGCCCGTACCAAGCGGTGACGGTCGTCACACCACCGTTCCCCGAGTTCTTCTCGGGGCACAGCGTCTTCAGCGCGGCCGCCGCGGAGGTGTTGAAGTCGTTCACCGGGAGCGACACGTTCGGCGGGTCGTACACGAACCCGCGCGGCGTCTCGCGCGTCGAGCCCGGCGTGACGCCGGCCGCCGACGTCACGCTCTCGTGGGCGACGTTCTCCGCCGCCGCGGATCAAGCGGGCATCTCGCGCCGGTACGGTGGGATCCATTTCGTCGACGGCGATCTCGCGGGGCGCGCCATCGGACGCCAAGTCGGCGCGCAGGCTTGGACGAAAGCGCAGACGTACTTCGGCAGCGTCCCCGCCGCGCGCACCTGCGACACCCCGGGCACCACCTGCTGCTCGAGCGGCGTCGCGTGCATCGGTGCCAAGTGCGACCGGCGGTGCTCGGAGTGCGACTCGTGCGCCGGGAGCTACTGCTGCGCGCCGAACGGAATGGGTCACCCGGTGACGTGCAGCGCGACGCCGAGCTGCCCCTGAACGCCGTCGTCGAGGGGGTCCGGGAACCTCGGCGCCGGCGCGTTGTCGCAAGCGCATGGCAAATCGAGAGTCAGCGCCTCGCGCGAGCCTGAAGGTCCGAACGGTCCGCGTGACCGCGGTGTTGGTCATCGTTCAGGGCGTCGTCCTCTTCGCCACGGCTTGGACCTTCTCGTACGCGCAGGCGTGGATCTACTTGGGCCTGCAGCTCGTCTCGATGACCGCGACGAACGCATATCTGCTGAAGCACGATCCCGTCCTCCTCGAGCGACGGCTGACCATCGAAGAATCGGGCGAGTCGGATCGGCTTCAGCGGCGAGTGATCGCGCTCATGAAGGTGATGATGCTCGCGCTCCTCGTGATCGCCGGGCTGGATCACCGTCTCTCGTGGTCCCGAGTTCATCCGGTGGTCGTCGTCGCCGGAGCGATCCTCTTCGCGGCGGGCGCTGCGCTCGTCTTCGCCGTCTTTCGCGCGAACACGTTCACGTCGAGCGTGATCGAGTTGATGCCACAGCAGACGGTCGTCGCGACAGGGCCGTATCGACTCGTGCGCCATCCCATGTACTTCGGAGCCCTGCTCACGGGGCTCGCGGCGCCGTTGGTGCTCGGATCGTACATGGCGGAGCTGCTCGTGCCGCCGACGTTCGTGCTGCTCGTCGTGCGCATCTTCGGTGAAGAGCGGTTCCTCTCCGCGCGACTGCGCGGATATGGCCAGTACGTTCAGGCGACGCCGAGACGGCTGATTCCGGGCGTGTGGTGAGGTGGAACGAGCGTCTCAGTCGTCATCCTCATCTTCCGCGATCACCTTCATCTCCGCCGCCGTCGGCGCCGGGCACGGAGCCGAGCGAAACGATCCGTCCGTGAGAATGGCCATCTGCTCGATGCACGTCGCGCTGCACAGGCCGTGCTCTCGGTACGTGAAATCGACGATGTAGATGTGCCCGGTTTGCGGCGAGAACGCGATCGAGCTCGCGCACGAACCGTCGGAGACCTCGACCATCTTGGTGACCCATCGGGACTTCGTCACCGAGCGGTAGCGCGTGACGGTGCGCGAGCACGTTCGGTACGAAGTGCCGCTCCCGCAGCTGTACGACTCCGTGTCCGTGTACGACTCCTGGTCGGTGTAGCTCTCCTGCACGGTCCGCTGCTCGAAATGCGAGAAGCCCGCGCCGACCTCGAACCTCGCGGGGCGCGGATGAACGAAGACGGCGCTCGAGCGCGGGGCGGACGCGAGTTGCGCGTCGGCGTGGTCGCGCTCGATCACGCGGCCGTTCACGCTTGCGATCTCGCTCAGTCGCGTGCCCGCGCTGCGCTCGAACACGCGCCGAACCTTGACCGTCGCGTGCGGCTCGGCGGCCGTCGGCGGTCGGTACGCGCGCGCGCATCCGGTCGTGCCGAGCGCCATGCCGAGAAGCGCGAGCGCACGAACGTTCATTCGGGACAACGCTCGCCGCACGCGGCGCTCTGCCCGTCGCACGCCTGGATGCCATTCGCGTCGGTCGCGCGAAGAAGGCAGGCGTCCTTCGCGCGCGCGCAACCTCGGAAGCAATCCATTCGCTCGGGGCTCGCAGGCGGAATGCAGCAAAGCGAAGTCGCCGCGATCGCCATCGCGAAACCGAGCGACGCGCGAAGCGAACGCCACGAGCTGAATCGACGCATGGCCCGCACGTAGACCGTGCGCGCCGCGGCTGCAACGTTCCATCCGCGATCGAACGGTACCGCAATCCCGCTACACTCCCTCCTCCGTGTGGATCTTCGCGTACGGCTCTCTCATCTTTCGTCCCGACGTCGCGTTCCTCGAGCGCCGTCGCGCGTACGTGGCCGGTTGGGGGCGACGCTTCTGGCAGGGCTCGCCCGATCATCGCGGCGTCCCCGATGCGCCCGGTCGCGTCGCGACGCTCTTGCCGATCGCCGGCGAGGTGTGCGGCGGGTGCGCGTATCGCCTCGATCCGGATCGCGCCGCGGACATCCTCTCCGCGCTCGACGTGCGCGAGCAGGCGGGCTTCGAGCGACGATGCTTGCCGCTTCACGACGCAGGGGAGCACGCGCCCTTCGCCGAAGGGATCACCTGGGTCGCAGGCGCGGACAACGCGCACTTCCTTGGACCGCTCCCCGAGCTCGAGATCGCCGCGTACGTCCGCGCGCGCCGCGGGCCGAGCGGTGAGAACGCCGACTACGTTCTCCGTCTCGCCGCATCGCTGCGCGAGCTCGGCATCGAGGACCCGCACGTAGAGGCCGTCGCGCGTCATCTCGAGGCGAGCGCGCGGGCCTGAACCGTCGGCCTTCGGGCGCCGTGGTCGATGCGCGCGTGGCGTTCCGGTCGACGCGTGCGGATACGTCGCGGCGGCGTTCGTCGCGCGCGTGAGGCGGTCTGGCGCGCGGTCGCGTGATTGCTGCGTTTTTTTTCGCGCACCTTTCCGGCATTCCGGTTGCAGCTGCGGCGCGGTCGGAAGTCCAAACGCACGTGCGTCGATACGCGCGCGCCCCAGCCCGGAGAAGATTCATGACACGACATTCCATTGCGCTCGCCTTCACGTTGCTCGCCGCTGCCGTCGTCACGCCCGCTTGTGACGACAAGCAGCAGGCGCAGAACGCGCAGGCCGAGGCGGACAAAGCGAAGGTGAAGGCGCAGGCCGATATCCAGAAGGCGAAGGACGACGCCGACAAGGCGCAGGCAGAGGCCGACAAGAAGAAGGCCGAGCTCAACTCGGACTTCGCCAAGACGCAGGCCGACTACCGCGCCGCGCGAGACAAGGATCTCGTCGACATCGATCGCAACATCGCCGATCTCCGCGCGAACGCGGCGAGCGCGACCGGCGCGACGAAGGTCGAGTACGATCGCCTCCTCGCCGACGTGACGACGCGCCGCGAGGCCGTTCGCACGAGCATCGGCAACATGACGACGGCGACTCCCGCGACGTGGGATTCGACGAAGACGGCGATCGACAAGGCGATGGACGATCTGAAGACGGCGCTCAAAGCGGCGGGTGACAAGATCAAGGTGAAGACCGCGGCCGCGGTTCTTCCTCCGCCCAACCCGAACAAGCACTGATCGCGAACGACGGTACAAAGGCCCCGCGCGGCGATGCTCTCTGCATCGACCACGCGGGGTTCGTCGCGCGCGAAGGCGTTGCGCTACTCGACCGCGTGCCGCGCGACCCGTGTCGAGCGCTCCCAAATCACATGAAGGAGCGCGAGGAACGCGATCGCTCCGAGACCGGCGAGGGCGAATCCGAACGGATCGCGAGCCGAGCTCGACATGCCGGCGGCGATGCCGAGGAGCGCCCCGCTGGTCGCGCCTGCGACTCCGACCACGATGTTCGCGACGATGCCGATGAGCCCGCGGCGAAACGGGAGAATGAACGCGGCAATCGCCGCCGCGAACCCGATGAAGATCCAACCGAAGACGAATGCAGAGGTGCTCATGTGGCTGTGCTCCTGTCGTGGGGATGCCGGCTCACGAGGCAGCAACCCCGTTCGCTTCTTCGATCTCGCAGAGCCACCACTCGCCCTCGATGGACGGCGGCAGCTGAACGAGCACGCGCTCGCCCGGCTGTGCATCGCTCAGCGCGCCCGGGGCGACACGCCCGGTGGCCACCTCGCCCCGCGACGTGTACGTCGCAACACCGTCGTGCACGCGAACGACACCCGAGGGGCGGAACAGCTCGTAGGGAACGCGAAGCATCGCGCACTCTCGAGGCAAGCGGTGCGTCGCGTTCCTCACGACGTCCCGCACGTGCACGCACTCGGTGTTGTCCGCGGGCGCGTTCACTTCCGCGCCCTCGACGCGGGCGACGCGGGTTTCGGAAGCGGCGCGGTCATGCCTTCGTCGTCCGCGCGATCCAACGAGTCGCGTGACGGCGCTTGCGCCCGCATCGCTCCCGGTCCCTGGCTCGCGACGACTTCGGCATCTCGAAGGTCTGCGCCCTCCGCTCCGTCGAGAGCATGCGCCGCCTTCTTCGCGAGACCGTCGACAGCACCGGACTTCGCGGTCTTCTCCGCGCCGGCGTCGTAACGGCGCGCGGCCGAGACACCTCCCTCGCCTTCGTTCGCTTGGGGCGTGCTCTTCGGTTTGGGTTGGGGCTTCGCTTGGTTCGTTCGCATGGATGCCCCAGCGAGCACGGGTCGTGCCGCAGCGCCGTCGCCCACGTTTTCGCGGCTACGGGCGCTTCTCGCGGCGCGGCTCGCGATGCCGACGGCGCCCGGGCGCAAATGCGACCGCCATGCCGCCACAGACGTGGCAGTAGGCATCGACCGTCGCGCCGACGGCGATGGACGTTCCGATGGACGTTCCAGCGTTCGTGATCGTTCAACGGACGCGGCACGGCGACTGCAACGTGTGAGGGCATGAACGATTCGGCGGACACGGTTTGGCTCGAACGCATCGTCCGTGCTCTCGATGCGATCAAAGGTGACGCGCGACCCCTCGACGTTCGCTTTCGGCGATTGCCGCCGCGGAGCGAGCGGTTGCCCTCCGCGAAGGAGTGGCCGGCGAGAAGCTCGCGGTCGAAGTAGACGTCGCCGTTCCGCGTCACTTCACCCGCGACACCCGCGACCGGGGCGGCGATGATACGCATCGAACGGACGGATGCCCGAGCTTCCCGACGTCGAATTCATCAAGCAGCGTCTCGAAGGCGCGTTGGTCGGCGCGCGGATCGTCGCCGCTTCGTCGCCCGATCGACGACTCTTGCGACCGCACGCGCCCGTCGCGTTCGGACGCGCGCTCGTCGGGCGCCGAGTCTCCGACGTCGTGCGCCGCGGCAAATGGCTGATGATCGCGCTCGACGACGGTCGCCTGTTCTCGCATCTCGGGATGACAGGATGGTGGGTCGTGCGCGAGGTCGCGAGCGCACCAGAGCGCTTCGAGCGCGCGCGGATCGACGTCGCGCGCGGGCGATCGCGCGCGAGCCTTCGCTACGTCGACGCGCGAAGGTTCGGGAGGCTCGTCGTGACGAGCGAGTTCCCGGAGTGGGACGCGCTCGGCCCCGATCCGCTCGCCGGCGGCATCGACGTCGATCGCCTCGCCGACTTCGCGCGGAGCCGGCGCGCGATCAAAGACATCGTGATGGATCAACGCGTCCTCGCAGGGATCGGCAACATCCTCGCGACCGAAGCGTTCTGGCACGCGCGCATCGATCCGCGCGCGCCGAGCAACGCGCTTTCGCGAAAGGAGCTCGCAGCGATCGCACGCGCGCTCCGCGACGAGATTCGGCGCGAGCTCGCGACGCGCGCCAAGGCGACGGACGACGAATGGCAGGACGTGCTCGCGATCTACGGCCGTACCGGCGACCCGTGCCCGCGATGCCGCACGACGATCGCGCGGGCCGTCATCGCCGGGCGCACGACGGCGTTTTGTCCGCGATGCCAAGTGAGCGGATCGCGACGCCCTCGGTGACGCACGATGCGCATCGACGCGCCGTCGTCACAGATCCGGCGCCGCCGCGTACACCCAACGATCGAAGAAGCCCCGCAGGTCGCGCCCGCTCGCGGCCTCGAACGCGCGGCGCAGATCCTCGGTGCGCGCGCTCTTGCCGGCGCGATCGGTGACGTAACGGCGCACGCCCGCCCAGAAGACCGCGTCACCCAGCTCCGTTCGCAGCTTGTCGAGGACGAGCGCCCCGCGCGCGTACGTCACGCCGCGCGCTTGCAGCTCCGCTTCGCGCGGCGGGCGGCGCGCCGGCGCGGACGGTGGAGAGAGGGAAAGGGGAGCGTCGCGTCCATCGGCGTGCACTTTCGCGGAGCGTTGGCGCCATAGCCGAAGCTCACGCTCGTACGCCGCGCGTCCCCAACGCTCCTCCTTGATCGCCGCGGTCAGGAACGTCGCGAATCCTTCGTTGAGCCAGAAGTCCGCGAAGTCGGCGCACGGCACCAGCCACGCGAACCACTGGTGCGCGAGCTCGTGCGAGAAGATCCAGTCCTCCGTCGGATCGTTGCGAACGTCCTCGAGCGCGCCGGCAGAGAGGAGCGCGAAGCCCGCGGCTTCTTGTGCAGCGTCGCCTTTGACGAACACTTGCATGTACTCGTTCGATGGCGGCGGCCCGACGTGATCGCGGAGGAAGCGGAGCATCGGCGCGGTGATCGCGAGCGCGCCCGCCAGGTTCGCGTGCGGAGGCCCGAGCGCGCGCAACGTGACGCCGTCGACGTCGAGATCGGCCGCGGCGAAGCGGCCCGCCGCGAACGCGTACAGGAACGGAGGCGAGGGTCGGTCGAGCGCGAACGAATGCGTCGTCGTGCCGTCGTCTCTCGGCGTGCGCGAGACCAGGCGACCGGACGCGGTCACGTTCGCGTCCGACGGCGTCGTCAGCCGCAACGCGAGCGTCGCGCGCGCTGCGGGATCCTGCCTCGTCGGCATCCACGCCGCGGCGTCGTAGCCGGCCCAGACTTGCGCGCCCGCGAAGCGCGGCGTCGAGCGATCGATCGCCGCGTTCCACACGACGTGGAGCGACGTCGTCGCGCCCGCGGCGATCGGGCGCGCGAGGTCGACGCAGAGCCGCCCGTCGGCGTGCGTGAAACGGAGCGCGCCGGCGTCGCTCGCGACCTCCGAGATCCGGAGCGCGTGCGCGTCCAGCGCGACCGCGCTCGCGTCGCGTCGCGCGACGACGCGAATCACACCGCGGCCGGCCAAGGACGGCGGATCGAAGGCGAGCTGGAGATCGATCGCGTGACCGACGACATCGACGGCGTCCGCATCCGAGCAATCCGCGATCGGCGCGTGGACCGGTGCGCTCGTCGGAAGCGCGGCGGGCGCGCACGCGCAGAACGCCGTCACGACGAGCGCGCGCAGCTGAGTCATCGGGGGCGATGCTACACGCTATGGTGCGTCGGGATGATCCGCGCCCACCGACTCGATGCGTTCCTGCTCTCGCGCGAGTGGCGCGACGGCGACGACGGCGTCGAGATCGTCCTCTGGGCGCGGTCGACGGACGGGCCGGTGCGCGCGCGCTTCACGCGCCAAGAGGCGGTCATGTTCGTGCTGCCGCACTCGGAGGTGCGCGCCGATCGAAGAGCGTCGGTCGCGCTCGCCACGCTCCAAGGTCACCGCGTCGACGCGGTCTACTTCCGCTCGCAGCGCGCGCTCCTCGCCGAGCGCGATCGGCTGCGCGCGACCCTCGGCGTCGCGCTCGAGTCGGACGTGAAGCCGTCGGATCGCTTTCTGATGGAGCGCTTCGTGACCGCGTCGATGCGGATCGAAGGCGACGCGACCGAGCGGCGAGGCGTCCTCCACTTCGAGAACCCGCGCGTCAAGACGGGAGACGTTCGCCCCGAGCTCTCCCTTCTCGCGCTCGACATCGAGACCGACGGCTTCGATGGGCCGCTGCTTTCGGCGGCGATCGCGACAGGCGAGCGCGAACGCGTCTTCGTCCGCGGCGCAGGCGTGCCTCGCGACCCGATCGTCTTCGTGGCCGACGAGCGCGCGCTCCTCGAGGCGCTCTGCGCGGAGGTTCGAGCGATCGATCCGGACGTGATCTGCGGCTGGAACGTCGTCGAGTTCGACCTCGCCGTCCTCGAAGCGCGGTGCCGCGTTCACCGCGTCCCGTTCGCGATCGGCCGAGCCGGTGAGAGCGCGCGCGTCCTCGCCGGCTCCACGCCTCAACAAGTCTCGATCGCCCGCGTGCCCGGACGCGTCGTGCTCGACGGCATCGCGACCTTGAAGTCCGCGACGTGGCACTTCGAGCGCTTTACGCTCGATCGCGTGGCGCGCGAGCTCCTCGGACGCGGCAAGAAGATCGCTCCGACCAAGGACGCGCTCGCCGAGATCCAACGCATGTACGCCGAGGACGTCGACGCGCTCGCGGCGTACAACCTCGAGGACTGCCGCCTCGTGCTCGACATCTTCGCGAAGGCCGATCTCCTCGGCTTCGCGATGGAGCGCGCGCGCCTCACCGGGTTGCCCATGGATCGTCAAGGCGGCTCGGTGGCCGCATTCGACCACTTGTACTTGCCGCGCCTGCATCGCAAAGGCTTCGTCGCGCCCGACGTCGGCGCATCGATCGACGCCACCGCCAGCCCCGGCGGCCACGTCCTCGAGTCCGTCCCTGGTCTCTTCCGCGACGTGCTCGCGTTCGACTTTCGCAGCTTGTATCCGAGCATCATTCGCACGTTTCAAATCGATCCGCTCGGTCTCTGCCAGCCGGGCGACGATCCGATCCCGGGCGAAGACGGCGCGGCGTTCGCGCGAAGCGGCGCGATCCTCCCGGCGATGATCGAGACGCTGCACGAGGCGCGATCGCAGGCGATGCTCGCGAAGAACGACGCGCTCTCCCGCGCGATCAAGATCCTGATGAACTCGTTCTACGGCGTGCTCGGGACGCCCGGCTGCCGCTTCTTCGACGCGCGCCTCCCCACGTCGATCACGCGCCGCGGTCACGCGATCATCGAGCGTGCGCGCGCGTTCTTCGAAGCCCAAGGGCTCGCGGTCCTCTACGGCGACACCGACTCGCTCTTCGTTCACCTCCGCGACGAGCCGAGCGAGAGCGACGCCGCGGCGCGCGGCCGTGCGCTCGCCGAGACGCTCACGCGGACGCTACGCGAAGAGATCGCGCACGACGTCCGCGTCGAGAGCCGCTTGGAGCTCCGCTTCGAATCGCACTACCTGCGCTTCCTCATGCCCACGATGCGTGGGAGCGAACGCGGCTCGAAGAAGCGCTACGCAGGCATCGTGCGCAAGGCGGGATCCGTCGAGCTCGTCGTGCGCGGGCTCGAGGCGGTCCGGACCGATTGGACTCCGCTCGCGCGCCGCGTGCAAAAGGAGCTCCTGCGTCGCGTCTTCTTCGACGAGCCGTTCGCGTCGTGGCTCGAAGAGATCGCGCGCGATCTCGCAGCGGGCGCGCTCGACGACGAGCTCGTCTATCGAAAGCGTCTGCGTCGCGAGCTCGGCGACTACACGCGCGACGGCGCGCCGCCGCACGTGAGGGCCGCTCGCATGATGGAAGGAGAGGGGGAGGGGGCGACCGAGGTCGAGTACGTCATGACGGTGCGAGGCGCCGAGCCGATCGAGAAGCGCTCGGCGCCGATCGACTACGCTCACTACCTCGAGAAGCAGCTCGCCCCCGTGTGCGACGTCGTGCTCCCGTTCGTCGGGACGAGCTTCGCGAAGATCGCGGGCTCGCAGGGGAGCCTCTTTTAGATCGCGTCGCCGTCTTTGCCTCTACTCTCGACGACGTGAATCGACGTGCTCTCTCGGCGCTCCTCGCGCTCGCGTCGGGCGTTCCGTTCGTCGCGTTCGCGCAGCAGCCGCAACCGCCGGTCACGTGCGTTCCCGGCACGACGGTCTGCATGGACGCGCAAGGGCACGTGCGCGTCGGAGGTCAGGTCGGGCCGGGCGGCGCGACGGGGAGCGCGACGGCATCGGGGCGCGCGACGGGCACCGCTCCGCAACCGCCGCCATCACCACCTCCGCCACCGCTTCCGCCTCCGACGGCGCCGCCTCCACCGTCGCCGCCAGCACCACCACCGCCACCCTCGCCCAGCGCTCCGCCGCCGCCGAGCACGCCGCGGTCGTACGCGCCGTACTCAGGTGGAGGCGGCGGCGCATCGAACACCGCGATCGGCATCACGCTGTGTCCCGCGATGCGCGTCGGTCTCACGTCGGGCTTCCGATTCGGCGGCGGTCTCTGCATGGCATTCTTCGGTGACAATTGGGGCTTTGGCATGGACATCTTCGCGCTCGGCGGCGGCGTCGCGGCGGGCGTCACCGAAGGATCGGCGCACCTGTCGGCGCTCTACCGCTTCAACGCCGAGCCGCGCGCGATCGACGGCGCCTTCCTGCGCGCGGGTCCCGAGTTTCGCACCGGCTTCGTGCACGGAGCGAACCGCGAAGAGAACTGGCACCTCGGCGTCGAGATCGGCGCCGGTTACGACATGCGGTTCGGCGCGCTCTTGTGGCGCGTGATCGAGCTCCGTCCGTACGCGGCCATTCGCGTGGACGGTCAGCCGACCGCGGACGATCGCTTCGGCAACAAGCACGACGTCGGCCTGCTCGTCACGAGCGGCATCGGATTCAACTAGCCGCCTCCGAGCTCGAAGCGCCGGCTCCCGCGCGTTCGTCCACGATGCGCTTGTACGATCGCGCGAGGAGGATCGCGATCACGAGCCAGAGCGCCGAGAGCGCGAGGTTGACGCCGATGAACGTGCGCGGCTGCATCGCCGTGTGGACACCGAGCCACACGATGCCCGCCGACACAGCGTCGCCCGCGCGGACGACGAACGAGTCGATGACTTGCTTCGCTTTGTATTTCACGTCGCGCGCGGTCACGAGCCACAACGCTTGCCTCGTCGTGTTCGACAGCGAGTAGTCGAGGCTGCTTTCGGCGACGCGCGCGCAGAACAAGACCGTCAACGTCGGGACGACGAACGCCGAGCCGTATCCGACGAGCGACGCGATCGGCATGATGACGAGGGCCGCGCGCAT
>JAYVXB010000152.1:0-7551 GCA_043785585.1 Deltaproteobacteria bacterium | reverse complement strand
CGCCGTCTCGTTCGCGAGCAAGATCCCGTTTCGGTTGTGTCCGGTCGCGAGGAAGAGTCCGGCGAGTGTGGATGCGCCGACGAGCACGTGCTCGTCCGGCGTGTGCGGACGGAAGTTGCTCCACGTCGCCGTGAGCGCAGCGGACGCGAGGGAGGGGAGCGTCGCGAGCGTCCCGCTCAAGATCGAATGCACGCCGCCTGCCGTGACCTCTTTCTTGAAGCCGACCATCTCGAGCGTCGACCCGCAGATGACGCGGCCGTCACCGCGCGGCACCGCGTACGTTCCGGCGCCGACGACGATCGATCGCAACCGCGGCGGGCGCTCTTCGAGCTGAACGATCTGCCCGCGCGCCGGCCGCACCGACGGCATCGATGTCGGCAAGCCGGGAACGAGCGACGACCAGCTCCCCGCCGCGAGCACCGTGGCGTCCGCGCGGAGATCGCCGTCGTCGAGGCGAACGCCGACGCAGCGATCGTTCTCGACGAGGAGCCGCTGCACCGTCGCGCCGGATCGCAGATCGACCTTCGTGCGCGCGAGCGACGCGATGAGCGCGCGAAGCAATAACGGCGGATCGACCTGCGATTCGTCCGGGTAGTGCGCCGCTGCGATGACATCGCCGGCGAGCGACGGCTCGATCTCTCGCGCCGTCGCGCCGTCGAGCAGCTCCGCGCTCAGCCCAGCGCTCTTCTGCCAAGCGACCGCTCTCGCGATCGAAGCTTGCTCCTCGTCCGTGCGGCCGGTCCAGAGCGCGCCGCTCACGCGGTAGCCGATGTCGATCCCGGTCTCGTCGCGGAGCTCGCTCGCCCACGACACGTACTCGCGCCGCGCGCGCACGAACAGGTCGTTCAGCGCGCCCTTCTCGTGCATCTCGATCTGTGCGCCGAGGATCCCCGCCGCCGCGCTCGACGCTTCGGCGCCCGGGATCGCGCGTTCGAGCAGCACGACCTCCGCTCCGCGTTTCGCGAGCGCGCGCGCCGCAGCGCAGCCCATCACTCCGGCTCCGATGATCGCGATCTTCATCGCGACGGTCTACACCGATCGCGGAAGACGCGGGAGGCGCGCGCGAGTCTGACCGTTTCATGATCTTCTCCTGATGACGCACCGACGGAGCTGGACCGTGCGCTCGCCTACTCTAGAGTGCGCGCCATGCGACTCCTTCCCAAGATCCTCTTCTTCCACGCGCTCGCCATTTTTCTCGCGCTGGCGACGTTCGCGAGCACCGCGCGCGCCGAGTACGTCGCGCGTCACGGGCTCACGCCGACGCAATACCAGGCCGCGTTCGACGAGTATGCGAAGTCCGGCTTCCGACTCAAGTCGGTGAGCGGCTACGTCACGGGAGGAGCCGAGCACTACGCCGCGCTCTGGACGAAGGTGTCGGGGCCGGAGTGGACCGCGCGTCACGGTCTCTCGGCGGCGCAGTACCAGCAGGCGTTCGACGAGCTCGCGCGCCAAGGCTTTCGACTGACGTGGGTCAGCGGTCACGAGGCAGGCGGCGCGGTAAAGTACGCCGCGATCTGGGAGAAGAAGCCCGGCCCCGCGTGGGTCGGCCGTCACGGCTTGAACGGCGCGCAGTACCAAGCGGCGTTCGACGATCTCGTCACGAAGCAGGGCTACCGCCTCCTTCACGTCAACGGGACGTCCGTCGGCGGCGCGGCGAGCTACGCCGCGATCTTCGAGAAGTCGCCCGGACCGGTGTGGCTCGCGCGCCACGGCCTCAGCGCGTCGCAGTACCAGACCGAGTTCAACCTGCACACGACGCAGGGCTACCGCCTCAAAGAAGTCAGCGGCTACCACGTCGGCGGTGGCGATCAGTACGCCGCGATCTGGGAGAAGGTCGCGAGCCCCGTGTGGTCCGCGCGTCACGGCATCCCGGACGCTTGGTACCAGAACGTCTTCGACAACTTCGCGTACCAAGGTTACGAGCCGAGCCTCATCACGGCGTTCACGTCGGGCGGCGCGGGGAAGCTCAACGGCATCTGGGACAACGCGCACTTCAGCGGCGCGGATCTCGGCTTCATCTCGTCGCAGATGAAGAGCTACATGGCGACCAACAGCGTCCCCGGCGCGTCGCTCGCGATCACGAAGGACGGACGACTCGTGTACGCGGCCGGATTCGGGCACGCGAACACGGACACCGGAGAAGAAGCGGGACCGACGAGCCAGTACCGCATCGCGAGCGTGTCGAAGAACATCACGACGGCCGCGATCATGAAGCTCGTCGAAGCGGGCAAGCTCGGCCTCGGTGACAAGGTGTTCGGTCCGGGCGGTCGGCTCAGCGCGCAGTTCGCGACGCCGGCCTCGAACACGAAGATCAACCAGATCACGATCAAGCATCTCCTCGAGCACGTGTCGGGCCTCAGCAACACGAACGGCGACCCGATGTTCATGAACACGTCGATGAACCATGCGCAGCTCATCACGTGGATGCTGAACGATCCGGCGCACAAGATGACGCGCAACGCGAACACGCAGTTCGAGTACTTGAACTTCGGTTACTGCCTGCTCGGGCGCGTCATCGAGGCGATCAGCGGCAAGAGCTACGAGACGTTCGTCAAAGACAACGTCCTCGCCCCGGCCGGTGTGCACGACATGGCGATCGCGGCGAACAGCGCGGCGGGGAAGCGTCCGCGCGAGGTCGCGTACTACCCGGCGGACTCGTACACGCTCAACGTCAGCCGCTTCGACGCGCACGGCGGCTGGGTCGCGTCGCCGATCGATCTCGTGCGCTACGTCGTCCGCGTCGACGGCCTCGCGACGAAGCCGGACATCCTCAGCTTGGCGTCGTTCAAGACGATGCTGACCGACTCGGGGATCAAGGACTCGAAGGGGAACGATCCGAACTACGGCTTCGGGTGGGGCCTCCCGCAATGGCACAACGGCGATATCGAAGGGACGATCGCGTTCCTTCAGGTTCTGCCCGGCGGGTACACGTACGCGGTGCTCGCGAACACGCGGCCGTCGGGGGACGGGGGCGCGTTCAATCTGTCGGCGGTGGTGCAGAAGATCATCAGCGGCGTCAGCAAGTGGCCCGCGTACGATCAGTTCTAAAGTCTACGGAGCGTACGGGTTGATGATCGATCCGTGGCCGCCCGCGAGCGAGCCACGGAAGAACTCGACGTACTGCTTGATCCCTTCGGTCGCGAAGATGAGCGATCCGTGATCGACCGTTTTGCCGTCCGCGATCTCGAACTGGAAGATCCCACCGGTCGCGCCCGTCGCCATGTTTCCGGACACGCCCGGAGCGCCGGGCGTGAGGCCGCCGATCGGATCGAGCACGGGTGAGATCTGCGCGAGGCCCGTCGCGCGCGCGAGCCGCTCCGACGACGTGTTCGGCACGATGTTGTCGTGCCGAACTTCCTGGAGCAGCACGTCCTTCGCTTTCCAATTCGCGACGCCCGGCAATCCAGCGAGCGCGACGAACGGCGCGTAGTTCGCCGGATCGCCCGGGTCCATGATCGCCTGCGTCAGCGAGAAGAAGCGCGCGACCTCGCTCTTCGGCGTGTCCGCCGGCTCGAGCGATTTCGTCAGAAGGCTGAAGAGCCCCGAGTCGTGGAAGAGGCCCGTCAGCCCCGCGACCGAAGACGCTCTACGCGTTCGTCATGACGGATCGAGGCCGGATCGAGATCGTGCGTGAAGCTCATCGACACGCCACCGAGCGTCGAGAAGCCATCGAGCTCGTTCAACGCCGCGACGGTGTCGGGGAACACGGTGAGCAGGCGATCGTTCGTGTTGTCCGCGCCAATCGCGACGCGGATCCCCGTGGCCGTCGTCGGATCCGCCTTGGCGTATCGGTTCGACGGGTACGGCGAGAGGCGCGATTGCGCGGCGACCGTGTAGACCGCCGTCGGAGGAGGCGGCGCAGGCGGCGACTACGAATGCGACGAGCACGCCGCGAGAAAAACCAAGACCCCGAGGACCCCCGCCCAACGCTTCATGGGCGCAGTATGGTTTCCGAGCGGACCTGACGGTTTCTCTTTTACGTCTCAGAGCTACGTCGCGGCGAGGAAGCGCGCCGCCGGCACGTCGAGCGCGGTGCGGTAAGCGTCGAGCCAGCGCACTTCGAGCGCGTTCGCGCGCTGGAGGTTCAGGCTTCGGAACGCCGCGACGCGCGGGTGGTCTTCGAAGGTGATCCGCGCGCGCGATCCGACGCGTCGCAGCGATCCGACGGCGTCGACGTCGAGGTCCGTGCGGAGCAGCTCGGCGTGGCGCTTCGACCAGAGGCGCAGCGGGAAGTGCATCGGCTCGGACGGCGCCGTGGGGCGATCGAACTCGACGCTGAAGATCGCGCCGTCGTCGTCCGCGACGGTGCACGCCGCGCGGTCGACGCGCACGTCGATCGCGATCTTCGTCGCCATCGCAGGAAGCCCCCACGTCTCCTTCGCCGCGCCCTCCGCGTCCGCCGAGTCGACCGCGAGCAGGTGCACCCAGACGCCGAGATCGATGAGCCACCTCTCCGCGAGCAGCGCGACGAGCGGCACCGCCGTCGACTTGCGATGACGCACCGGAAACCCGAGCACCACCTCCGCGTGCGCGCCGATCGACGTGTCTTCGCACTGGAACACCGCGACGGTCAGCGGCGCGACGCCGGGAAGCACGCTCACCGCGCGCAGCGACGGATCGGGCAAGAGACGCGACAGCGCCGACAACGGACACGGGAACGACGCCATCCACGCGCGCGCCTTGCGGTAACGAATCGGCAGCTCGATAGGCATCGTCAGCACCCTGCCTCCGGATGCTGCGCGAGCCACCGCGCGAAGTCACGCCAGAGCGCGTGGAGCACGCGACGCCCCATGAACGCGCCACCGGGCTCGTTGAAGTGGACGACGTCGTTCATCGCCAGCTTGTTGCGGAAGAAACGCTGCATCGAGCCTTGTCCGCCCATCGCCGCGTGGAAATCGAAGAACGCCGCGCCGAGATCGTGCGCGATGCCCCGCTGCTCGGGGACGACGATGCGGGCCATGAGCTCGCCGTCGGAGTACGTGTCGGGAGAGCTCAAGACGAGGAGCGGCACCTCGGGGATCGATTCGCGGAGGCGCGCGAGGACGGCGCGCATCATCTCGGCGCGCTTCGGCTCGCCGGTCCACGTGTTCGTCCCCATGTGCAAGATGAGGATGCCGTAGCCGCGATGGCGGAGCGTCGCGCGGTCCATGGCGGCGTCGTCGCGAAGCATCGTGCGCCAGTTCGCGGCGCCGACGCTGAGGCCGTCGACGATGAAGCTCGGTGTCCCGCCGCGCTCGAGCGTCGCGCCGAGCAGACGAACGGCGGCGCCTCCACGCGGCGTGATCTTCACGGCGTGCGGAGCGTCGGGGAGATCGATGGCGTGGTACGCGGCGGCGATCGACGACGCGCGCGTGTCGATCGTCTCCTTCTTCTCGCCGTCGACGAAGACGTCGAACGCGCCGCCGCCGGGTCGCTGCAAGTACCAGAGCTCGACGCGGCTGAGCGTGCGGCCGATGAGCGCGTCGCTCTCTGCGGTCTGAAACCACGTGACCGCGCCGCGGATCGCGGACTCCGCCGCGATGAGCCCGTGGCCGTAATACGCATCGGGCGCGGGGCGGCTCGAGACGACGTACGACGTCCAGAGCGTGCGATCGACGCCGTGGCGCACGTCGCGGTGGACGTACCAGTCCCACGGCTTGCCGAGCGCGAGGTACCCGTGGCCCGCGTCGCCCCATCGCGTCTGGAGCCATCGGCGCATCTCGCCCGCGAGAAAATCTTGGCAGCCGTTCGAGTCGCTGTAGAAGCCGATGCGAAGGTGATCGTCCGCCGTGCCTCGAAGCGTGCGCGCGAGGCGTTCGTAGAACGGCGCGAGGCGATCGCCGTCGACGAGCGGCGGGATGGGGGCGTGGTCGAGCTCTTGGACGGAGATGAGCTCGGGGAGCGTGGGCGTGAGCGGCGTGCACGCGCGCGTGGGCGTGGGCGTGGGCGTGAGTGCGGACGCGGACACGATGCGCTTCGACGCGGCGGACGCTGCAGGCGGCGCGGCGATCGCTGCGCGCGGGAGCTCGAGGCGGGTCGCGAGAGCCGCGATCGCCAGGCCGCCCGCGACGAGCAAGTCCACACGGTTCATTCCGCGGCGAGGATACCGCGCCCGTGCCGGCGAACGCGACTTGCTGTCAGCGCGCCATGCGGTGACCACGCGTCATGTGCAGCGGGTTGCACACGGAGTGCACGTCCTTGCTCGCGCGCCGCGTTCCGTACGTGTGGCGGCAGTACGATCGCCGAGCGAGCGGCGTGCGGCACGCTCGCTGCTCTACGCGACGCCATGAACATCGATGGGACGCGCGCGATGCGCGTCGACCGTGCTTTGTCGAACGCGATCGTCGTGGCGATCGCCGGCTTCTCCGGTCTGATCGTCGTCGCGATGGCGATCTACCCGGGCGGCAATGGCTGGGATCGCGCGGCGCCGGGCAACGACTTCTGGCTCAACTTCCTGTGCGACCTCGAACGCCGCGTCGCGCTCGATGGAAAGCCCAACTGCGTCGGCTCGGTGCTCACGCAGGTCGCGATGCTCTGGCTCGCGGGCGGACTGCTCGCGCTCTTCTGGCGGCTCGGGCGCATCTTCCGTGCGCGCCCGCGCGTCGCTGCGGCGGTGCGCTGGCTCGGTGGCGCGAGCGTCACGGGCGCTGCCGCCGTCGCGCTCATGCCGGCCGATCGATTCGGTGATGCGCACGGTCTCGCGATCGTCATTGGAGGTGTGCCGGGGCTCGCGGCGGCGCTCGTGTCGGTCGTGGAGATGCGGCGCCACGAGGCGGCACCGCGCATCACGACGCGCATCGGCGTCGTCATGCTCGTCGTGTCGTGCGCCGACTTCGCGCTCTACGTGCGGCAGCTCTTCGGCGAAGACCCGGGGCCACGCGCGCTCGCGATCCTAGAGCGCGCGTCGCTCATCCTCATCCTCGTGTGGATGGCGCTCGTTGCGCGGCGCCGCGAGAGGGTTTCACAGGAAGATCGGAAGATCCGAAGGTCCAGCGCCTAGATCCTTTCGAGCTTTCGACCCTCCTGTTCAAATCAAATCTCGATGCCGACGCGGGCGCCCCCGCCTTCACGCGCCTCCGCGTACGCGCGCCCTCCGTGCGCCTCCGCGATTCGCCTCACGAGCGCGAGCCCCAGTCCGAGCGACGGGCGATCGCCGTTCGACGTCGCGCCTCGGTAGAACGGCTCGAACACCTGCGTCTCTTCGCCCGGCGCGAAGCCCGGTCCGGCGTCTTCGACGTCGAACGCGACGCGCGCGTCGCGAACGCGGACGACGAGCGCCGTCGGGCCGCCGCCGTGCGCCTTCGCGTTCTCGAGCAGGTTCGCCAGCGCGCGCGCGAGCAGCGTCGCATCGGCGGCGAGCGTGGCGCCCTTCGCGCTCGCGTCGATCGTGAGAAGACTCGCCGGGAGCGCCGCGCGCTCGAGCGCACGCGCCGCGACCTCCGCGACGTCGAGCTTCGTCTTGGTGAGCGCGGAGAACTCGACGCGTGAGCTCGCGAGGAGCTCCGCCACGAGCGCGTCCATCTCGACCTCCTCGAGATCGATCTCCGCGAGCCCAGGATCGTCGGTGCCTCG
>JAYVXB010000151.1:0-2261 GCA_043785585.1 Deltaproteobacteria bacterium | reverse complement strand
AGCTCGGCCCGAGCACGCGCTTCTTCCCGCGGATCTCGCGCTCGGCCGTCTTGAATCCTTCGATGCGCGTCAGCTTGCCGCTCGCGACGTCGAGCACGTCGACGCTGCCGGTGTCTCCGGCGGGGATCCAAATGCGGCCGTTGGTCTTGTCGTACGCCAGGTAGTCGAGCGACACGGCGCCGCTCGCGCCGGGGAGCGCGATCGGTTTCGACGTGTATCGTAGCTTCGGCGTCGTCGTCGCTGCGTTCGGCGTGCCCGCATCCGTGGAAGGCGGAGCTGTCGGCGCGCTCCCGCTCGGCGTCGGCGACGTGATCGCTGGCGCGAGCGGCGGAGCGGGCGGGGGAGGCGGGAGCGGCGGAGCGCCGCACGCTGCGAGCACGACGAGGGCGAGCGACGCGATGCGCATCGCGACCTCGTACCACGGGACGCGCGCGGCGTTCACGTCTGCTAACGTCCGCGCCGTGAGCGACACCCCCATTCCCCGCGCGTCCCGTCCCCTCCATGTCCTCCTCTGGGGCGCCACCGGCTTCACCGGTCGGCTCACCGCCGAGTACCTCCTGAAAAAATACGGCGTCCGCGGCGATCTCAAGTGGGCCCTCGGCGGTCGCAGCAAGGCCAAGCTCGAAGCGGTGCGCGCCGAGCTCTGCGCGATCGATCCGCGCGCCGCCGAGCTCGCGATCGTCGTCGGCGACAGCAGCGATCGCGCGTCGCTCGACAAGATCGTCCGCGACGTCCGCGTCGTCTGCACGACCGTCGGCCCGTACGCGATCCACGGGCGCGAGCTCGTCGCCGCGTGCGTCGAGGCCGCGACCGACTACTGCGATCTCACCGGCGAGACGCCCTTCATCCGCGACATGATCGACGCGCACCACGCGCGCGCGAAAGAGACGGGCGCGCGGATCGTCAACTGCTGCGGCTACGACTCGATCCCGTCCGACCTCGGCGTCTTGATGCTCCAAGAGCACGCGAAGAAGGAGCACGGCGCCAGGTGCGTGCAGGTGAAGTACTTCGCCGGCGAGAGCAAAGGCGGGATCAGCGGCGGCACGATCGCGAGCATGCTCAACCTCGTCGAGACCGCGTCGCGCGATCGCAAGGTCGCGCGCATCGCTGCGGATCCGTACGCGCTCGATCCGGATCGCGAAGAGCGCGGCCCCGACGGGCCGGACCAGCGCGGCGTGAAGTACGACGACGATCTCGGACGATGGACCGGGCCGTTCGTGATGGCGGCGATCAACACGCGCGTCGTGCGCCGATCGAACGCGCTGCTCGGCTACTCGTACGGGAAAGATTTTCGGTACAGCGAAGCGATGAGCTTTCCGCCCGGCCCCGGAGGATGGGTCGCCGCCGCCGGAATGACCGCGGGGATCGGCGCGTTCGTCGGCGCGGTGTCGCTCGCGCCGATGCGGTCGCTCCTCGCGAAGACGGTGTTGCCGTCGCCAGGTGAGGGCCCGTCGAAGGCGACGCGCGAGAGTGGCCACTTCACGTCACGCCTCGTCGGCATCGTCGAGGCAAAGAACGGCGCGCCCCCCGCGAAGCTCCTCGGCACGGTGAAGGGCCAACAAGATCCTGGCTACGGCGAGACCGCGAAGATGCTCGGCGAGTCCGCGGTCTGCCTCGCGCTCGACGACGGAATCGCGAAAGGCGGCGGCGTGCTCACGCCCGCGTCGTGCATGGGCGTGCGCCTCATCGAGCGCCTCCGCAAGGCCGGCATGACGTTCGAGGTCGGCGATCTCTGATCGGGATTTTCACAGGAAGACGGGAAGCGAGAGGAAGTTGGTTTGGGTCAAATCCCTCTGACCTTCCCGTCTTCCTGTGAATCTCCATCCTATGGAAGTCGCACGACTCCAACGAACGAAGGCGACGTCACGTTTACGCTCGATGCGGTCGTCGTGAGCGTGCCGAGCACGGCGTCGATCTTGAACGGCACGATGGTGCTCGACCCCTGATTCGCCGCGTAGAGGAACGTGCCCGTCGGATCGATCGTGAAGTCGCGCGGAGTCGTGCCGCCGGTCTTGGTGTGGCCCTTCAGCGTCATCTTGCCGGTGACGGCGTCGATCGCGAAGACGACGACGCTGTCGTGCCCGCGGTTCGATCCGTAAACGAACGCCCCCGACGGATGCACCCAGACCTCCGCGCCGGTGTTCGCGCCGGCGAAGCCCGTGGGGAGCGTCGACTGCGTCTCGATCGGCGCGAGTCGCCCCGTCGCGCCGTCGAGCGAGAACGCCGTCATCGTGCTGTTGTTCTCGTTGATCAGGTACGCG
>JAYVXB010000150.1:0-7562 GCA_043785585.1 Deltaproteobacteria bacterium | reverse complement strand
ATCCGCCCCTGCACCTGACGGAGGGCGACTTCGACGCGTACCTGCCCGAGCGGGCGACGTCGAATGCGTTCACGCGCCCGCGTCTCGAGCTCAAACAGCGAATGCTCGCGTGGGCGCGCGGTGTCGTCGCGCGCCTCGAAGACATGGGGATCGCGGTCGAGGCGACGGGCTCCGACGAGCACCCGAGCGTTCGCAACGCGCGACGCGTCGACTGCCAGCGCGTCTTCTTCTGGCGCGATGCGGTCGCACGCGCCGAGCTCGAGCGGCTCCTCGACCAGAAGCGATCGCTGGCTTCGGTGCTCGGCGATCCGTCACCGCACAAGAACCACGCGTACCTCGCGCTCCGCCTCGACAGCGCGCGCGTCGAAGTCAGCATCGAAGTGCACGTCGAGGCGTGGGTCGACGCGCGCAACTTGCGCGAGAGGCTCGCCGATCCCGGGCGCGCGCTCGAGCTCACGGCGGCGCTCGAGGCGTTGCCAGAGCAATTTTCTATCGGGCTCGCCACCGCAAACATGGAAGCGCCCGAGCGGGCGCAAGCGCAGCGCGCGACGAACGACGAGGTGCGCGCGCTCCTCGATCGGGCCGACGTCGAGAAGGCGCCGCTGTGGATCGGGTGGAGCGTTCCGCGCGACGTGGTGCTCGCGCACACCGACTTGCTCGACGAGCAGCTCGAGGACGCGATCGTCGCGCTCGGTCCGCTCTTCAAGCTCGTCGCGTGGGCACCGGACAACGACCTCGCCGTGCTCGATCGCGAGTGGGACGCGGCGCGTGCGGTTCGAGCGCGCGCGCACGAGGAAGCGGAGCGCGACGTCGCCGAGTGGGAGGCGCGCCAGGAGCGCGAGCGACAGAAGCGCGTCAGCGCCAAAGAGCGCGGCGACGAAGGGCGCGCGTGGCGCGACGGCGAACGAAAAGCACGCGAGCGCGCGACCCCTGACTCGGACTCCGAGCATTCGGCACCTCCGCCTGCGGTCGCCGATGGAGCCGCCCTGCCGCGCGCGCCGCGCGCCGTCTTGCCGCTGCGTCCGCTCGCGCGCCGCGCACCGCGCGTAACCGAGGTCGATCCGAGCGCCCCCGTCGAAAAGGGTGCGCGCGTCCAAGTGCTGAGCGGCCCGTTCGAAGGTAAAGTCGGCATCGTGCAAGAGCTCGACGGCGAAGGCGGCGCTCGCGTCATGCTCGGCCTCCTCGCGATGCGTCTCGAGGTGAAAGACCTCATCGTCAGCGCCAAAGGGGGCGATCGCCCCGTTCTGTCGTCGTCGCACCGGCGCCCGCTCCCGGCGCGATAGGCGCGTTTCTCCTCGTAACCAGATCGCCGTTGCCGGCATCGAACCCCGCGTTCCCCCACCACCGCATTGCAGAAGCTCGACCCGACCCAGCTCCCCGCGACCTTAGGCGGCCAGCTTCGCCGGCATCTCCCGGCGTACGTGCTCGGCATGATCATGCTCGGCGCGTTTCAGCTCGCGATGAATCGGATCGACTGGCTCTCGAAGCACGCGATCGATCGCATCTTCGGCAACGAAGGCGGCGCGCCGTCGGCGCCCGCGCTCATGATGCTCGTCATCGCTGTGGGCGCTTTCGTGACGCGCGTCGCCAGCCGCTGGTTCATCTTCAACGCGGGGCGCGACGTCGAATACGAGATGCGCTTCTTGATGCTCGACCGGCTGCAAAAGCTCGGCACCGCGTTCTATCGAAAGATGAGCGCGGGCGAGATCATGAGCCGCGCGACGAGCGATCTCGCGCAGGTGCGCCTGCTCTACGGGTTCGGCGTTCTCAACATCATCAACGTCGTCTTCGCGTTCGCGAGCACGCTGCAAGTGATGGTGACGCTCTCGCCTTTTCTCACGCTCGTGTGCCTCGCGAACATTCCGATCCTCGTGATGCTCTCGCGAACGGTGTCGCGAAAGCTCTTCGCGGCGACGCGCGAGAACCAGGACGCGCTCGGGCACCTGAGCGAAGTGGTGCAGGCGAACCTCGCCGGCGTGCGCGTCGTGCGAAGCTTCGCGCTCGAGGAGCGCGAGCGCGAGCGCTTCGAGGTCGCGAACGAGCGGTACCTGCAGGCGAGCCTGTCGCTCGCGCGCCTCCGCGGATCGTTTCAGCCGATCGCGGGCGCGACGGCGGCGATCGGGATGCTCGTCTTCTTCTGGTACGGCGGCACGCTCTTGCTGAAGGGCACCGCGAGCGGCGGACTCTCGCAGGGCGACTTCTTCGCGTTCTGGCTCGCGTTCGTTCGCATGACGTGGCCGATGATCGCGCTCGGCTTCGCGTGGTCGATGATCCAGCGCGGCCGCGCCGGTTTTTCTCGGCTGAAGGAAGTCTTCGACGCGAAGCCCGAGGTGGTGGACGGGACGCGGCGCGCGCCGTCGCACGTGAACGGATCGCTGCGCGTCGCCAACCTCGATTTCTCGTACGCGGCGCGCGACGCAGCGGCAGGCGCGAAGAACGCGACGCCGCGCAAGGTGCTCGACGGGGTGTCGTTCGAGGTGCGCGCAGGGGAGTCGCTCGCGATCGTCGGGCGCACCGGCTCGGGCAAGACGACGCTCGCGCTCTTGCTCGCGCGCCTCTTGCCGACGCCACCGGGTGCGGTGCGCATCGACGGCATCGACGTCTGCGAGCTCCCGCTCGCGGCCGTGCGATCGCAAATCGGCTACGCGCAGCAAGACGCGTTTCTCTTCTCGACGACGGTGTCGCGCAACGTCGGCTTCGCGCTCGATGATCCCGACTCGCCCGCCGCGATGGAACGCATTCGCCACGCCGCGATGGAGGCGCAGGTGCTCGGTGAGATCCTGACGCTGCCGGAGCAGTTCGACACCGTCGTCGGCGAGCGTGGGGTTCAGCTCTCGGGCGGCCAGAAGCAGCGCGTCGCGCTCGCGCGCGCGCTCGTCTGGGAGCCGAAGATCCTCGTCCTCGACGATCCACTCAGCGCGGTCGACGCGCGCACCGAAGCGGCGATCCTCGAGGCGATCGAGCGACAAGCCGAGCGACGCACCGTCGTTCTCATCACGCACCGCGTGGCGGCGGCGGCGCGGTGCGATTCGATCATCGTGCTCGACGAAGGACGGATCATCGAACAGGGGACGCACGACGAGCTCGTGCGCGCGGGCGGTCTCTACGCGGCGTTCGCGGAAGAGCAGCGCATGGCGAGCGAGCTCGACGAGCTCGACGATCTCCCGATCACGTCGGCGCCAGGGCCCGTGGAGGCGACGTCGTGAGCGCGAAGGACGCACCGAAGAGCGTCGCGCCGGCGTCGCGCGCGGCCGAGAAGCTGAAGGCGTTCCACGAGGAGAGCTCGATCGGAAAAGCGTACGACGCACGCCTCATCCGGCGCCTCTGGCCGTACCTCGCACCGCACTCCAGGTTCGTCGTTCTGTCGCTCGTGATGCTCTTCTTCCTCACGGGAATGGGGCTCTTGCGACCGCTCGTGATGGGCGACGTCGTCACGAAGGCAGCGACGCGCGACGCTGCGGGCTTGATGCGCGACGGCGCGGCGCTCGCGGCGCTGCTCGTCGTGATGCAGCTCATGAGCTACGCGCAGATCTACGCGATGCAGCTCGCGGGCGCGCGATCGATGTCGGATCTGCGGCGCTCGGTGTTCATGTTCCTGCAGCGTCTGCACCTTCGCTTCTACGATCGCACGCCGGTCGGGCGCCTCGTCACGCGCGCGACGAACGACGTCGACGCCGTGGGCGAGCTCTTCGCGCAGGGCGTCCTCAACGCGATGGGGGATCTCGTCACGCTCGGCGGCATCGTCGTGATGATGCTCGTCCTCGACTGGCGCATGTCGCTCATCGCGTTCGTCGCGCTGCCGGTCGTCGGTCTCATCGTCAACTTCGTGCGCAAGCGTTCGCGCGAAGCGTTCCGCGACATTCGCGCGAAGACGGCGCGCCTCAACGCGTTCTTGAACGAGCAGGTGAGCGGGATCTCCGTCGTGCAAGCGTTCGGTCGCGAGAACGCCGCCGCCGCCGAGTTCGACGAGATCAACGTCGCGTATCGCGAGGCCAACAAGCGATCCGTCTACTACGAGGCCGTCCTCGACGCGGCGATCGAGATGGTGTCGACGCTGTGCATCGCGAGCATCCTCTGGTGGGCAGGCTTCGATCACATCGGCGATCACCGCGTGACGTTCGCGCTCCTCGTCACGTTCACGCAGTACATCCGCCAGTTCTTCGAGCCGATCAGCATGCTCTCGACGCGCTACACGATCATGCAGAGCGCGATGGCGGGTGCCGAGCGGATCTTCCAGCTCTTCGACGAGAAGGCGGTGCACCCACCCGCGTCGGGCGCGAAGGTCGAGACGGACGGCGGCGACGACGTCGTGTCGCTCGACCGCGTCGTCTTCTCGTACAAAGAGGGGACGCCGGTGCTCAAAGAAGTGAGCATGCACGCGCGCCGCGGCGAGAAGGTGGCGCTCGTGGGCGCGACGGGATCAGGCAAGACGACGATCGCGAGCTTGCTCCTTCGGCTGTACGACGCCGACGCGGGGAGCGTGAAGGTCTTCGGTCGCGACGTCTCCGAGTACGACGCGCACGAGCTGCGGCGGAGCTTCGCGGTCGTGCCGCAGGACGTGTTTCTCTTCGCCGGGACGGTGTTGTCGAACATCGCGATGGCGGACGCGAAGCCGGACCGCGCGCGCGCGACGCGTGCGCTCGAGAAGATAGGCGCGCTCGAGCTCTTCGAGCGGCGCGAGGGGGGCCTCGACGCGAGGGTCGACGAGCGCGGCGCGAACTTCAGCGCCGGCGAGCGCCAGCTCCTCGCGTTCGCGCGTGCGCTCTACCGCGACGCGCCGATCCTGATTCTCGACGAGGCGACGGCGAGCGTCGACTCGGACACCGAGGCGCGACTCCAGGTTGCGCTCGACGCCGTCATGCAGGCGCGGACGTCGATCGTGATCGCGCATCGGCTATCGACGATCCGCGCGGCCGACCGCATCGTCGTCCTCCACAAGGGGCGCGTCTCCGAGACCGGAACGCACGACGAGCTCCTCGCGAAGGGGGGCCTCTACGCGCGCCTGTACCGCATGCAGTTTGCACACGAACGCGCAGAAGCACCCGAGCGCGCGCTCGCGGCCACGCCTCCGCCACCGGTTTAGCTGCACGGGCGCGCACTTGGCCGCTCGGCCCGCGAAGTGGTAACGAGGAATCCTGCCGACCGCCACGCGCGTTGAGTACGCATGACCATTTCCACGCCGCTCCCCGATCCTGCGCCGACCCCGACCACCGAGGTTCCTGCTCGAGTCGTGAGCGAGAGCGTCGAACCGGCACGGGTCCCGCTTGCCGCGCCGTCGGAGCCGCGCGTTCTCAAGCCGCGTCGCGCCGCGCCAGCCGACGCCGTGCGCCCGACGCGCGCCGAGGTGAACCTCGAAGCGTTGCGTCACAACCTCCGGATCGTCGCGCGTCACGCCGGCGCGTCGAAGGTCTGGGCGGTGCTCAAGGCCGACGGATACGGACACGGTTCGGCGGCGGTCGCGCGAACGCTCGAGCGCGCGGGGGCGCACGGGTTCTGCGTCGCGCTCCTCGAAGAAGCGGTCGAGCTTCGCGAGGCGGGCATCCGCGCGCCGATCCTCGTGATGGGTGGCTACTACGGCGGCGCGCACGACGAGGTCATCGCGCGCGATCTGGTCCCCGTCGTCTACGACCTTGGGCACGTCGAGGGCTTCGCGCGCCTCGTTCGCAGCGGCGCCCGCCCGCGCGCGCTCGGACCGATCGACGTTCACCTCAAGATCGACACCGGCATGGCGCGCCTCGGCGTCACGATGGAAGCGCTCCCAGCGTTCGCCGAACGCCTCGACGACTTCCCGGAGGTGCGCGTGACCGGCCTCATGACGCACCTCGCGTGCGCCGACTCCGCGACGCCGGCCGAGACGAACGAGCAGATGCTCCGCTTCGACGAAGCGACGGCGCTCCTCGCGCGCCACGGCGTTCGCGCCGAGGTGCGGCACGCGGCGAACAGCGCCGCGCTCTTGCGCGGGCTCGGTCGGCTCGATGCGGTGCGCCCGGGCGTCGCGATCTTCGGCGTCGCTCCGCGCGTCGGAGACGCAACCCGCGGCGAAGCGCTCGTCGGCGAGCTTCGGCAAGTGATGCGCGTCCGCACCGAGGTCATCGACATCCGCGACATCGACGCCGGGCAACCCGTCGGCTACGGCGCGCTCTGGCGCGCGCCGCGTCGATCGCGCATCGCGACGATCCCGATGGGCTACGCCGACGGCCTCTCGCGTCTCCTGACGAACCGCGGCCACGCGATCGTCCGCGGCAAGCGTGCTCCGATCGTAGGCGCGGTGTCGATGGACATGACGATGCTCGACGTCACCGATCTCCCCGGCGTCGCCATCCGCGACGAGGCGGTCATCCTCGGCGCGCAAGAAGGTCCGCTCGGTCGCGACTTCATCGGCGCAGACGAGGTGGCTGCGCACGCGGAGACGATCGCGTGGGAAGTGCTCACGTCGATCTCGCGTCGCGTACCGCGCTTCTACCGCGAGCCCTGACGTCGACGGCGATGACGCGCTGGGCTCCCCATCCAGTTACGCTGCGCCAGCTCCAGTACGTGCTCGCGGTGGCCGAGCACCGCAACTTCCGTCGCGCCGCCGAGGCGTGCGCGGTCGCGCAGCCGTCGCTCTCGACGCAGATCGCGCAACTGGAGTCGGCGCTCGGCGTCATCCTCTTCGAGCGCCTCCCGCGCGGCGTCGTCGTCACCGCTGCCGGCGAAGCCTTCCTCGAGCGAGCGCGGCGCGTGCTCATGGACGCCGACGATCTCGTCGCGACTGTCGAGCAGTCGCGCGATCCGCTCGCGGCGACGCTGCGCATCGGCGTGATCCCGACGGTCGCTCCGTATCTCTTGCCGGAGCTCGCGCCGGTCCTCCACGCCGAGTTTCCGCGGCTGCAGCTTCTTTGGATCGAGGAGAAGACCCGCGAGCTGGTGACGCGGATCGAATCGGGCGATCTCGACGCGGGCATCCTCGCCGTCGAGTCGGAGCTCGGCGAGCTCGATCACGAGCCGCTCGGGCGAGACGCCTTCTTCCTCACCTTGCCGAAGGGCCACCGCCTCGCGCGGAACAAGGCGCCGGCGCGGCTCGAAGAGCTCGAGGGCGAGACCGTGCTCCTCCTCGACGACGGCCATTGCTTCCGCGAGCAGGCGCTGGCGGTGTGTCACCGCGCCGCCGCCGGCGAGGCGAGCATGCGCGCGACCAGCCTCTCGACGCTCGCGCAGATGGTCGCGGGCGGCACCGCCATCACCCTCCTTCCGCGCATCTCGCTCAAGACGGAGAACCGAGCGCGGGCGCTCGTCGCGAGAGCGTTCGGGCCGCGCGGTCCTTACCGGACTCTAGCGCTCGCGTGGCGCAAGACGACGCCGTCGATCCCGGCGCTCCGCGCGCTGGCGCAGACGATGCGCGATGTCGTCGGCCGCCGCCCGTAGCGCGATAGGCTCGGGCTATCGACGTCATCCCAACGAAGTATTAGAGATGTCTTGGATCAGGCCGCACCTTGTCCTGCATCGGAGGTCAGAGGTCATGAACGTCAACATCGGCATTGAAGCGAAGCAGCGCGAGCAGATCGCAGGGAGCCTCTCGAAGG
>JAYVXB010000149.1:0-7567 GCA_043785585.1 Deltaproteobacteria bacterium | reverse complement strand
AGCGCCGAGAGCACCTCGTTCGATCGCGCCGCGTTCGTCATGGTCCGCGAAGTAGCACGAACGACTCACGCACGCAGCGCACCGGGAGGCAGCGCCGGAGCCGTCACGTCCGCGACGATCTTCTTCAGCGCCGGCATGCGCGACGCCCCTTCGACCGCCGCCGCGGCCTCGCCCGCCGTGACGATGCCGTCCTTGTTCGCGTCGAGGGCCGCGTTCTGCGCGTAGACCGCGCGCCCGAGCGGCGTCGATGCGTCGGACCGCGCGATCGCGAATCCCGATCCACGTCCGACCGCCGTCGGAAAGAGGACGCACATGTACAAATCGCGAAGCGACGTGATCCGACGCCCGCGCATCACGCGTCCGAGGTACGCCTCGACGAGCCCGAGCTGATCCTCCGCGGGCATCTTCTCGATCGTCGCGATCGCGCGCTTCTCACGCCCCGCGCCGCGGAGACCGAGGAGATCCGCCGCGACCGACGGGAGAAACTGAATCAGGCCGACCGCGTTGCTCGCGGGGTTCTTCGCGTTCGGCGTGAGGCGACTCTCGAACCAGATCACCGCGAGCAGGTGCGCCGGATCGACACCGAGACGCTGCGCCATCGCCGCGACTTGCGACTGGAACGTCGGCGAGATATCTGACGCGCCCGGGAACGGAGTCACCGCGAGCTGCGTGCGCGCGCGCGCCTCGAGCGCCATTCCGAACGGAGCCGAGCCTCGATCGATTCGCATGCCCTGTTTCATCGGATCGCGCGCCGCGAGGTTTCGCGAAATCGTTTCGTGAAATCGTTTCGGCGCTCCGTGCTACGAGTTCGGCCGTGCTCGCGGTTCGGTGCCATGGGCTGAAGAAGCGCTACGAGGGCGGGACGGTCGCCGTCGACGGGCTCGATCTCGAGATCGGCGTCGGCGAGTGCTTTGGTCTCCTCGGGCCGAACGGCGCCGGCAAGACGACGACGGTCGAGATCCTCGAGGGGCTGCTCGCGCCGACCGAGGGTGACGTCGAGATCCTCGGCATGACGTGGGCGCGCGACGAGCGGGCGCTGCGCGAGAAGCTCGGCGTGTCGCTCCAGCAGACGCATCTGCCCGACAACCTCGCCGTCGTCGAGATCCTCGAGCTCTTTCGATCGTTCTTTCGCACGGGGCGCGACGTGCCCGAGATCCTCGCGCTCGTGTCGCTCGAGGAGAAGAAGAAGACTTGGTACGGCAAGCTCTCGGGCGGGCAGAAGCAGCGCCTGGCGGTGGCGTGCGCGCTCGTCGGCGATCCGGAGCTCGTGTTCCTCGACGAGCCGACGACGGGGCTCGATCCGCAATCGCGCCTTCAGCTCTGGGACGTCGTGCAGGCGTTTCGCGCGCGCGGCCGCACCGTGGTGCTCACGACGCATTACATGGACGAGGCGGAGCGGCTGTGCGATCGGGTCGCCGTCGTCGATCACGGAAAGCGAATCGCGCAGGGGACGCCGGCCGAGCTCATCGCGTCGCTCGGCGGGCAGGAAGTGATCGAGCTCGCGACGTCTGGTGTCGCGCTCGACGAAGCGGCGCTCGCGGAGCTCCCGGGCGTCCACGCGGCGCGGCGTGTCGCGGACGGCTTCGCGCTCACCGTCGAGCAGGTGCACGTCTCGCTGCCGGCGCTCCTCGATCACACGCGCGCGTCGGGCGCGGTGCTCGAGCGCTTGTCGACACGGCGCGCGACGCTCGAGGACGTCTTCGTCACGCTCACCGGGAGGCACCTCCGTGACTAGGTCGCCGCTCGCCGAGCTCACGCTCGCGCGTCTTCGCATGTTCATCCGCGAGCCGGGCGCGGTCTTCTGGACGTTCGGGTTTCCGATCCTGATGTCGCTCGCGCTCGGGATCGCGTTTCGAAATCGTCCGCCGGAGCCGGTGCGCGCGGCGGTCGAAGCGGGCGAGGGGGCCGAGCGGATCCACGCGGCGCTGGTTGCGGCGGACGTGAAGGCGACGATCGAAGAGCCCGCCGCCGCGTCGCAAGCGCTGCGCACCGGCAGGGTCGCCGTCGTCGTCGTGCCGAGCGTCCCGCGCACGTACCGCTTCGACGAGACGCGCCCGCAGAGCCGCCTCGCGCGCCTCATCGTCGACGATCGCCTGCAGCGCGCCGACGGCCGCGCGGATCCGACCGCGACGCGCGACGATCGCGTGACCGAGCCCGGCGCGCGGTACATCGATTTTCTGCTGCCGGGCCTCCTCGGCATGAGCCTCATGTCGAGCGGTCTCTGGGGGATCGGATTTCTGATCGTCGAGATGCGCACGCGCAAGCTCATCAAGCGGATGGTCGCGACGCCGATGCGGCGCAGCCATTTCTTGATGTCGTTCGTCGCGATGCGGATGGTCATTCTCCTCTTCGAGATCCCGTTCCTCTTCGGCTTCGGGCGGCTCGTGTTCGACGTGCGCATGCACGGATCGCTCGCTCTCCTCGCCGGCCTCGTCGTGCTCGGCGCGATGACGTTCGCGGGCATCGGTCTCCTCGTCGCGTCGCGCGCCAACAACACGCAGACCGCCGGCGGCCTCATCAACTTCGTGATGCTCCCGATGATGATCGGCTCCGGCGTCTTCTTCCCGTCGGAGAATTTCCCGATCGCGATGCAGCCGATCGTGCGTCTCTTGCCGCTCACCGCGCTCAACGAGGCCTTGCGCGCGGTGGTGAACGAAGGGGCGGGAGCGGCGGCCGTCGCGCCGCAAGCGCTCAACTTGGCGGTGTGCGCGGTCGTGAGCTTCGCGCTCGCGCTGAAGCTCTTCCGCTGGACGTGACCGGAACGCACGCGCCGCCGAAGCATCGTACCCTTCCACAGGCATGAGCCCGCTGCGCATCCTCGTCTTTCTCGTCGTGGGCGGATCGCTCCTCTTCGGAGCGCACTACTATTTCTGGGCGCGCCTCGTCCGGGATCCGGTCCTGCCCGCGCCTTGGAGCGCGGTCGCGTCGTGGTCGCTCGGGGTGCTCGGCGCGCTGGTGCTCGTCGGTGCGTTTGCGTCGCGCCTCGCGCCGCGCGCGGTGCACTCGCCGCTCCTCTGGGTCGCGTACACGTGGCTCGGCGTCATCTTCTTTCTTCTCCTCTTGCTCGGCGTCAGCGATCTCGGTCGCGCGCTCCATTTCTTCGGACGCAAGATCGCGTCGATCGATCCGGTCGACGCGGAGCGCAGGCTCGCGCTCGCGCGGATCGTCGGGGGCAGCGTCGGACTCGCCGCGCTCGGTCTCGCGGCCACCAGCGTCGTCAACGCGCTGCGCGCCGTCGCCGTGAAGAAGATTCGCGTCCCGCTCGCGCGCCTCTCGTCCTCGTCGTCGGGGTTCCGGATCGTGCAGCTCTCGGACATCCACATCGGTCCGACGATCGGCAAAGAATTTCTGGAGGCGCTCGTGGCGCAGGTCAACGCGCTCGAGCCCGACGTCGTCGCGATCACGGGCGATCTCGTCGATGGCTCGGTCGACGCGATCGGCCCGCTCGTCGCGCCGCTCGCAGCGCTCCGCGCGAAGCACGGCGTCTACTTCGTCACCGGCAACCACGAGTACTACTCGGGCGCGCCGGAGTGGGTCGCTTTCCTCGGCACGCTCGGCGTGCGCGTTCTCCGGAACGAGCGCGTCGCGATCGGCGGCGAGCACGGCTTCGATCTCGCCGGGATCGACGACTGGTCCGCGCACGAGTTCGGCAACGGACACGGCGCCGACTTGCCGCGTGCGCTCGAGGGTCGCGACGCGTCGCGCGCGCTCGTCCTCCTCGCGCATCAACCGCGCGCGATCGCCGAAGCCGCCGCACTCGGCGTCTGCCTCCAGCTCTCGGGTCACACGCACGGCGGGCAGATCTTCCCGTGGAACTTCATGGTGCGCCTGCAGCAGCCGTACGTCGCGGGCCTCCACGCGCACGGCGATTCGCAAATCTACGTGAGCAGCGGCACGGGTTACTGGGGTCCGCCGATGCGCCTCGGCGCCCCTGCAGAGATCACCCACATCGAGATCGTTCCCGCCTAAGCTCCTCCTCGATGCCCTCTCCGACACGCGCGCTCATCACTGGTGCCACCGGCTTCGTCGGCACGCTGCTCACGAAGCGCTTCAAGCAACCGATCGTCCTCAGCCGAAATGCCGAGAAGGCAAAGGCGCACCTCGGCGACGTCGACGCGCGAACGTGGGACGCGACGAGCGCGATCGCTCCGGGCACCTTCGACGGCGTCGACGTCGTCTTCCACCTCGCGGGCGACTCGGTCGCCGACGGACGCTGGACCGACGAGAAGCGCGCGCGCATTCGCGACAGCCGCGTCCTCGGCACGCGCCGCGTCGTCGAGGCGATCGGCGCATCGTCCGAGCGGACGCGCCCGCTCGTCCTCGTCGCGGCGTCCGCCGTCGGTTACTACGGCGATCGCGGCGACGAGGTGCTCGCGGAGGACGCGGCGCCCGGCGATGATTTTCTCGCGGGCGTGTGTGTCGCGTGGGAGAAGGAGGCGCTCGCCGCGCGCGACCACGGCGTGCGCGTGGTGACCGCGCGGATCGGCATCGTCCTCGGAGACTCGGGCGGCGCGCTCGGCAAGATGCTCCCGCCGTTTCGTCTCGGCGTCGGCGGTCCGCTCGGATCCGGCAAGCAGTACATGCCGTGGATCCACGTCGACGACGTCATCGGTCTCCTCGAGCACGCCTTCACCAAGGACGCGGTCGACGGCGCGATGAACACGACCGCGCCCGAGCCCGTGACGAACCGCGACTTCACGCGCGCGCTCGGCCGCGCGCTCCATCGCCCTGCGTTTCTCCCTGTGCCGGCGATCGCGCTGAAGATGGCGCTCGGCGATTTCTCCTCGGCCGTCCTCGGGTCGCAGCGCGCCGTCCCGACCGTCGCCTTGCGCACGGGGTACCGCTTCGCGCATGCGGATCTCGACGTCGCGCTGAGGCAGGTCGTCGGAGACTGAAAGTCGAGTATGGTCCGCGCCCGTGACGTTCCTCCGGCGCCTCGTCCAGACGAAATCACTCGACTCGCTCGTCGCCGAGACATCGCGCGAGGGCCACTCGCTGAAGAAGGTGCTCGGCCCGTGGAGCCTCATCGCGATGGGCATCGGCGCGATCATCGGCACCGGGATCTTCGCGACGATCGGCACCGCGGTCGCGGGCGACGAAGCGCGCCCCGGCGCGGGCCCCGCGCTCATGGTCTCGTTCATCATCACGGCGATCGTCTGCGGCTTCACCGCGCTCTGCTACGCGGAGTTCGCCTCGATGGTCCCGGTCTCCGGCTCCGCGTACACGTACTCGTACGCGACGCTCGGCGAGCTCGTCGCGTGGATCATCGGCTGGGATCTCATCCTCGAGTACGCGATTGGAAACGTGGCGGTCGCGATCTCGTGGTCCAGCTACACCAACGCGCTCCTCCACGGCATCGGCATCCACGTGCCTCCCTGGCTGACGATCGACTACCGCAGCGCCGCGCAGAAGATGCCCGACATCGTCGCGAACGCGCCGCACATCGGGAGCATCCCGATCGTCTTCAACTTGCTCGCCGCGTCGATCGTCGCCTTCATCACGGTCGTCCTCGTGTGGGGCGTGCGCGAGTCGGCGCGCTTCAACACCGTCATGGTCGCGGTCAAGCTCGTCGTCCTCGCGTTCTTCGTCTTCGTCAGCTTCAAGTTCGTCGACACGAAGAACTACTCGCCGTTCGCGCCGAACGGCTTCAAAGGGATCGGCGCGGGCGCCGCCGTCATCTTCTTCGCGTACATCGGCTTCGACGCCGTCTCGACGTGCGCCGAGGAGTGCAAGAACCCGAAGCGCGACATGCCGATCGGGATCATCGGCTCGCTGCTCCTGTGCACCGTCATCTACGTCCTCTTGGCCAGCGTGTTCCTCGGGATGATGCCGTACACGGCGCTCGAGGGCGCGTCGTCGACGGAGCGCGCCGAGCCGCTGACGTTCGCGATGCAGTGGGTGAAGATGCCGTCGTGGATGGTCGGGATCGTCGCGCTCGGCTCGGTCATCGCGCAGACGGCGGTGCTCCTCGTGTTTCAGCTCGGGCAGCCGCGCATTCTGTTCGCGATGGCGCGCGACGGCTTCTTGCCGCCGTTCTTCTCGCGCGTGCACCCGCGTTTCGGGACGCCGCACACGGCGACGATCCTCACCGGCGTGTTCGTCGGCGGGATCGCGGGCATCGCGAACATCGACGAGATGGTCGATCTCACGAACATCGGGACGCTCTTCGCGTTCATTCTCGTCTGCGTCGGGATCATGGTGCTCCGCTTCCGCGATCCGCACCGCGTGCGAAGCTTTCGCGTGCCGTTCGGGCCGGTGCTCATCCCGGGGCTCGGGCTCCTGTCGTGTTTGTTCCTCATCTATTATTTGCCGCCGTCGTCGTGGTGGCGGTTCGCGGGATGGCTCGCGGTGGGGCTCGTGATCTACGGGTGCTACGGGTACTGGCACTCGCGGTTGCGCAAGGGGCCGACGGCGATCGCGACGGAGTAGTGCGTTCGCGACGTCTCGCGCTTTGCGCGTCGGATCCCGGTGGACTACCATGGTAGGACAATGGCTCAGAAACGCGCGGGCACGACCGTCAAGGTCAGCGTCTCTCTCGACAAGGCCGACCTCGCCGCGCTGAAGAGGCGTGCGCGCGAGTCGTACGGCGGGAACCTCTCGGCCGCGTTCGCAGAGGCGGCCGCGTGGATCCGACAGCGAGAGGCGCGCCGCAAGCTGATCGAAATGCTCGGCGGGTCGACGCTGACGGAGGAGGCCGCGGCAGCAATCGAAGCCGAACAGGCGGGTGGTCCACGTTACGAGCCGAGGAAGACGAAGCGAAAGAGGGCTGCGTGACGGGAATCACGTTCGACACCGGAGCGCTCATCGCGCTCGAACGTCGCCGGCAACGCATGAGGGAGATTGTCGACCGTGCGCTCGTAGCGGACCAGCGCATCACCGTGCCCGCCGATGTCGTCGGAGAGTGGTGGCGGGGTCGCACCGATCTGAGAGACGCGATCCTCGAGAGCGTCGATGTCGAGCCACTCAGCGAGGGCCTCGCGAAGGTCGCGGGGGAGGCGCTCGGAGCGATCACGGGGGCGACGCTCGTCGACGCCATCGTCATGGCATCGGCGGCGTCGCGCGGTGACGTCGTCTACTCGAGCGATGTCGATGATCTCGAGAGACTTCGACGACACTTCCCGAGCGTCAGGGTGCTCGCGGTCTAGCTCGTTCGTCAGCGCAGAAGCACCGTGACGCAGCACGCAGCGTCGTCGTCGAGCCTTCCACCAACGCTCTGCGCGACCGCGACCTTCGCGCGTGGAACCTGCCGCGCGCCCGCGTCGCCGCGGAGCTGCCACGTGAGCTCCGCGATCTGCGCGAGCCCCGTCGCCGCCGCGGGATGACCGCGGCAGATGAGGCCGCCGCTCGGGTTCACCGGTTGGCGTCCGCCGAGCGTCGTGACGCCTTCGTCGACGAGGAGCGCGCCGCGTCCGGGTGCGCAGAGGCCGAGCTCTTCGTACGCGATGAGCTCCGCGGAGACCGTCGCGTCGTGCACTTCGTAGAGATCGACGTCGGACGGTCCGATCCCCGCGCGCTCGTACGCCGCGCCCGCCGCGCGCTTCGTCACGTCGCTGCGATCCGGCGCGCC
>JAYVXB010000148.1:0-7589 GCA_043785585.1 Deltaproteobacteria bacterium | reverse complement strand
GGAAAAGGTTCGCCGACTTGATGTCGCGGTGAACGATCCCCGCTTCGTGCGCCTTGGCGAGACCGTGGCACGCATGGGCCGTGATGCGGAGCACGAGCTCCGGCGGGAGCGGTCCGAGCCTCGCGACGAGCGCCTGCACGTCTTCGCCCGAGAGGCACTCCATCGCCATGTACGGAGCGCCGGTCGCCGGGTCCACGCCCGCGTCGAGTACCTGGACGACGAACGGGGAGTCGATGGAGCCGCTCGCGCGCGCCTCGCGCTGGAAGCGGGCGATGATGTCGGCGCCGGCCGAGAGCGCCGCCGGGACGATGACCTTGACGGCCACCTTGCGCCCCGTTGCGCGGTGACGTGCCTCGTAGACGGCCCCCATTCCGCCTTGCCCGAGCAGGCGGATGACCTCGTACTTGCCGTCGATGAAGGTGCCTTCCATGGTTCCGCGCGCGCCGAGCTCCACGCTATCACGGTGATCACGGGCGTCCGCGTTCTGATACGCTCAAGTTACCGATGCGCGTGGGGCCGAGACGATTCGTGTTCGCGTTGGCGCTGACGTCTTCATTGACCGTGTCGCGCGCGGCCATCGCAGACGACAAGGCGGATTGCATCGCTGCGTTCGAGCAAGCACAGTCGCTTCGCGCGGACGGCAAGGTCACGCAGTCGATCGAGCAGTTTACGACGTGCGCGCGCGACGTGTGTCCAGCCTCGATGCGAAAGGAGTGCATCGCCGGCGCCGAGCGAGCGCGCGCGAGCCAATCGTCCATCGTCGTCGCCGCGAAGGATCCCGCGGGGCAGGAGCTCTTCGACGTGAAGGTCACGATCGACGGCGTGGTGGTCGCGACGACCCTCGACGGCAAGGCAAGCCTGCTCGATCCGGGCATTCACCAGGCGCGGATCGAGCGCCCGGGCAGCGTCTCCGTAGACAGGCAGTTCGTGGCGCGCGAGGGGCAAAAGAATCAGCTCCTCACGGTGGAGCTTTTTCCCGCGGTCGTGCCCGCGGCGCCGACCGGCACCCCCGTCGAGCCGCCGCCGGCAGCGCGGCTCGGTAAGCTTCGCGTGATCGCGACCTGCGGCGACGATCCGCACCCTGTCGCTGCGCGACGCGGTCTCGTCGTGGAGGAGATCGGCGACGAAAAGGACATCGTGCTCGAACCGACGAGCGATCCGCAGCCGCGCTTGAGGTACGACGAGGCGAGTCGTTCTCGCGTCCTCGCCGACCCGGATTTCGTCGAGTACCAGCTGCCGCCCGGGACACATCGCATTCGCGTGAAGTCCGAGCGGTGCAAGCCCTTGGAAGGCAAGTACGAGCTCGTCGCCGATCAAACCGTCGACGTGCGACCGAAGCTGGAATGGCTCGTACCGCCCGAGGTCGAGGCCAAAGAGCGCGAGAAGGCTGCGCGCGAAGAGCGCGCCTCTCGGGCCTCGGGATGGCGCACGATCGGCTACGTCGCCTTAGGCGTCGGCGTCGTCTCGGGTGTAGCGATGGCCGGGTTCATGGTTGCCGGTAACGACGCATCCAATCAGATCAAGAGCGGCACGGTCGCGACGTACAGAGACAACTCGCAGAGCGACATCAACGGCAAGATCGTGCTCGACAACCAGCTCGCAGCGGCGTTCGGCATCGGTGCGGCCGTCTGCATCGGGGTCGGCGTGCCCCTCGTGCTCTTCAATCTCCCGCCTGCCGCGCCGACCTTGAGCGTCACACCCCTGCCGGGAGGAGGGCGCCTCACGGCGTCGATGCGGCTGCCATGAGGCGCTCGACGTTCAGTCGCGCCGTGTCGGTCGCGTGCGCGATCATGGTCGTTGCCTGCGCGCAGACGGTCGACGACATCGAGCGGAGCGGTCCGTTCCCATGCGCACAGGACAGCAGCTGTCCGGGCGGGTTCGAATGCCGACACCGGCTCTGTCAAAGGCCGTTGAGCTGCGCGTCGACTGACGGGAGCCAAGACATGCGCGACTGCGGCGGCGACGCATGCGTCGACGTGAGCAGTGACGTCTCCCACTGCGGCGCCTGCGGGACTGTGTGCGACACGGGACAGGGCTGCTGCGCGGGCCAGTGCATCACCGTCTCGTCGGACGCGTCGAACTGCGGCGCGTGCGGCAAGCGCTGCGGCGGCGATCTCTCGTGCGCGGACGGCAAGTGCGGATGCCCGACAGGAAAGACGGCCTGCTCCACCAGCTGCGTCGATCTCCAGGTCGACGGCAACAACTGCGGCAAGTGCGGACACGCGTGCGGGCAGAACACGCTCTGCAGCCGCGGGACGTGCAGGTGCGAGGGCGGCTATCCAAACGTCTGCGGCAACGACTGCTTCGACTTGACCAGCGATCCCAATCACTGCGGCGCCTGCTCGAATGCATGCGAGTCCGGCGACGACTGCATCGCGAGCGGCGACGCCGGCGCGCCGACGTGCACGTGCGTCTCGCCGCACGTCGAATGCCCAGGCCCGAACGGGGGCCGCGGGACATGCGCGGACTTCACCTCGGACCAGCATCACTGCGGCAACTGCCAGACGGATTGCGCGGCGCAGAAGCCGACCGGATTGGGCTTGCTCGGTTGTCGCGACAGCAAATGCTGCTTCACGGCCGGGACGACCGCGATGTGTGGGGTCGCGCCCGTCTGCGGCTGCGCCCCCGGCTCGAACTGCGTGTATCAGCCCGCCGCGGGCGTCACGGGTTTCGCGTGCACCGCCACCGGCTCCACGCAAATCGGTGACCTTTGCACGACCGTCAACCAGTGCATGCAGGACGCGGTGTGCGTCGGCGACTCGACGACGTCCAGCACGTCACACTGCCGGGCGTACTGCAGCGCGGCGAAGCCGTGCACGAGCGGTAGTTGCACGCAGGTGGTCGTCACCGATGCCAACGGGGTGATGACGAACATCCCTGGCTACACGGTCTGCGCTCCCTAAGACCCCACGCGCTCTCGTCTTGCTCACATCGGACAGCCGACGTTGAAGTTCCAGGCCGTGCCAGCCGCGCCGCCTTGGCAGTTTGGGTTCACGTGTACGCTGACCTTCGTCGACGCGCCGGAGAAGTTGAGGCTCTTGCTGCCGGCTCCGCTGGCGCAGCCGGTGTCGTAGAGCTGCTTGCCTTCGTACGTCACGATGGCTTGGTCTGGGATGTTGAACAGGTCCCACGTGAACGTGAACGTGCCGGACGATTTCCCCAGCTCGAACGTGCCGTCGAACGGCGCGTCGTTGCCTGCCGTCTGCATCGCGTTGCACATCCCGCTGACGCCTCCGTCGGAGCCCATCATGCCGCTCGCGTTTTGACACTCGGCGGCGCTGATGTTGAGCGGCGCGGCGACGACGGTGCACGAGCTGGGGACGGAGCAGTTTCCTGCCTGCGCTGGGAAATTCACGGTTCCCCCTCCCGTGATGTTCAACGTTCCGCTGTGTCCCTGGGGTCCGACGAGACAGAAGTTGCCGTCCGCATCACTGGAGTCGAACGAGTGAATGCCATCGGGGCCCGTCAGATCGAGGCGCGCGCCGGCGCACGCACCCGACGGAGACTGCACCTTCTGGATGATGCAGGCGGTGCGGAATGCGTGATCGGAGTTCCAGTAACCGAACGACGGAATGGGCGCCGGCGGTGCCGATGCCATTTGTGTCGGGGGTGTCATCGTCTGTGGGTTGTCCCAGTTGCCCTGGGTGTTGAGCGTCCATGCGTTGAACGGGTCCGATTGCGGGATCGTCGGCGGCGACTGCGCGCCCATCGTCACCGTCGTTCCCGTCGGCGCGCTCACTTGCTTGCCGTTCCCGTCGACGAAGTCGATGTAGAACATGCCGAGCGACGCGAGCGCATCACCTGCAGGTCCGCCCTCTGCGCGCATTTGACCCGGCGAGTTTCCGATGTCGAGCGGCGCGACGCGGACGCTCGTTCCAGCGGCGGCGGCAGCAGGGATCATGATCGTCGCCTGATGCGCGGTGCCGCCCGGGCCTGGCAGCTGGATGTTGAACATCGTGGGTTGCGAGGTGCTGAGCCCTTGGACCTGCAGCGTGGTGAGCTTCACGTGAAAGCTGTAGGTCGAGACGCCGGTCTTCAACGGCACGCTGACGACCTGTGGCGCAAACCCGTTGTTCACGACGGTGAAGAGCGTGCTCTCGACGCCCGGAAATTGATCGCCCGTCAGCGTGAACGCGCCGTTCGAGTCGGTCGTCGTCGTCACGGTGCTGCTGCCGACTGGCGTCCATTGGAGCGTTGCGTTTGCGATGGGCGACCCGGTCGCGCTCGTGACGGTCCCGCGCAGCGTGTAGGTCACGGGTTGCGGCGGGAGTCCAGCGCCTTGCACTGGCCCGCCCAGCGGTCCGCCGACCCACTTGCCCCCGGTGCCGACGAACGGCGCCGGCTCGGGGTTGCCGGGCGGCGTCGGTTTCGACGGCGGAACGTCGGTGCTGTCGCAACCGAAGACGATCCCCACAGTGAGGAAGGAGAGCAGCGCCGCGCGAAGAACCGTTGAGCTCGACTGAATCATGACGACCCCCTGCTAGAAGACGAATGCCGCGGACGCAGAGACGCCCCATGTCTCGCTGATCTGGAACGAGTCGTTGAACGGCCCGCCCCAAAGATCGAAGCGCGGAAAACGCAGGTCGATCGCGTAGCGACCAGGCGTCCACCGAATGCCCGTCAACGCCGACCCGAGACCGACGCGGCCTTGCTGGAACGCGCGCGTGTAGATGCGCGCCTCGACCGTGGGAAGCGCAACGTACAGGTTGTTGCCGACGCGGACCCCTGCGTAGCGGAAGAAGTCGAGCCCGGCGCCGTAGAGCCAGTTCGGCGCGATCACGCCGACCGTCACGCCCACCAGCGGCCCGCCGAAGCGCGCGCGGAGCTCGCCTTCTGTCTCCGAGAAGAGGCCTTGGGAGCCGGCGTCGCGCACCTTGTTCGCGAGCCCCGTGTGGAGATCGAGCACCAGCGCCGGGACGAACACGTGGTGTTCATCGTGACGCTGGGGCGCGTCGCGAAACGTCGGGTCGCCCGCCTTGGGCTCGTACCAGGAGCCGGGCGCTGCGTTGGTGGTCGGCGCGGTCGCCGTGGGGGGGGAAGCGGCCGGCGCTTGCGGCGTCGCGGAAGGCGGGTCCGCAGGCGGGTCTGCCGCGCGCGCGCTCGACGAAACGGCGACGAGCGCGAGCGCACAAGCGGCGGGGAGGAAACGGCGAGTCATTGTGCACCCCGCTTTGCGAGCGCTGACGCGAGGTCGTCGCACACTCGATTCAAGAGCGCGACGGAGCGGTCGGCTGCGTCGTGCGTTTCGGAGACCTGGGATGAAGCGGGCGGCTGGAGGGGCCAGAGCACGCCGCCGCGTTCGCCGATGAAGAACTTCTCCTCGAGATCGGGCTTGATTCGCTCGACCAGAGAGGCGTCGTAGCGCCACACGATTGTGCCCGACTCGTCGACGAGGACCGCGTCGACGTGAGCGCGCACGAACGAGGTCGTCGGATCGAGCGCGGGCGTGCGTGACAGCGCGAACCGCTCGAGCGAGGCGCGCCGGTGCTCGTGCTCGTGTGCGTGCTCACCGTGCTCATCCAGCGGCGCGAGCTCTTTTCCAGCGGCGTCCGCGTTGAACACACGCAGCTCGGTCTTCTCCGAGACGTCCGCCGCGCGTCCTGCGAATGCGTCGCGCAGACGCAGCTCGTAGCGCTGCTCGGGCTCGGGCGGCGCGGTCGGCGCGGCGCCCGTCGTCGAGGGCATGGACGGCGGCGGTGGCGGCGGCGGGACGGCCCCGCGACCTCGCCGGTCCGAGCGAGACGGCGGAGGCACGGGCGGAGCGTCATGCGACTCCCCCGCGCCAGGCGTCATCTCGGCGAGGTGCGGCGGACGATGGACTCCGACGACGAAGCCCGATGCGGACAAGCTCCGCTCGAGCGCGCCGAGCCAGAGGCCACACTCGGACATCTGACCGCTCGACGCGACGAGCGTTCGGCATGCGGACGAATGGGCGAGCGTGATGCGAGCGCCCGTCTTCGGCGCGGGACCTATCGCGAGGGCTGCCGCGGGCGGCGGCGACGGCACCGACGCGCGCTTCACGACCTCGACGACGAAGCGCGCGGCGGGCCCGTGTGAGTGTTCCATGTGCTCGTGGTGAGGGAGGCCGACGTGGCAGGCGGCAAGGCCCAACGCGCAGACCCCGATCGCCCACGGCATTCGGGTGACGGCTCGGTCGATCATGGTGATGCCGGCGGAACGTTCATGATGACGGTGACGGCCTTGACGTCGCCACCAGCGCCGCCGCCGTCGGCCGCGCCGCCGCCGCCCGCGAGGTGAGCTCCGATGAGCGCAGAGAGCGATGCGCGATCGACCTGTTCGCCGTTGGGTCGACGCACGACGATTTGATCGAGGTTGCCGTACGTGACGCTCAAGATCGGGTCGCCTGGGTCCGTCTTTCCGAGCGCAGAGGTGGGCGACCACTGGATCGTCATCGTCGTGTCCGCGATGGTGAGCTGCGTTCCGCGCGGCCCCATCGCCTTGAGCTGGTTCGTCTGTCCGTTCTTGTTCGCGTCGGGGCTGTTGATGGAGAGCCCGAGATCGAGCGACGCGGTCGCGTTGTTCGCGTTGACGAGCGGGTCGAGATTGACGGGCTGATTGAAGACGATCGTGAGCTTTCCGGTCGAGTCGGCCACGCCGAGATCGGTGCTCATGAACGCCACGGCGAGCGCCGCGGGCGCGAGCCGGTTGATGACGAACGCGGCGCTCGCGTCAACCCCTGCGGTGAACGTGCCCTTGAAGGGCGCGTGCCCGGCGACGTTGTAGATGTCGACGCGGTAGAGCACGCCGTACACGAGGTCGTTCTGATCGAACGTGACGAGGCCGTTCGAGAACTCCTTGGTCACTGCGCGGAACTGGAGGTCGTCGTCGTTGCCCCAGACCTGGCCGGGCACGCCGGCAGGCGTCTCGGTCGGGTCGGCCACGCTGGCGAGCAGCGAGTCCGTGGTGGGGCGAAGACGGATCGTGCCGGACAGCTTGTCCGGAACCGCGGACGACGTGAATGATCTGCGTGGCCGGGACCTGGAGTCCCTCCGGAAAGAGATATGCGTCGTAGAACTGACTCGACGACGAGTCAGTCTTGTACGCGTTGTGGGATTGGAACGAGCGGTAACCACCGGCCTGAATGACGATCGTGTAGTCCGCGCGGTCCGACACCGGCCCGACGAAATAGCGGCCGTCGGAGTCGACGTTCGCGTCACGCGTCGTGTCCGCGTACTTCAGCTGCATCTTGTAGCCAGTGACGCGCTGGCCAGTGGCGCCGTCGTATACGTAGCCTTCGAACCGATGCTCGTTCGAGCACCCCGGCGCTGCCGCCAAGAGCAACATGAGTCCAAGAAGTCCGCCCCACATCCAGTTCATCCGGTTCTCCTCTGTCGACGGGAATCGCGTTCGTGCAACACATCATCGCCCGCAGCTCCGGTCAAAAGAAAAATGCGGGTGGTCTTGCAGAGGACATCGCGCTAACCGCAGGGCCCATGGGCGCACAGTGGAAGCAGAAGCACCGCGAGACCTCGGCCAACGCGAAGGGCCGCGTCTTCACGAAGCTCACGAAGGAGATCATGGTGGCCGCGCGCAACGGCGCCGACCCTTCGACGAACCCGCGGCTGCGC
>JAYVXB010000147.1:0-7613 GCA_043785585.1 Deltaproteobacteria bacterium | reverse complement strand
TCAGCCCGCGCCCGACTTCGAGCTCTCGGATCTCGACGGCAAGAGAGTTCATCTCAAGGACTTCGCCGGCAAGGTCGTCGTCCTCGAGTGGTTCAACTGCGATTGCCCGTTCGTGAAGCGAAACCACACGCAGGGTCCGCTCAAGACGATGGCGAAGGAGCAGATGGCGAAGGGGATCGTCTGGTTGTCTATCAACTCGGGCGCGCCGGGCAAGCAAGGCGCGGGGACCGAGAAGAGCCGCGAGGGGAAGCAGCGCTACGCGATGGAGAATCCGATCTTGATCGACGAGAGCGGCGTCGTCGGGCGGATGTACGAAGCGAAGACGACGCCGGCGATGTACGTCGTCGATGCGAAGGGGACGCTCGTGTACCGCGGCGCGATCGACAACGCGCAAGATGGCGATCCGCCGGGCGGCGAGAAGATCGTGAACTACGTCGAAGCGGCGCTCGTCGACATCGCTGCCGGTCGCGCGGTCGCGATCCCCGAGACGAAGAGCTACGGCTGCAGCGTGAAGTACGGTAGCTGACGGCGCGCGTTCTCATGCGTCGGCGCTCCCGTTTTCATCTTTCGCTTTCGCTCAGGATGACAAGTCAGCTCGAGAAGGGCAGCGTCGAGCGCACATCTCCCTTCCTTGCCCTGAAGGCGCGCCCCCTCTAGCCTTCTATCCGGGGGCTATTTTCCCGAGGGCGACAATGACTCCGAAGTCCGCGACGGCCGCCGTGATGTGCGCGTGGCTGACGTGCGCGTCGCTCGCGCGCGCGGACGCGTCGCCGTCCGCGAATGCGCCGACCGCGGACGACAAGAAGGCGGCGTCGGACGCGTTTCACGAGGGGGATCGCGCGTTCAAGCTCGGAGACTACCGTCGCGCCGCGGAGGCGTACGACACCGCGTACCGTCGCGCGCCGCATCACGCGCCGCTCTGGAACGCGGCGCGTGCGTGGGATCGCGCCGGAGAGATCGCGCGCGCGGCGACGCTCTACGCGAAGTACCTCCGCGAGGCTCCGGCGAAGGCGCCCGATCGCAACAGCGCGACCGCCGCGCTCGCGAAGATCGTCCCGAAGCTCGCGCGTCTCGACATCCACGCGGCGTCGGGGATCGCAGCGGTCACGGTCGACGATCGTGCGGCGGAGCCCGATGCGCCGAGTGACGCGTCGAGCGCGCAGACCTTCACGGTCTACGTGGCGCCCGGCGCGCACGTCATCGAGGCGCGCGCGGGCGATCAGGTCGTGCGGCAGTCGCCGAAGGTCGAGGCCGGCGAGATCGTCGGGATCGCGCTCGCCGTTCCTGCGCCGACGAAGGTCGACGTGCCTCCTCCTCCTCCACCTCCTCCGCCACCCGCGGCGTCGCACGGCTGGTCGCCGGCGGTCCTCGCGTTCGGCGGCGCCGTCACCGCGATCACCGCCGGGCTCGCGATCTGGTCGGGCGTCGACACGCTCCACCAGAAAGACGCGTTCGACAAGGCGCCGACGCAAGACAACCTCGACTCGGGCCACGCGAAGCAGGCGCGCACGAACGTCCTCGTCGTCGTCGCGACCGCGTCCGGCCTCCTCACGACCGCCGCTGCGATCTTCCTCGTCGACTGGCACGGCACTCCTTCGACGACGACCGGCAAAGTCGAGCGCCGCGTCGAGCTCGGCATGGGGCCTGGCTCCGTCGTCGTCCGCGGGAGCTTCTGACGTGGAGCCGATCGAGCGCCTTCGTCTCGGCAACTACGAGCCGCTCTTGCGTCTCGCGACCGGAGGCATGGCGCAGGTGTTCGTCGCGCGGCAGATCGGCGCGGCGGGCTTCGAACGGCTCGTCGTCGTCAAGCGCGTGCACAAGCACCTGCTCGCGAACCACGATTTTCACGACATGCTCCGCGACGAGGCGCGCGTCGCGTCGCTCATTCGGCACCCGAACGTCGCGCCCGTGATCGACGTCGTCGAGTCGGACGGCGAGCTCTTCCTCGTCATGGAGTACATCGAGTCGGCGGCGCTCTCGACGCTCCTGAAGGCGGCGACCGACGCGAAGACTCGCGTGCCTCCGGCGATCGCGGCGCGGATCGCGGTCGACACGCTCTTGGGCTTGCACGCGGCGCACGAGGCGATCGACATGCGCGGCAACCGCCTCGAGGTCGTCCATCGCGACGTCAGCCCGCAGAACGTCGTCGTCGGCGTCGACGGATCCAGCCGCCTCGTCGACTTCGGCGTCGCGAAGGCGCGGCATCGGATCACCGAGACGAAGAGCGGTAGCCTCAAAGGCAAGTACGGGTACATGTCGCCCGAGCAGGCGAAGGCGCAGCCGATCGATCGCCGCTCGGACATCTTCTCGCTCGGCGTCGTCTTCCACGAGGTCTTGTGCGCGAAGCGTCTCTTTCAAGGCGAGCACGAGCTCGACACGCTCCGCCGCATCGTCGAGCTCGACGTCCCGCCGCCCTCGTCGATCGCGCCGGGAATCTCGCCGGATCTCGACCTTGTCCTCTTGCGCGCGCTCGAGCGCAACCCCGAGCTGCGCTTCCAGACGGCGGCGGAGATGGCGGACGCGATCGAAGCGGCGGCGTTCCCGGCGACGCCGCGCGAGGTCGCGGCGTTCTTGCAGGAGCAGTGCGGCGCGCGGTTGGCGAAGCGACGCGAGACGCTCGCGGCGATGCTCGAAGGGCGGATCGATCCACTCGACGCGAGCGTGTCGGGCGAGCGCGGAGCGATCACGTCGTCGCCGTCGGCGATCCTGCGTCGCGAGGCCGCGCGCGCGTCGGCAGAGGGGACCGCGTCGACGCATGGCGCGGCGATCTCGCTGCGTCCGGCGCCGCGACGGTGGACGCTCGCGGCGACAGCGGCGATCATCTTGATCGGAGGCGTCGTGATTGGAATGGTCCTCGCGCGCTCGGACGGCGCGGCCAAGACGTCGATCGGCAACGCGACGATCGGAGCGTCGCTCGCGAGCCCGGCGAGCACGATCGTTCGCGACGCCGAGATCGCGACGACGTCGCCGCCGCCAGTGACTTCCGCGACGACGATCCCCGAAGCGAAGGCCGCGAGCTCGGCGGCCGCGGCGCCGCGCGCGTCGGCGCCCGCGCGAAAACCGATCGCTCCGGCGCCTCCGCGAACCTCGGAGCTTCAAGCCAACCCCTACGGTCAGCCGTGATACGTCGCGGGCTCGCCGCCGCTGCGATCGTCGCGATCCTCACGGTCGGCGTCGGCGTCGCGTGCACGACCTTCGACGGCCTCGTCGCGGGCCCGCTCGACGCATCGGTGGTCGCGGACGCCGGAGTCGACGTCGTCGTCGACGCGCCACCCTCGCTGCCGACGTACCTGAGCGCAGCGGACGCCGCGCGCGTGTGCCAGGCCGTCTTCAAGTGCCAGAGCCTCGCGTCATCGATCGTCGCGTCCATCGCCGTGCCGATCGATCCGACGAACTATTCGCTCTGCATGGATTGGCTCGCCGGTCCTGTCCCGAGCAACCGCATCGGCGTCGCGATCCAAGCGGGTGTCTTCAAGTGCATCGCCGCGGCGACGACGTGCCGCGCCGCGGGCGAGTGCCTTCCGATCGAGAACTTTGCTCCCGCCGATCCGCGGTGCGCCGGCGGCGGACCCGACGCCGGAGAGAAGTGCGCCGACGACGGCGGCACCGTGTTGCGGTGCGCGAGCCAATACGCGCTCCACTGCGGCAGCGCGTACTACGCGCCCGGCTCGCGGTGCATGCAGGGGGTCGACAAGAGCCACTGGTGCGCGCTCAACGCGAACTGCACGACGGCGTCGTCGTGCGTCGGATCACTCCTCGACTATTGCGGCTCGCCGAGCAACCTCCACGAAGGGATCAACTGCGCGGCGAGCGGGTATGCGTGCGGTATCGATCCCGAAGCAGGCTCGCCCGACTGCCTCACCGCGACGAGCGTCGAGAAGTGCGCCTCGGTCGGGACCGACTGCGCGGCGGAGTCGGTCGCGGTCTGCGACGGGTACGAGATCTCGAAGTTCGACTGCAGCGCGCTCGGCGGGACGTGCTCGAAGAAGGGCGGGCCCGCGCGATGCGTTCGCGCGAGCGACGCGTGCACACCGCTCGACGGGACGATGAACGCCTGCACGGGGAGCAAGATCTCGCTGTGTGTCGGCGGCGCGTCGACGTCGTTCGACTGCGCGACGATCGGCGCGACGTGCAAGCCGGGGGTGGGCGCGTTGTCGGGGCACTGCGGGTAGTCACTTCGCGAGCGCGACCCACGCGGCTTCGAGCCGCTTGCCTCGCGCGGTCCCGGCGACGTCGAGGAGCGGTCGGTCGCGCTCCCAGCGCGCGCGCGTCTCGCCCGCCGCGTCGGTCCACAGCAACGACGTACGCTCGACGAGCGCGCGGAAGCGCGTGAACGCGCCGCCGAGCGCGACGTGCAGCTCCGGCGCGGACGGATCGGCGAGCGCCATCGCGCGCAGTCCGGCGATCGTCGCTGCGAGATCCTCGACGACGTCGCGTGGCCACGCGAGCGCGCGCGCGACGCCGCACAGGTGCGCGGCGAGAGCTCCGAAGACGTGGATGTCCTCGACCGTGCGAAACGGCTTCACGTAGCGTTCGTAGCCGTCGCCTTCGAGGACGTCCTCGTCGCGAACGCGGACGCCCGCGAGTGTCACTTCGGCGTGGGGGATCTCCGGCGCGAACGGCGTCGCGGGCATCGCGTCGACGCGCACGCCGTCGGCTCTGCGATCGACGCGCACGACGCGGAGGCGGTTTCTCCCTTGGTCGTCGATGCCGATCGACGCGACGACGAGGAGCGTGTCGGCCGCGGGCGCGAAGGTCGACCAGCGCTTCTTGCCGTCGAGGAAGAACCCACCGCCCGCTGCCTTCTCGAGTCGCGTCGCGATCGCGCGCGGGTGCGCGCCGCCGACTTCGGTCGCGCAGAAGGAGACCGTGGCATCGACCGGGAGCGAGGGGAGCAGCGCGTGCAGCGCGCCCTGGTATCCGGCCGCGAACGCGAAGCCGACGCGGTCGCACGCGAACGCCGTCGCCGCACCGCGGTCGAACGGCACGGGGAATGTCCCGGCGAGATCGCGCGTGCGCATGCGAAGGGCGTCGATCGAGTCGATCGCAGGCGTGGCGGGCGCCGTGAGCAGGTGATGGAGGAGCGCGATCATTCGTTCACACGTGCGCCTCTTTTACAGGAAGGCAAGAAGGCCTGAAGGATTGTCCGCTTCCTCGGAACTCCGTCGCCGCGGCGCTGTCGTCTAAGCATGCGAATCGGACCGTGCGCTCTCGCGCCGGCGATCGTCGCGGCGGCGCTCGTGCGACCCGCAGCGGCGACGGCCGACGATGTCTCCGCCACGCGCTACGCGCTCGAGGAGCGCGTCCACACCGTCGACGTGCGCATCGATCGCGGGAGCGCGGTGCTCGTCGTGCGTCGCACGATCGAGAACCTCGGCCCGCGCAGCGATCAGGCAACGTTTCATCTTCATCTGCCCGAAGGCGCCGTCGCGACCGGCCTACGCAGCCTCGGCGCGATGAAGGACGGCGATCACGTCTGGTTCGACGGCGAGCTCATGGAGGCCGAAGCCGCGGCTCGGAAATACCGAGAGCTCACCGGCATCGGCGGGTACTACCCGAAGGATCCGGCGCTGCTGTCGTGGCGATCGCAAGGGCACCTCGCGCTGCAAGTGTTCCCGGTGCCGGCGCGTGGGTTCAAGACGGTCGAGTACACGCTGCGAATGCCGACGCAGTATCACCACGGTCGCTACCACGTGGCGCTCCCCGCGCTCGGGTCGCGCGCGAGGGCCGCGAAGATCAGCGTCCGCGCCGCGAACGTGGGCGACGCCGTCTTCGTCGACGATGTGAGCGTCGCCGCCGGTGCCACCTTCGACGCAAGCTCGGCCCTCGACATCGCGATCGAGCCACACGAGCCGCAGCTCGCCGCGCTCACGATCGGCGTCGTCCCGTTCGCGGCCAAGCGCACGCTCGTTCGCTCGCGCGTCGAGATCTCGCGAAAGATCTCCGAGGCTCCGCGCGGCGCGTACGTCGTCGTCATCGCCGACACGTCGCGCTCGATGACCGACGACGACGTCGCCGCGGAGCTCGCGGCCGCGCGCGCGTATCTCTCCCACGTCCCGGACGCGAAGGTCGAGCTCATCACGTTCGATCGCACGGCGCACCGCCGCCACGGCGGCTTCGTCCCGGTCGCGACGGCGCGCGCGGATCTCGCGACCCTGCGTCCGCTTCGCAAGAACGGGAGCCATCTCGACGCGGCGCTCGCGGACGCCGACGCCCTCCTCGCGACCGCCCCCGGCGGCGCGCCGCGCAGGATCATCGTGATCTCGGATCTCCGAACGCGCCTCGCGTTGACGCCCGAGCGTGTGAAGGCGAAGGTCGCGACGAGCGGCGCGATCGTCCACTTCGCGACGATGACGGCGGGTTCCCCGCACATGTCGCGCGACGACGAAACGACGTGGGCGCAAGCGCCGCGCGCGACCGGCGGCATCTACTGGCGCGCATCGGCGTCGGCGGACGCGAGCCAGTCCGCGCAGATGAATGCGGTCTACGAAGAGTGGGCGCGTCCGCTCCGGATCGACCGCGCCAAGCTGACCGCCGGCGCGCTCGGCTCCGACGAGCTCTCCGCGCCGACGAGCTTCGCGGAGGGGGAGGGCTTCGAGGACACGCGAATCGTCGCGGCGGGCCCGGCGTCGTTCGCGCTGAGTGGAGAGCTGTGGTCGCAGCCGGTTCATGCCGTCGCTGCGCCGAGCGCGACCGAGGCCAAGGCGTGGAGCGCGCTCGTCTTTGGATCGAGCGTCTGGAGCGAGCTCACCGAGCCCGAGATGATGATCCTCGCGATGCGCGGCGGCGCGGTCTCGCCGGTGACGAGCTACCTCGCGATCGAACCGGGCGTACGGCCGTCGACCGAAGGGCTCGAGTGGGGATCGGGAACGGGATCAGGCTTCGGACGCGGCAGCGGCGGGCACGTCACGCGCGTGCCGCACATGCGAAGGATGGACACGTTCGACTACGTCGCCGTGTTGCGCGAGGAGCTCGCGCGCGGACTCGTGGCGTGCGGCGGGCGAGGCACGGCGATGTCGGTGAGCGTCGAGACGACGTCACGCGAGATCGTCGAGGTCACGGCGGCGGTGCGCGGCCAGCGAGACGCGCGGCTCGAGCGGTGCGTCGCGGAGGTCGGCTGGACGATCGATCTCCCCGCCGACTTCGAGAGACAGCAGCACGCGAGCTGGCGCGTCGATCTCTAGACTATGACCAAGCGTCCGTAAGTTGGAACGCACGTGGCGATCGCCACGTCCGCGAGACCACGTGCTCGCGGCGGCGGGAGGACCCGCGTATCGCAAGTCGTCGGCGCGAAGCGCCGAGTCGGCGCTGCGGGGGGACCCGCCGACGCGAGCACGTGGTCCCGAGCGAGCGGCGATCCGTTCCCGTCGATGGACGTGGCTCTAGACGACCCACCTCGCGTCGCGCGCGCGCAGAAAAAGGCTCGGCGGCGGCGCGTCAGACGCTTCGCAGGTCGCGCGCCTCGGCGAAGATCAGCGCGTTCGCGATTGCCACCGAAGGCGCGATCGCACGGTGACGATCGGCAGCCCGCCAACGGTACCCGTGGGCTCGGGCGGGAGAGTCTCTTGCGTGATCCCAACGGCGCCGAGCAAGCGGCCGACCTCCGCGCCGTA
>JAYVXB010000146.1:0-7618 GCA_043785585.1 Deltaproteobacteria bacterium | reverse complement strand
ACGGCGACGGCCTGGTCCCTCTCCTCCTACGATCCGCTGCCGACCTACACGTCCGCACGCATCGCCGCCGCGACGCTCGTCACGGCTCCCGAGGCGGTGCAGCTCCACGCCGAGCGAACCCCCGGCGGCGACAACATGCACACGCAGCCTCAGCCCTACAAACCGCTCTACACGTGGACGTGGACGTTCCGCGGGACCAATGGCGTCGTCAACGTCGTCGTCGGTCGCGGAAAGAAACCGAAGGCGTCGCGTGCGCTGAACGATCCGACGACCGGCGGGGCCCCGCTCAATTTCTCGACGTTGAGCTACCACGCGCGCGACCTCTACGCCGAGCTCGTGACGGCGTATCCCGATCAGGCACACCACGCATTCGACGCGCTCGACTTGGTCGGGCCGATGGCAGGCAATCCTCAAGGTTGGCAAGCGCTCGTGTACGAGCAGGGCGACGACGATCGGCTATTTTTCATCGACGGCGCGCGCGGCGGCGCCAGCGAAATGTCGATCGACTGAGTCGAAGACTCGTCGCGCGATTTCGGACGCCGCACGCGGCGCCGCGGTCGCGGCACGACCATCAAGGTCGATGCGCCCGTTCCACTGGTCGACGGCAAGCGCGTCGTGCTCGCTCTCGACGACGCGGACGATTCCACGCTAGCTTACGTGGAGCGCGAGCGACCTCGCCGAACGAGGGAGGACAACCATGCGAAGAGCGATGGGTGCCGCGGTAGTGATTCTCGGTTGGAGCTTGCTCGGGGCCCATGCGTCGGGCTGCGGCTCGTCCGACAGCAACACGCCATCCGCGGCAGATGCCGCTGCGGACACTGCGACGCATGCATGCACGGCGGGCCAGTCGGTCGCGTGCACCGGGCCGGGCGGCTGCAGCGGCGGCCAAGTGTGCAAAAGCGACAGCTCGGGCTTCGACGCCTGCATCTGCGGTGGGGCGGGGGGCGACGCGGGGAGCGACGCGGCCACTGACAGCAGTGTCGCCGACGCGACGACGGACGGCGGAACGTGCAAACCGGGGAACGTGTCGACCTTCCAGCCCCCGGCCTACAAGAGCGCGAAGCGGGGGTCGGGCTCGTGCACGCCAACCCAGCTTGGCGCATTCTTCGACGATTGCCTCGGGCCGGTGGCGACCAGCGCCCTTTGCGCAGCGAACTTCGGCGCCAACGCCACCGCCGCGAACAAGACCTGCGCGGCCTGCATTCAGAGCGCAGACACCGCGCCCGCATATGGCCCACTCGTCGTTCACGCCGGCACGGTGAGCATCAACTTCGCTGGCTGCATGGAGATCAAGCAGGGCAATGCGACCTGCGCCACGGCGTACCAGGCGGCGGAGGCTTGCAAGATCGCTGCGTGCGCCGCCAATTGTCCGGTGACCGACCCAGCGTCCCTCCAGCTCTATCTGGCGTGCGGCGCGCAGGCGGCGGCGAACGGTTGCAAGACCTTCGCGGACAACGCCGCTTGCGCGAACGCGGCGGCAGACGCCGGCGCGGCATCGGTGTGCTTTCAGGGGCAGACGTTTCAGGACCAATACAACTCCGTCACTCCCGTGTTCTGCGGTCCCTGACGACGTGGCTGCAGACGCAGGGACCGCGCGGCGGCAGAGCGACCGTCGATCACGGTGGGCGTGATGCGCGCGGGACCTGCTCTAGACTGACGGCCATGCTGTTTCCCGCTCGCCTTCGACGACCGCGCTCATCACGTTGGCTCGCGCCGGCCGCGTGCGTCCTGGTCGCTCCCATCTTCTACGGCGTCGCGTGCGGCGGAAGCGACACCGCGTCGCCCGTGCCCACCGGCGACGCCGGCGTCGACGCCAGCACCTGCGCCCTCGTCGACGAGGACGCGCCGCTCCCCTCACCGCCTCGCCACACGCCACGCTGGGCCTTCGAGCCGTGGATCTCGAAAGACATCTCGACCACCGACGACACCTACGCGTTCGTCGACGGCTTCGCGCAGCGCAAGATCCCCGTCGGCGTCGTCGTCCTCGATAGCCCGTGGGAGACGAACTACCACACGTTCGTCCCCGATCCGGTGCGCTACCACGACTTCACGAAGCTCCTCGGCGATCTCCACGGACGGAGCATTCGCGTCGTCGTCTGGACGACCGCGATGATGAACGTGTCGTCGTTCGACGCCGAGCCCGGCGGCACCGTCTACGACGGCGGCGCCCCTGGCTACGACGAAGGCATGGCGTGCAACTTCTACGTCGACGACGGCAAGAGCTACTTCTGGTGGAAAGGGAGCGGCGCCGCCATCGACTTCACGAGCGCGCGCGCACGCGCCTGGTGGCATCGCAAGCAAGACGCCGTGCTCGGCATGGGCATCGACGGATACAAGCTCGACTTCAGCGACTCGTACGTGCCGAGCGATCCGGTGTCGACGTCGACAGGGCCGCAGCCGCATCAGGCCTACTCGGAGTCGTATTACGCGGACATGCTCGCGTACGGCGTGAAGAAGCGCGGCGCCGACTTCATCACCATGGTGCGCGGCTGGGACGAGTCGTACGGATTCAGCGGACGTTTTTACGCGCGCCCCGCGGACGCGCCTGTGGTGTGGGCGGGCGACAACCGACGCGACTGGATCGGCCTCGCCGACGCGCTCGAGACGACGTTCCGCTCCGCAGTCGCGGGCTACGTGATGCTCGGCTCGGACGTCGGCGGGTATCTCGGCTTCGACGATCGCAACGTGAGCACCAAGATCCCGTTCTCCAGCGAGGTCTTCGCGCGATGGATCGCAGTGGGCGCGCTCTCGCCGCTCATGCAGCTGCACGGTCAGGCGAACATCACGCCATGGACGGTCGCGGATCAGCCGGATCAGATCGTTGCGATCTACAAGTATTGGGCGGCGCTCCATCACGAGATGGTGCCGTTCTTCTACAGCCTCTCGGAGGAGGCGTACGCGGGGCACGGCGGGATCGTGCGTCCGGTGGCGGCGATGAACGCCTGGCAGGGCGACTACCGCTACGCGCTCGGCGACGCGCTCTTGGTCGCGCCGATCCTGGCCACTGGCGGAATGCGCGACGTGGCGCTGCCGCCGGGGGCGCGCTGGCTCGATTGGTGGGATCTCGCGGGCGCGTGGAAAGACGGCGGCACTACCTTGAACGCTTACGACGCCACCGATTGGAAGAAGACTCCGCTCTTCGTGCGCGAAGGCGCCATCGTCCCGATGGTGATCGACGACGATTCGACCGGCCTCGGCTCTGCCGCCACCGTCGGCACGACGACGATCCTCGTCTTCCCCAGCACCACCGCGACGTCGTTCGTCGTTCACGAGGAGAACGGATCGCTCACGACCGTGCGCGCCGAGCGCCCGTCCGGCGTGCGCGCGAAAATCGATCTCTCCGCCCGGCCGCGCCCCATCTACTTGCGCGTTCGCGTCGACGCGACTCCGACCGGCGCCACCGCCGACGGCGTCGCCCTCACCCCGCGCGCGACCCGCGCCGATCTCGACGCCGCCACCGACGGCGTCTTCTACGAAGGCAGCGCAACGGCGTGGGTGAAGCTTCCCGCGGGCGGTGCGTCGGTGGTGGTGCTCTCCGGGACGTGACGATCGAAGGGGAGCGGTTACGCGTCCTCGGTCGACGCGAGAGCTTGCCGAACGGCCGCGACGAGCTCCGCCGGCGTGAACGGCTTCGGCATGAGCGGATCGCTCGAGAGCGGTGGAGACGTTCCGTCGCGACCCGAGTCTCCCGTCACGAAGAGCGCCTTCACCTTCGCCGACAGCATGCGGCACCGGCGCACGAGCTCGTGTCCGTCGAGCTTCGGCATTCGAACGTCGGACACGATCAAGTCGATCGCGCCCGCATGCGCCGTGAAGAGGCGCAGCGCGTGCTCGGGCTTCGTCGTCTCGAGCACGCGATAGCCCTTCGCTTCGAGGATTCGCCGCATCGTCGCGAGCACGGCGTCGTCGTCGTCGACGAGGAGGATCGTTCCGCTGGACGCGACCGAAGAGGGCACCTCGGCGCGGGCGAGCGGCCGCACCGGCTCCGTCGTGAGAGGAAAACGAATCTCGAAGACGGTACCTTTGCCCGGCTCGCTCTCGACCGTCACGTCACCGCCGCTCTGCTTGATGATGCCGTACACCGTGGCCAAGCCGAGCCCCGTGCCGATGCCGACCGGCTTCGTCGTGAAGAACGGCTCGAACGCTCGCTCGCGCACCTCGTGGGTCATTCCGATGCCCGTGTCGCGCACGGTCAGGACCGCGCGCTCGCCTTCGGTGCGCGTCGCGATCGTGAGCGAGCCGCCGCGACTCATCGCATCGCGCGCGTTGACGACCAAGTTCAAGAGGACCTGATCGAGCTGACCGCGATCGACGACCGCGGGCACGATGCTCGGAGAGAGCGCGAGCTCGAGAGCAATCTCCGGCGGCAGCACGCGCTCGACGAGCTTCGTGGCTTCGATCACGACCTCGTTCAGATCGATCGGTCGAGGATGCAGGATCTGGCGGCGACCGAACGCCGAGAGATGCCGCGTGAGATCGGCGGCACGCCGGCCAGCGAGCTCGATGTCTTCGACCGCGGAGCGCGTGCGCTCATCGAGCCCGCCGTCCGCGAGGACGATACCGGCCATACCGAGGACGACCGTCAATAGGTTGTTGAAGTCGTGGGCGATCCCCGCGGATAGACGGCCGACGACCTCCATCTTTTGCGCTTGGCGCAGCTGGTCCTCGAGGACGCGTCGCGCGGTGACGTCACGCCGAATGGTCGCGAGGCAGAGCGGCTCGGAGGTGACGGGATCGGTGACGAGGAACGACGTCGTGAGGACGTCGATGAGCTTGCCCGTGACGAAATTCACGAGCTGCCCTTCGCCCTCCCAGTGGCCGGTGGCGAGCACCGCGGTCAGCTCGACTTCGAGTGACTGCTTCATTCCTTCGGGCGTGAAGAGCTCGCCGACGCGTTTCGTTCGGGCCTCGTCGAGGCTCGCGAGGCCGACCATCCGACGGCCCGCGTCGTTCACGTAGAGCATGCGACCGTCGAGCTTCGCCAAGCCGATGAAGTCGGCAGCACGCTCCACGATGAGCGCGAAGAGGCGCCGCTCTTCCTCGACGCGATGGCGATCGGTGATGTCGACGACCGATCCGGTCATGCACAGCGGCTTTCCTCGGTCGTCGCGCACGACGTGGCCGCGTTGGGACAGCCACCGCGTGCTGCCGTCGGGGAGCGCCACCCGATGGTCGACCTCGCAGTCTTCGCCGCTCTCGAGCGAGCGCCGAATCGACTCGACGACTCGCGCTCGATCGTCGGAATGCACCGCCCGGATGTACCCTTCGTACGTCTCGTCGAACGCTCCGGGCGCCAAACCGAAGAGGTGCTCGACGCCGTCGGACCACCTCACGGCGTTGGTGGCGACGTCCCAGTCCCAGAGCCCCATGCGGCCGCCTTCGAGCGCGCGCGCGAGCCACTCCTGGTTTTGGCGAAGCGCCTGCGTCGTCTCGATGAGCGTCGTGACATCGACGCACGTACCGAGCATGCCGACCGCCTTGCCTTCGGGCGAGAGAGTCACTTGCCCAGAGCTGTGCATCGTTCTCACGCTGCCGTCGGGCCGAACGATTCGCTTGTAGACGGTGAAGCCGCCCTTCTCGGCAATGGCCTTGTCGACGGCCACTCGAACGCGCTCCCGATCGTCCGCATGGACGTACGACAGGTATCCGCCGAGCGAGCTCTCGCGCTCGCCCTCGGCGAGCCCGTAGATGCGACGCAGCTCGTCGGACCACTCGACGCGGTTCGCCTGGATGTCCAATCGGCAGAAACCGAGGTGCGCCATGCGCTCCGCCTGCGCGCGCATCCGGGCTTCTTCGCGAATCTGCGCGTGCATGCGCTCGCGCTCGTCGTCGGCGTGGCGACGCTCGGTCACGTCTTGAAAGAAGATCGCGAGCCCGTCCGCCGAAGGTTGGATCCGATTCGCAAACCACTTTCCCCACGGCGCGTAAAACTCCTCGATTTGGATCGCGACGTCGTCGCGCACGGCGCGTTCGTACGCGAGATGGAACGGCTGGCCCACGCCCTCGGGGAACTCGGTCCAAATGTGCTTGCCGACGAGGTCCTCCGGCTTTCGCCCGAAGAGCTGCCCCGCGCGCGCGTTGAGGTACACGTAGCGCCACTCGCGATCGAGGAACACGAACGCGTCGCTGATCCCCTCGAGAACTCTCGCGGCCGCGGCGAAGCCTTCTTCGGTCGCCGTGCTGGGCAGACCGCACGCGCGAAGAAATCGCTGCCGACCGCTCTCGTCGCTCATGCCCCACGCCCCCGACCGCGAGCCTATCACCCGAGGGCGGTCCAAAGGCGTTGCGTCGTGACGTGAGACAGCTACGCTTTGTGATGCCGTCCACGAGCTCGCTTCGGCTGCGACCTGGTCGCGTTCTCGTCGTCGACGACGAGCCGTTGCTTGCGCAGTCCATCGCGCTGCTCCTCGCGAAGGCTCATCGCGTCGACATCGAGACCTCCGCGCGCCAGGCGCTCGCGCGCCTCGTCGACGGCGGCTCCACGTACGACGTGATCCTCTCCGACGTGAACATGCCCGGAATGAGCGGCGAAGAGCTCTTCGAAGCCATTCGCGCCTCGTTGCCGCTCGTCGCGCGCCGCTTCGTCTTCATGACCGGCGCTCCCGGTCATCCGCGCACGCGCGCATTCCTCGACCGCATCGAGAACGTTTGGATGGAGAAGCCGCTCGACTTCGAGAGTCTCCACGCGCTCATCGAGAGGCGCATCCGCGAGCCCGCGGCGCTGCAGCGCGCGAGCACGCACGACGGCTGAAGACGTCGGGTGTCCGAGCGTGACGTGGTGCTGCCACGCTTCCCTGAGCGTTGTCGGTACGAGCGGCGCCACTCGTCCACCCCGATGAGATTCTTACATATGTACGCTTTTGGTACGCCAAATCGGCTTAGACGCGAGGACGGACAGGAGCTAAGAGGTCGGCCTTGTCCGCCCCGCACGCAGGCCACACCGTAGCGATCGTCGGCGGAGGAGCCATCGGTACGGCGCTCTTCCGCGGCTTGGTCGATAGGCTATCGGCGGAGACTTCGCTGCGCGCAAAGACGCGGATCGTCCTCTATGAGAAATCCGGACGCGTCGGGCCAGGGGTCGCCTACGCGAAAGACGACGCGCCGTACGTGCTCAACCAGAGTGCGCAGACGATGTCGCTCGTGCCCGGGCATCGCGCGCATTTTTGCGATTGGCTCGCAGAGCGCGGCCTCGTTCGCGCCGACAAGAACGAGGATCTCTTCTGCGAGCGTCAGGCGTTCGGCGACTACGTCGAAGATCAGTTCGTCCGCGCGCAGGACAAAGCGCGACGCGTCGGGCTCGCGGTGGCGACGGTGCGCGACGACGTCACGACGTTGGCGTCGAAGCGTTCGGGATACCGCGTCGTCACAGCCGCGCATCCAACGATGGACGCGGACGTCGTCGTGCTCGCGCTGGGCAACCTTCCGAGCGCGAAGTTTCGCGACCTCGAAGGACACCCGAGCTTCCTCGCGTCGCCCTACCCGAGCGCCGCAATGTGTGCGCGCATCCCCGCGAACGCACGCGTCGCGATCGCCGGAACCGGGCTGAGCGCGATCGACGCAGCGCTGGCGCTCTTCGCCGCGGGCCACGAGTCGCCGGTGACGCTGGCGTCCCGAAGCG
>JAYVXB010000145.1:0-7634 GCA_043785585.1 Deltaproteobacteria bacterium | reverse complement strand
GCGACGGCGTGACCGCCCACCACAGACCGACCGTGATGAAGAGCGCGGCGCCGAGCGCCGGGAGCCACATCGGGCTCTTCGGCTCGTCCGGGGGCGGCGGCTCGTGCGCGTGGGTTTCGTGCGAGGCGGGTTCGGTCATGGGCCCCGGATCCCTACATCGGGCGTATCCGCGTGTCCACGATCGGTGCGTCAACGATGCCCCACGACCGTTCCCCATCGAGCAAGAATCGCCCGTCGTTCGCTGAGCCCGGGCTTTGCACTCGCGAGGAGCTATGCTTGTCGGCGTGAACCGCTCTATCCGTCCCGTCCGCGTGTTTGCAGCGTCGTTCGGCGCGCTCGCCGCCTGCGCCCTCGTCGGTGCGATCGCCCACGCGGGTCCGCTCCCGCCGCTCCCCGGCCCGTATGCCCCTGCGCCGACGTCGACCGCGACGGTCAGTCCCGTCTCGCCCGGCTCGCCCGGCTCGCCCGGCCCCGCTGCCGCGCCAAACGCGCCCGCCCCGCCGGCCAACGTCGTCGAACGGATGCGGCGCGGCATCGTGACGGTCGAGCGCGATGGGCGCCTCCTCGGCGTCGGAACGGTCCTCAACGGCGACGGTCGGATCATCACGTCGCTCGGATCGCTCGCAGGCGTCGACCTCGCGGACGTGCGCTACGCGGACGGCTCGGTCGTGAAAGCCAAGGTCGGTCACCGCGATCGCGCGTGGGATCTCGCGCTGCTCGTGCCGCAGACAGGAAAGTGGCTCGACGGTCTCTCGACGAGCGAAGCCGATCCGGCCGCGGTCGAGCTGAAGACGTTCGTCGCGCGCGCGCCTCGGCTCATCGCGACGGTCCCGCTCGCGCTGAAGGCTCGCGCCGACGTGCGCGGCAAGGACGGCGATGCGTTGCCGGGCGCGCTCGACCTCGACCTCAAAGGATTCCCGCTCCCGACCGGCGCACCGATCGTCGACGGCAACGGGAACGTCGTCGCGATCTTCGTGAACGCGTGCAAGGCCGTTGCCCCTTCTCCCCTCGCACCGCCGCCCGCGCCGCCCGACTACGGCGCTCCCGCTCCGGGCGCCGCGCCCGCCGCCGCGCCATGCTCGCCGCTCACGATCGGCGCACCGGTCCCGCAGGTCCGTCGCTTCCTCTCGCACACGCCGCTCACGGCCGTGCAGCCGCCGCCGTGGCTCGGCATCCGCGGCGAAGGCGACACCGCGGGGACCTTCCGCGGCGTGCGCGTCATCGCCGTCGCGAACGAAAGCCCCGCGCAAAAGGGCGGCCTCAAGGCGAACCTCGATCGCACCAAGAGCGACGTGATCATCGCCGTCGACGGTCAACCCGTCGACTCGCCCGAGCGCCTCGCCGAGCTCATCGGCAAGCACTCGTCGGGCGACACGGTGCACCTCCTCGTCTGGAACGGCGAGAAGGTCCGCGACGTGCCGGTGCAGCTACGCACGGCGCCCTGAAGAATTTTTTTACCGCCAAGGCGCCAGGGCGCCAAGGGAGATTGGGGTCGATCCATCTCTCGCTTGGCGTCTTTGCGCCTTGGCGGTCAACCCTCTCACTCGAACTCGTCCGTCGGTCCGGCGCCCGCGCGCACGATCTCCGGCGGTGACTTCGTCAGATCGATGACCGTCGTCGGCACGACGCCGCCGCCTCCGCCGTCGAGCACCAGGCCGAGGCCTTTGAACTCATCGTCGATCTCGTCCGGATCGACGAACGGCTCTTCGCCCGCGCGCTGCGCCGTCGTCGAGATGATCGGACGCCCGAGCTCGCGCGCCAGCGCGCGCGTGACCTCGTGCGCCGGAATGCGGATGCCGACCGATTTGCGCTTCGACTGAACGATCTTGGGCACCTCGCGTGTCGCCTCGAGGAGAAAGCAGTACGGCCCGGGCAGGAATCTGCGGAGGATGCGGTACGTCTGATTCTCGACGATGGCGAAGCGCGCGATGTCCCCGAGGTCCGGGCAGATGAACGCGAGCTGGTGCTTTCGGTCCATTTGCTTGATCGCGTACAGGCGATCGACGGCCTTCTTGTTCATCAAGTCGCAGCCGAGGCCGTATACCGTGTCCGTTGGATACGCGATGACCTCCCCCGCTTCGAGCGCCTCGACCGCGCGCGCGATCTTGCGCGGCTCGGGGTGCGTGGGGTTGATGGCGATGAGCATGGCGGCGCCATCCACTACACTAAGCGGCGCAAGATGACGATCGCCGATCTGTCCGTCGGGTTCATGCGCGGCCTCGTGGTCGTGTTCGGGCTCTTGTGGGGGAGCTTCTTGAACGTCGTCATCTACCGCGTGCCGCTCGAGATGAGCGTCGTCACGCCGCCGTCACATTGCCCCGGCTGCGGCAAGCCGATCGCCGCGTACGACAACATCCCGGTCCTCTCGTACGTGATTCTGCGAGGCCGCGCGCGCTGCTGCGGCGTCAAGATGAGCCCGCGGTACCCGATGGTCGAGCTCCTCGGCGCGGCGCTCTCCCTCGCGATCTTCGAGGTGATCATTCGCCACCTGCCCGTCGACACGACGCTCGCGCGCGCCGCGGCGATCTACGGCGCGGACTTCGCGCTCTGCATGGCGCTCGTCGCCGCAGCCTTCATCGACGCCGAGCACATGTACCTCCCCGATCCGATCACCATCGGCGGCGCCATCCTCGGCGTCGGCACGTCGTCGCTGCACGATCTCTCGTACGTCGAGTCGATCGTCGGCGCCGCCGCGGGGTTCATCGGCGTCTGGCTCCCGTTCGTCGTGCTCTACAAAGTCGTGCGCGGAAAGAGCGGCATGGGCATGGGCGACGCGAAGCTCACGATGCTCGCGGGCGCGTGGTTCGGGTGGCCCGGCGCGCTCTTCGTCTTCTTCGCGGGCGCGCTGCAAGGGACGATCGGCGCGCTCCTCATCTACTTCGTACGCGGCCGCATCGAAGAGCCCGCGTCGGTGCGCGCCGATCGCGAAGAGCTAGAGCGAGACGCCGCCGCCGGCGACGAAGAGGCGAAGCAAATCCTCGCCGAGGACCCGCTCCTCGGCGCACCGCCAGGCGAAGGCCTCATGGCCTCACGCCTGTCGTTCGGACCGTTCTTGATCCTCGCGTGCCTCGAAATGCTCTTCGTGGGCGGCTGGATCCACGAGAACTACTTCGCGTGGGTCGTGCGGCGGTGATGGGTAGCTCCGGGCTGAAGTCCAGGCCGCTTCCAGTAATGGCCGCGATTGAGGTTGGGCGCATCCATGGCGTTCCGTAAGCCGACCGGGGCGGAGAGGCAGTTAGTCGTGGCGCTTGCCGAGCGGGCGAGCGGACTTCAGCTTCGGGAAGGATGGCTCGATCGTTTCGTCGTGGAAGTGATGAACGACGGCGGGATGGGCAGTCTGAGGCTGTCCGACCCTTCCCACATGAGCGAGCGAAGCCAGAGATTCGGGCGGACGGCATCGGAGTGCCGATCGCTCGCAGCACGATCAATGACCTCTTCCGACGCGCAGGAAAGAAGCTCGAGCCGCTGCGCGTTCCGCTCTTCGACGAAATCAGAAAAGACTCTCTCGTCCACGCCGACGAGACGTCCTTCAAGATGACGCAGCAGAAATCGAAGTCTTTTATTTGGGCCTTCGTCGGGCAGACATTGACTGGCTCCTGCTTGGTGCAGTCGCCCCATGTTCTCGCGGATCGACACGAAGAAGTCGTGGATCTGCGTCGCGGAGACGTGCTCGAGGAACATCGGACTGAATGTCGCCCGAATGTGGGCATCGTCCGACTGCCAATCGCGGCGCGAACGCGATCGACGGCCTCGTTGACCGGCTTCGGGATCTCACTCGCGGCAGCGGGCGCGGCCTTCGAGGTTGGAGCGGGCGAGGGGACGGCTTGCGCGCCGCCGGTCGACGAAGCGGCCGGTTGCACAGTGGAGCCGCAGCCGGAGGCCATGGCGAGGAGGGTCGAGCGAAGCATCGAGTTGCTCCTTTCGAATGAATTATTTTACACTTCTGGCGCATTGGCTTTCCGCGATGACTCGACGCGCACGATACGCTCTCCACGCGAGTTGCAACGCCAACGCCGCGAGAGTTGCGACCAAGACTTCCACGACGAGCGGGCGGGAGGTGACGCTCGCGAGCAGCGCGGCGAGCAGGAGTCCCACTACGGCGATCCCCGAGGCATGACGGGCAACCCCCGAGTCGCGGTTTGGTAAGCCGATGCTGCGGGCCAGTCGGTCGGCAGCGGCCAGGGCCAGAATCGCAAGCAGCGCGACCGAAAGCCACCAGGGCGGCGCTTCGACGGCGACACCGGCCACGAGGATCGCGACGCGGAGGAGAGTCTCCTCGAGCGACCTAAAACGTGACTTGATGCGATTGCGATATAGACCAAGGAGAAGCGCAGCCGTGAGCACACCCTTGAGCACGAGTGCGGCCAGGGTCTTTCCGAATACGACAAACTCCAGGGCCGCGAGGACGAAGGATTCGACGCGCGACACGGCGCCAATCCGCGACGCCCCTTCTACGGTCGTATGCTCAAGAACAATATCGCGAACCTGGCCGGCCAATCGTGAGAGGTCGACCCCCTTCAAATCCACATTGCCTAGGATCGTGATGACGACGTCGTCGTCCGGGAAGTATTCGACGTTCGACACGTAGCCAAGAATGGCTCCGGCGTGTGTTATTCGGCGATGTCCATTCTTCGTATCCACGATGAGCCCGAGTCCATACTCGTCTAGACCGGGGGTAGTCATCGCCCTCAAGGACTCGGGCGCGAGTACACGACCGCGCACCAGCCGAGCAAACCAAGAATGGAGTGCGGGGGCGCTCGCGACCAAGTTCCCCGACGCACTCGCATCGGGGATCGAGCGCGGCATCGCTCCAAGGAGCCAATCGCACGTCACCCAGCCGAAACCAGTGTAGTAGTACCCGGTCGTCATGGCGGGCGACTCTGCGAATTCGCTGACGCCGATTGCCTCGCGCTCCTCGGCCAAAAGGAGGTCCTGCCTCACGTATTCGCCGAAGCGTCGTCCCGTTACTCGTTCGATGATCAGACCGAGGAGATCGTACCCTGTGTTGTTGTACCGAAACTCCGCTCCTGGGACGCTCTCGAGTGGCTGATTGCGCACGACGCCAAGAGCTTCTTCTGCCGGAGCCGGGCCACGTCGGGCGCGCGCGAACATGGCGACGGAGCGATCTGCGGAGCGAATGCCAGACGTGTGATTCAACAAATGCCGAATTCGGACCCGCTCTCCATTCTTTTCAAGGTTCGCTCGCGGATACTCCGGGAGAAAGCCATCCAAAGGATCATCGAGCCGGAGCCTGGCTTGCTCGACTAGCCGCATGATCGCGGCCGCTGCGAACGTCTTCGAGATGGATCCAATGCGATAGAGCGAATCGGGGCCGTTCCGCATTCCCGTCGTGTTCGCCGTACCTACCGCGAGCTCCGCGACCTTGCGATCGCCTCTCGACACACTGACGCTTCCGCGGAACGCGTCCGCGGCCGCCCACGAGTCGACCAGGGACCGCAAGCGCGGCTCCTCGTCCGCCTCGCCCACGGGGCTCTCGTTTAGTGCGAATGCGTCGGGCGAGCCGGCGAACGCTGCGCATGACGAAGCGACGACGAAAAGCCAATGGCGGAAACGTCGTACGTTCACTCTACCTCCACCGTTTGAACTTCCGGGGAGGACTTCACTGCGATCCGTTCGCATCGCGGAACGTGATCCATCCCTCGCTCCGCGTGTGCGCGGGTACTGTGACGCTCGTCCCGCCGTCGCTCTTCGCGATCGTCACCTCCCGCGCGCTTGCCGTGCGCGCCGGGCCGGCGGCGCCGCTTCGCGAGGATGCGAACTCGACGTGAGTCGCATCCGCGTGCTCGCGGGCCCAGCGCTCCACGCAGTCGTGCACCGCCGCGAGGTCGGACGCGCCATCGAGAGCTTCGACCAACGCAAAGAGCGCCGCGAGCCCGCGAACGTCCACCGCGGTACCGCTGAGGAGGGTCGCAACATCCTCCACCGCGTCTTCCTGCGCAGCGATCCCCGACGGTGCTTCTGCCACGACGCGGAAGTGCGTGTCACCGATCGAAACGAACGCTCCGGGTGAGAGTCGTGCGCGTTCGAGGTGGTTGCTTCCCACGACGAATGTTGAGGCGCCCGGGCAGATCTCTACGTGCACCGAGTCGCCGTCAGCGCGCACCACGAGGTGTTGCCGAGAAACGGATGGATCTCGAAGCACGAGCGCAGCGTCTCGGCCGCGGCCGACGATGCGCGGAGACTCGTCCAGCGCGAGTCGCAGACCAGCGTCGGGGCCGGCCTCTACGATCAACACCAGCCGCACGCCGGTGGGACGAGTCACCGACTCTCCGCCAAGGGCGAACAAGCGAACATGCCAGCATTGTACGATCGATGCGGCGATACCGGGGCAGCGCCGTCGAGTGAAGCTGAAATGCGCCATCTGTGATGGCGTCCTTGGCGGCTGCGCCCGTGTCGATTTCGCGCAACGCCCGCCGCTCGGAGCCGATTCTCTTCTTTGCTACAGGACGCCCCGTAACCCCTTCGACCGTCCTCCGCACCGCTTCGACCGCGATTCTCATCGGGGGACCCGCGTTCGGGGGCTGCACGGCAGGAACGTGTGAGCTCGCGGGTGAGCGCCGACGCGCGCGGGACGCCGGAGGCGCGCTTGACGCTGCGGCGCCGCACGGTACATCTCGGACGCCAGGCCCGTTCCGAGCCAAGGCGAGCCATGCCCGACGCCGATCTCGCAAGCGCGGAAAATCCACGTCGTCGCGTGGGAAGCATCGTGCGAGGCAAGTACCACCTCGACCGGTTGCTCGGCGCTGGGGGGATGGGGGCCGTATACGCGTCGACGCATCGAAACGGCTACCGCGTCGCCATCAAGATTCTGCACGCGAAGTATTCTTCCGACAGCGACGTGCGGCGACGGTTTCGCCGCGAAGGACAACTCGCCAACCGCGTCGACCACCCAGCGGCCGTCCGCGTGATCGACGACGACGTCACGGAGGACGGAAGCGCGTTCCTCGTGATGCCGTTGCTGCACGGCGAGACCTTGCGAGCTCGATGGGAACGCGAAGGCCGTCGGCTCGCGGAGCGCGAGGTCCTCGTCGCGGCGTGGATGCTGCTCGACGTACTCGCAGCCGCGCACGCGCAGAGAGTTGTGCATCGCGACATCAAGCCCGAGAACCTCTTCGTCACCGACGACGGTGAGTTGCGTGTTCTCGATTTCGGAATCGCGCGTCTCCTCGAGACGACGGACGGCGCGTCGGTCACGCGCACGGGATGCGCGATTGGAACGCCCGCGTTCATGTCGCCGGAGCAAGCGCTCGGTCGAAGTAAAGAGGTGGACGCGCAGACGGATATCTGGTCGGTCGGCGCGACGATGTTCACGTGTTTGTCGGGTGGCTACGTGCATGAAGCGGACAGCCCAAGCGAGGTCGTCGTCTATGCGGCGACGCGTCCGGCACGGCCGTTGAGAAGCGTCGTTCGCGATGCGAAGCCGGCGCTGGCCGCGGTCGTGGATCGCGCGCTCGGTTTTCGCAAAGCTGATCGCTGGGCGGATGCACGGCAGATGCAGATCGCCATCGCCGAGGTGTTCGCTGAGCTGCTGGGAGAGCGTCTCATGGCGCAGTCTCGGATTACTGTGACACGGCCGCGTGACATCGCCGAAATGGAAGATGCGGCGCCGCCAC
>JAYVXB010000144.1:0-7634 GCA_043785585.1 Deltaproteobacteria bacterium | reverse complement strand
CGACGAGCTCCTGCGCGAGGCCGAGCGTCGTGCGAAGAACGACGGCGCGGTTCATCCGGTTCGGCCCCGCGCCAATGACGCCGCGCAACCCCGCGGTGCCGAACTCGAGCGCGCGCGCGAATCGGTCGGCGAGATCGGTCGCGGCGAGGTCGGGCTTCTCGAGGAGCGCGGCGATCTCGGCGCGCGTCGTGGGATCGGGATCGTCGGAGGCCCATCGCTCGGCGCGGGCGCGTAGATCGTCGGTGCTCATCGCGGGGAGGCTACGTCGAGGTCGGGTCGTGCGATAGTGCGAGGCGTGACGGCCGCACGATGCTGAGGTTCGCGATCCGGCGGATTCTTTGGGCCATCCCGACGCTCTTCGGGATAAGCCTCGTCGTCTTTTTCCTCACGACCCTTCTGCCCGATCCTGCGGCGAGCACCCACGCGCGTGGCGGCGACGCGGAGTCGATTCGCACCGCCGAAGAGTTTCGGCGCGCGCGTTTTCTCGACCTGCCGCCCTTCGTCAACTCGCAGCCCGCCGACGTCGCGTCGCGCACCGACGCCGCGCTCACTCACATCGTCGCCGCCGACGATCAGCAGACCGCCGCGACGCTGCGGCTCGTCGCGCTCGGTGGCGCCGCGTTGCCGTTCGTCTTGCCGCGCCTCGAAGGGCTCGCGCCGGATGCGCGCGGACGTGTCGCCGTCGCCATCGCGCCGATCGCCGTACGCATGGAGCTCGCGACCGCGGACGAGCTCGCGCGGCCGGACGTCGCGGTGACGTTCTGGACGCACTTCTGGGAGGATCGCGCGCTCGACTTCACCTCGCCCGCGGTCAGCCGCGCGGTCAATCGCCTCGTCGAGCACGGAACGGATCTCCGCGAACGTGATCTCCGCGCCGTCGACACGTTCGCACTTCCGGAGATCCTCGCCGCGATCATCGACACGCAGGATCGCGTCGCGCTGGCGCGACTCACGCGCCTCGCAGCGCACGCGACCGGACGCGGCAACGTCATCCCCGTCGACGCCGGCTCGACCTTCGTTCGCCGCGCGCGCGCGGACTGGCGCGAGTACTGGTACGTGCACCGCACCGACTTCGTCACGATCGAAGGCGCAGAGCGGATCACCGCGACGCTCGGCGAGACGCGCTACGGCAAATGGCTCATGCGCGCCGCGAGCGGTCACTTCGGCCTCAGCGCGCGCGACGGCGAGCCCATCGCGGACAGGCTGCGCGAACGCGCGCCGATCACGCTCCTCATCACGGCGATCGCGATGCTCCTCAGCTACGCGCTCGCGGTGCCGATCGGCGCGCTCACGGCGTGGCGAAAGGGGAAGCCCGTCGACCTCGCGTTCGCCGCCGTGCTCTTCGCGATGTACTCGCTGCCTACGTTCTGGGCCGCCGAGCTCTTGCGGCGCGTGTCGCCGGGAGGTCTCGCGAGCGATGCGAACACCGGCTTCGACCGCCTCATCCTCCCCATCGTCGCGCTCACGCTCGGATCGCTCGCGTCGCTCGCGCGCTACCAACGCACGGCGATGCTCGACGTCGTTCGACAGGACTACATTCGGACGGCGCGCGCGAAGGGCGTCCCGACGATTCGTTGGGTCGTCGTGCACGCGCTCCGCAACGCGCTCCTCCCGACCGCGACGCTCGCCGGGTTGCAGCTTCCGGCGCTCCTCGGCGGCGCGTTCGTCGTCGAAGAAGTGTTCGCAGTGCCGGGCCTCGGGTACGAGACGCTCCGCGCGATCGAGTCGCACGACGTCGCTTGGCTCATGGCGACGATCGTCCTCGCCGCGCTCGTCACGACGCTCGGGCTCATCGCGAGCGACGTCGCCTACGGCGTCCTCGATCCGCGCATCCGCGAGGCGCTGACGCGCAAGCAGGGGGCGCGCGCGTGAGCGACGATCGGCGCTTCTCACCCGAGCCGAGCCTCACCGTCGATCTGTCACGTCGAAAGCGACGCGACGCGATCGCAGCAGGCGCGGGGGAGCGCATCGAGCCGTATGCGAGCGCGCTCCGGATCGCGCTGGTGCAGCTCGAGCGGAGTCGCCTCGCGCGGATCGGCGCGCTCATCCTCGCGTGCCTCGTGCTCACCGCGGTGTTCGCCGATCTCTTCGCGAGCGAGCTGCCCATCGCCTGCAGACTGCACGGACACGTCTACGTGCTCCCCAACGTCGTCGCCGCGCCTGCGCTCGCGGGCTACGACTCCGCGCGCATCGCGGACGAGTCGGGGCCTGGCGATTGGATCGTCCCGCCGCTCGTGCCCTTCGGTCCGACGCAGACATCGAGCCGCGGTGGCGTCGATGCGCTCGCCGCGCCCGGCGCACAAGGCCATCCGCTCGGCACCGATGCGCACGGTCGCGACGTTTTCGCGCGCCTCGTCCACGGCACGCGGACGATGCTCGGCGTCGGAGCGATCGCGGTGATCGCGTTCGCGGGCATCGGCATCCTCCTCGGAGCGCTCGCCGGATTCTTCGGTGGCGTGCTCGACGCCGTCGTCGCGCGCCTCATCGAGACGCTCACGTCGTTTCCGACGCTCATTCTCGTGCTCGTCGTCCAGTCGGTCATTCAGCACCCGACGACCCTGACGCTGCTGTTCGCGATCGGTCTGACACGATGGACCGAAGTCGCGCGCCTCGTTCGTGCCGAGGTGCTCCTCGTGTCGGCGCAGGACTACGTCACGGCGGCGCGCGCGCTCGGTGCGTCGCCGGCGCGCGTGCTCAGGCGTCACGTGCTGCCGAACGCCGTCGCCCCCGCGCTCGTCGCCGCCACCTTCGGCGTCGCGGCGGTCATCCTCATCGAGGCCGCGGTCGATTTCCTCCGCGTCGGCGTCCCCGACTCGGTCGCGTCGTGGGGTGAAACGCTGAGCGAAGCGCGCGATCACGCCGGCGCTTGGTGGCTCCTCGCGTTTCCCGGCGCGCTCGTCTTCGTCACGGTCGCGGCGCTCAACCTCGTCGGCGAAGCGCTGCGCGACGCGCTCGATCCGCGCCTCCGCGACGGCGTCATCGAGTCGACGCACGCGTAGCGTCGAAGGTCGTGCTAGATCGCCGTCCATGTCGATGTTGGGCGGTTTTGGAAAGGGTCGGAGCGGCGCGGGAGCACCGCCGGGTGCCAGGGGCGGCGCGAAAGGCGGCGTGCCGTTCGTCACCGAGCGCGACTTCGAGGCCGAGGTCATTCGCAGCGAGCTCCCGGTGATGATCGAGTTCACCGCCGACTGGTGCGCGCCGTGCAAACAGATCGCGCCCGAGGTCGAGGCGTTCGCACGCGAGGTCGAGGGGAAGGTCAAGGTCATCAAGGTCGACATCGACAAGGCGCCCGTCCTCGCGCAGCAGCTCCGCATCCAGTCGGTGCCGACGTTCATGGTCTTCGCGGAGCAGCGCGTCGCCGACGTCGTGGTCGGCGCGATCCGCAAGAAGAAGATGCTCGAGATGGTCGAGCCCTACATGCCGCGCGCGGCCGGGGCGCTCAAGGCGCTCGAGGTCGCGCAGCTCATCAAGACGGGGCAGGTCGTGCCGGTCGACACGCGCGACGCGGCGGCGTACCAGCGCGCGCATTTGCCGGGCGCGAAGAGCATGCCGTTCGAAGAGATCGAGACGCGCCTCGCCGAGCTCCACATGATGGCGGGGCAGCCGGTCGTCTACTGCCGCGCAGGCGACAAGACGCGCGATCTCGCGGAGCGCCTCGCCGAGCAAGGCGTGCCGGTCGCGTTCCTCGAGGGCGGGCTGCTCGCATGGGAGACCGAAGGGCTTCCGATCGAGCGGGGCTGACGTCCGCGCGTCAGCGCGCCTTGCTGCGACGCCGCTTCGGCACGACCTGGTCGTCGAAGAACATCTCGGCCGCCTCGTCGCCCGCGCCAATCGCCTGCACGATCGCCTCGAGGCCCTCGCGCAGCGACGCGAGCTCGGGCGCTCCCATTCGCTGCAGCCCCGCGAGGAGACGCGCTTGCGTCGGTTCCGGTGAGCGCCGCACGAGACGGCGTCCCGCGGCGCTGAGCGACAGCTCGATCCGTCGCGCGTCGAGCTCCGACGGCGTGCGCTCCACGAGCCCGCGCTCGACGAGCCGGCTCACCACGACCGACACCGAGCTCTGATCGGTGCACGTGCGCGCGGCGAGATCGTTGAGCGAGGCGGCCTTCCCCTCGGCGAGCGCCTGAAGCACGAAGAGCTGCGCGCCGCTGATCCCGGCGGTGCGCTCGGCGTCGCGCGCGGTGAGGCGCAGGCCGCGGACGATCCGCCGGAGTGCATCCATGACGACGCGAACGCTCTGTGCACGCTTCGAGGCGGCGCCCGCACGGGGAGATCGATTCATGGGCTCCCATAGGATAGAGACGTTCGGACGATGCAACAATCCTTAGCCGTCGCACGCGCCGCAATCGCGCTGTCGCTCACGGCGGCCACGGCCCTCGCGGTCGCGGGTTGCCCAAAGCGCTCGCAAGGCAACACGAGGCCCGAGGATCGCGCGCGCGACAGCTTCGAGTCGACGTGCTCGACGTGCCACGGCACGACCGGTCGCGGCGACGGACCGGCCGCACGTGCGCTCGCCGTGCGGCCGCGCGACTACACCGACGCGACGTGGCAACGCAGCATCACCGACGATCAAATCCGCGCGATCATCGTCAAAGGCGGCGCTGGGGTCGGGAAGAGCTCGCTCATGCCGGCGACCTCGGCGATGGCGGACGATCCCGAAGCGCTCGATGCGCTGGTCGCGATCGTGCGCTCATTCGGAAGCGCGCGTTGAGAAGAGAGCTCACCACGCCGCGCTGAAGTTGAAGGGGGTGCGCGCGGCGGGCGTCGGCGCCTGCCCGTTCGCGCCCGCAGGCGCGACGTCGGAGGACGATCGCGCGGAGTGAAACAGGAGCGGGACACCGACGCCGATGAGCGAGCCGGCGATCATGCCGGTGAGCACGTCCGAGAGGTAGTGTTTGTCGGCGGCGATGCGAAGGTATCCAACCGACGCCGCGCCGACGAGACCGACCGCCCAGACCATCGGCGCGAGCCGGTAGTCGCGAAGCGTCGCGGTCATGCCGCTCGACGTCGCCATCGCGAACGCGAGGTTCGTGTGCCCCGAGAAGAACGAGAGGTTGTCGTCGGACGGCGAGTCGGTGAGCGCGCGGACCCCGTCCGGAGCGCGCGGCATGAAGTGCACGAAGGGACGCTCGCGCGCGAACGCGAATTTCACCAGCTGGTTGAGGTTGGCCGCGAGGATCGTCGCCTCGACGATGACGAGCGCGTCGACGGGGTAGCCGTGCATCGCGTTGTCGTGGGCCGACGCGATCGCGGTCGTCCCCAACCCGGCCATTGGCAGCAAGAGGAACCCAATGATCGAGCTCGCCGTGTTGGCGCCGCTCGGGTCCTTCCAGACGAGCTGCGTTCGCACCCACCCGTCGTACGAATTGAGCGCGCTCGATCCGTCCGCGGCGCGGTAGCACCAGCGGCATTTGTCCGGCACGAGTTGCGCCTTCAGGACCTCGGACGCGACGACCCACAGGGTGCTGGTTCCCGTCACCGCGAGATCGATCCGCGTGTCGTAGCGAAGCGCGCGGACATTTGCGCGCGGAGCCTCGTCGGCGCGGGCGGTACCGCTCGCGAAGAGAGCAACGACGGCGAACGGAAGAAGCGAGGCGCGCACGAGCGTGCAAGTATAAGCATGGGATCGCGGATGAAGACCTCCATCGTTCTCGCCGCTGCGATCCTCGCGTCCGCAGGCACGTGCGCGCGCGCCGCGGACGCGCAATCGGCGGGGTTCGCGTCCAATCGCTTCGAGCCCTCCGAGCGCGGGAGCGAGTGGTTCGTGAACGAGTCGCTCGATTTCCGCGGCGCGCCTCGCCCGCTGGCCGGAGTCTTGTTCGACTGGGCGTACAAGCCGCTCCTTCTCTTCCCGCGCGACAACGTCCAAGGCGACCGGCGCGCGCAGGTGATCACCGATCAGATCTTCCTCCACGCGGGCGGCGCGCTCGTGGTCGCGGAGCGTCTTCGTGTCGGCGTCAACGTCCCCGTCGCGATCTACCAGCACGGCGACGAGCTCGAAGGCATCGCGATCGCCGCGCGCGCGCCGAGCAAAGCCGCGCTGGGCGACGTGCGCCTCTCCGGCGACGCGATGCTGTTCGGCGCGTACGGCGCGATCCTTCGCGGCGCCGTCGGCGCGCAGCTCTTCCTGCCCACGGGGAGCCGATCGCAGTTCACCGGCGATGGCACGGTGCGCGTCCTTCCGCGCTTTCTCTTCGCGGGCGACGTAGGCGGCTTCGTCTACGCGACCAAGCTCGGCGTCATGGTTCGCCCGTTCGATGGCACGTTCGAGGGGAGGCCGCTCGGGAGCGAGCTCGTCTTCAGCGTCGCCGTCGGCTTGAAGGCGAACGATCGCTTCGTCTTCGGGCCCGAGCTCCACGGGAGCACCGCGCTCACCCGCGACGATCCGTTCCGTACGCGCAACACGCCGCTCGAGCTGCTCATCGGCGGGCACCTCACGCTCGGCGACGACTTTCAAGTCGGCACCGCGATCGGCCCCGGGCTCACGCGCGGCGACGGGAGCCCGTCGATGCGCGTCCTCATCTCGATCGAGGTGACACCCGACGAGTGCGTCGACAAGGACGGCGACGGCATCTGCCTCGCGCAGGACGCTTGCCCCGACGTCGACGGCGTTCGCACGAACGACCCGAAGACCAACGGATGCCCGCCGCCCGGCAACCCGCCGCCCGCTCCGAGCGAGCCCGAGAAGAAGCACGACTGAGCGTTCGGGCTTGACGCCCCCCCGTTTGCTAGCAACAAACTCATCGTGTCGATGCACAAGCGGGGGCCAAGCGTGGGAAAGCACATCGAACGTACGGCGGTCGACCTCGAGCACTTTCGCGCGCTCTTGCAGAGCTACATGCTGAAGAAGGGGCTCCGCTCGACCGATCAGCGTCGCGTCATCGTCGAGACGTTCTTCCAGGCGCAAAACCACGTCAGCATCGAGGATCTCCTCGCCCTCGTTCGCACGCAGGACGCGCGCGTCGGCTACGCGACGGTGTACCGCACGCTCAAGCTCCTCACGGAGTGCGGCGTCGCGTACGAACGCCGCTTCGGTGACGGGCTGACGCGCTACGAGCTCGCCGACGACACGACGCACCACGATCACCTCATCTGCGTCGAGTGCGGCGACATCACCGAGTTCGAAGAGCCACGCATCGAAGCGCTGCAAGAGAGCATCGCCAAGCGCTATGGCTTCGACCTCCGGACGCACAAGCACGAGATGTACGGCGTCTGTCCTCGATGTCAGGTCTTGGGCCAGAGCGCGCGCGTGGGCGGTCCGCAAAAGAACTGAATGGCTCCGCCGGGTGCCATGGACGTACCGCCCGACTTCACTGGCGCCATTCTCGGCAGCGGCGGTCGCTACCGCACGGTGCGCGTGATCGGGCGCGGCGGGATGGGGACGGTCTACGAAGGGATTCAGCAGGACCTCGGGCGTCGCGTCGCGATCAAGATCCTTCACCCGCACCTCGCGCTCAACCTCGACACCGTCGAGCGATTCCAGCGCGAGGCGCAGGCGACCGCGGCGCTCGGGCACCCGAACATCGTCCAGGTCACGGACTGCCAGTGGCAGCCCGGCGGTCCGCTGTTCCTCGTGATGGAATTTCTGACGGGCACGTCGCTCGGTCAGGTGATGCAAGCGCACGGGCGACTGC
>JAYVXB010000143.1:0-7638 GCA_043785585.1 Deltaproteobacteria bacterium | reverse complement strand
CGAGCATGATGTTCATGACGCCGATGCCGCCGACGAGGAGGCTGATCGCCGCGATCATCACGAGCAGCAGCGTGAGTAGGTTGAAGATCGTCGCCTGCATCGCCTGAAATTCTTTTTGTGAGCGGATGACGAAGTCGGGCTCGCGATCCGGCGCAATGCGGTGGCGCTGGCGGAGGATCGCGTCGATCTGCGCGATCGCGCGCTCGGTAGTCTCGGGCGACGTTGCCGACGCCATGAGCGCGCCGGCGAATCCCGGCGGCGTCCGCATGACGCGCGCGCGCATGCTCGTGATCGGCATGATGACCAGATCGTCTTGATCGCCGAACGGTCCCTCGCCCTTCGCCTCGAGGATGCCGATGACGCGGTACGGGTAACGGCCGATGCGCACGAGTCGGCCGATCGGATCTTCGCCGGCGAAGAGCTTGGTGCGCACGGTGGTTCCGAGGAGGACGACCTTCCCCTTTAGCGCTTCGTCGTGCTCGTTCCACAGCTCGCCGTCGGTGAGCTTCCAGTTTCGGATCGGGAAGTACGCGAGCGTCGTGCCGATGACGCTCGTCGAGACGTTCTTGTCGCCCGCGACGACCTGGCCGCGCGACCGCAAGTTCGGGCAGATCCCCGCGACGCTCACCGCCTCGCGCGCGATCGCTTTTCCGTCGTCTTCGGTGAGCCGCTGCCCCGAGCCTTGCAGCCCCTTCGCGCCCGACGCGGCCGCGTTCTGCGGGAAGATGATGAGCACGTTCGAGCCGACCGCTTCGATCTTGCTCGAGACGTCGTCGCGCGTTCCGGCGCCGAGCGCGGTGATCGTGACGACCGACGCGACGCCGATGAGGATGCCGATCACGGTGAGCGTGGCGCGGAGCGGATTGCGCGCGATCGCAGCGAACGCGAGGCGGATGGCGTTGAGGAGCGCGCCCATCACTCCACCCGCAACGCTTCGATCGGATCGAGCTTGGCCGCGCGTCGTGCAGGCAAGTAGCCGAAGACGAGGCCGATGCCGACGGCCGTACCGACCGCGACGGCGAGCGCGACCGGGCTCGGCGAGACGGGCCAACCGAGCGCGCGGCCGACGCCGAGTGTGAGGCCGACGCCGGAGATCATCCCGAGGAAGCCGCCGATCATCGTGAGGACGACGGCCTCGACGAGGAACTGCGTGAGGATGTCGCTCTCGCGCGCGCCGATCGACATGCGAATGCCGATCTCGCGCGTTCGCTCGGCGACGCTGACGAGCATGATGTTCATCACGCCGACCCCGCCGACGACGAGGCTGATCGCCGCGACGCCGAGGAGCAAGAGCGACAGCGCGTTGGCGACCGCCGCGGTCGTCTGGAGAAACTCCGCCTGCGTGTTGACGACGAAGTCGGCCTCGCGGTCCGGCGCGATCTTGTGGCGCTGACGGAGGATCGCCGTCACCTGCTCGACCGCGCGCGACGTCGTCCCTTCGCTCGTCGCGCTCACCATGATCTGATCCGCGCGCCCCGGAGCGGTCCGCATCACGCGCGCGCGGAAGCTTCCGATCGGCATCATCAAGCGATCGTCTTGATCGTCGCCGAACGTCGAGTTGCCGCGGCTCTCGAGGAGGCCGATGACTCGGTAGGGCGAGCGCCCGATCCGGATGATCCGCCCGATCGGATCCTCGGTACCGAAGAGGTGGAGCGCGATCGTGTGACCGACGACGCAGACCTTCGTCTTCAGGAGCTCGTCGGTCTCCGTCCACGCTTCGCCGCGCTCGATCGTGAACTTTCGAATCTGGTAGTAGGGCAGCGTCGTGCCGATGATGTACGTCGTCGCGTTCTTGTCGCCGTAGACGACTTGGCCCTGCGTCGAGAGGAACGGCGCGACGTTGGCGACGCTCACGGCCTCGCGCGCGATCGCGCGTGCGTCGTTCTCGGTGAGTCGGCCGGTGGCTTTGCTGCGCGCGCCGGACGCTTGCACCGGCTGTGGGTTGACGAAGATCGCGTTCGCCGCGAAGCCCGCGATTTCCCCCGTGACCATCGACGACGCGCCGCCCGCGAGCGCGGTGACGGTCACGACGGCCGCGATCCCGATGAAGATCCCGAGCACCGTCAGCGCAGACCGCGTCTTGTTTCGGACGATCGCGCTGAGCGCGAGGCGGATCGCGTTGAGGACGAGCATCGCTACTTCTTCGGATTGAAGAGCGTGAGGAGGAGGTAGCGAAGGAGCGACACCGCGGCGAGCGCGGCGAGGACGACGAGGAGCGTGATGGCAATCCCGCCGGACGACATGTGCTCGAAGCGTTCGAGCGCGGAGACGGGCACCTTCGGCAACACGAACAACGCGAGCAGCGGCACCGCGATCACGAGCTCGCCGATCGTGTACCAGAGCGACAGACGAACGCGCTGGTCGCTCGTCATCGATCGCCCGACGCGGCGCCGTCCGACGCGCGCACCGATCCACACCTCCGCGAGCAGCATCGTGAGCGGCGGGATCCACGCGACGCTCTTCCCGAGGACGACGCCCGTGTACAAGAAGCCGATCGCGAGACCGAAGAGCGCGGCGCCGAACATCGCCGCGTAGACGCCGAACGGAAGCGGGCCGCCGATCTTTCGCCGGTTCGCCTCGACCGGATCGATCTCGGCGTCGAGCGCTGCAGGTCCGTACTCGTTGGGCGGCGGAAGGTTCGCGAGCTCTTCGGCGGCGTCGGTCGGCTGCTCCTGACGCACGTCGCTCACGATGCGTCCGTCGCGCATCGTGATCACGCGCGACGCGCAGGCGGCGATGTCGTGCTCGTGCGTGACGAGGACGATCGTGATCCCGCTGTCCTTGTTGAGCCGTTGAAGGAGCGCGAGCACTTCGAGGCTCGTGCGCGTGTCGAGGTTTCCCGTCGGCTCGTCGGCGAGGAGCAAAGGTGGATCGGTGACGAGCGCGCGCGCGATCGCGACACGCTGCTGCTGGCCGCCCGACAGCTCGTTCGGTTTGTGATGCCCGCGATCCGCGAGGCCGACCGCCTCGAGCACCGCGAGCGCCTTCTTGCGGCGCGTGCGCGACGCGATGCCGCGGTACTGCAGCGGCAGCTCGACGTTCTCGAGCGCCGTCGTCCGCGGCAACAAGTTGAACCCCTGGAAGATGAAGCCGATGAGCCGGTTGCGAACGAGCGCGCGCGCGTCGTTGCCGCGACCGCCCGCGTCGATCCCGGCGAGCGAGTAGCGCCCGTGCGTCGGCCGGTCGAGGCAGCCGAGGATGTTCATCATCGTCGACTTGCCCGAGCCGCTGGTCCCGACGATCGCGACGAACTCGCCGTGGTCGATCCGAAGGTTCACCTCGCGCATCGCGCGCACGATGCCCGCGCCCGAGTCGTAGTCCTTCGACACGCCCGCGAGCTCGATGAGCGCTTCGCGCTCGACGCGCTCCGAGCCCGCCGTGACGGAGGCGCGTCCCATCGAGACGGCCGCCGCCATCACATCCCCTTCTTTTTCTTCTTCTTGTCCTCTTCGGATTCGTTCTCGTCGGTGACGACCTTGGCCCCTTGCGGGAGCGCGCCCGGCATCACCTCGGTGTTGATCCCGTCGGTCACGCCGATCGCGATGAGGTGCTGCTCGTCTTTCTCGTCACCGAGCTTGTCGCTGGTCACCAAGAAGACGCGCCCCTGCCCCTTCGCGAGCGGCGCCTCCGGCGGTTGCGGGATCGGCTTTCCGTCGATCCCGAGCGGCGGCGACGGTCGGTAACGAAGCGCGGCATTCGGGATCCGCAGCGCGGCCTTTGCCTCGCGCGTCTTGATCGTGATCGTCGCCGTCATGCCGGGACGAAGCTTCTCTTCCGGGTTGTCGACCTCGACGATCGCCGAGTACGTCACGACACCCTGCACGTTGTTCGGGCTGATGCGAATCTGCGACACGACGCCGTGGAACGACTCGCCCGGAAACGCGTCGACGACCGCGTCCGCTTCCATCTTCTCCTTCAGACGCCCCACGTCCGCTTCATCGACGTCCGCCAGCACGCGCATCTTGCGGAGGTCCTGCGCGATCACGAAGAGCACCGGCGCCTGAAAGCTCGCGACGACCGTCGCGCCGGGATCGATGCCGCGTGAGACGACGACGCCGTCGACCGGCGAATAGATCTTCGTGTAGCTCACGTTCGTCATCGACTGCGTGAGCTGCGCCTGCTGCGCGCCGATGCCGGCCTGCTGCGCGGCGACGTTGGCGGCCGCGGAGTCGACCTGCGCCTTGAAGTTGTCGTACTGCCCCTTGGCCGCGTCGAGATCCGCCTTCGCCGCGAGGTTGTTGTCGTAGAGGCGTTGCACGCGCTCGAACGCGACCCGCGCCGTCGCGAGCTGCGCCTTCATCGACTCGAGCTGCGCCTTCGCGCTCTCGACTTGTGCGCGCTGCGCCATGACCTGCGCGGCCTGCGCGTTCACCTGCGTGCCGTAGATCGTCGGATCGATCTCCGCGAGAACGTCGCCCTTGTGGACGAGCGAGTTGAAGTCGACGAGCACGCGCGTGACCCGCCCGTTCACCTGCGCGCCGACGTTGATTTGAAGGAGCGGCTGGACGGTGCCCGTCGCCTGCACCTTCTCGACGACGTCGCCGACCGAGACGACCGCGGTGACGAACTTCGCCGGAGGCGGCGGACGGTGCGCTGCGCGATACAGAAACCCACCGCCGAGCGCGAGCGCGATACCCCCTGCGATCGCGAGACGCCGCAACCAACGTCGCCCGCCTTCCTCGGCGGCAAGGGCCTTCTTCAGCTCTTCGGTGGCGGCGGTCGTGTCGGACATGAGGTCTCGGGACAGAAGGGTAGAGCCAAAAGGACGCGAAGGCTCTTCGTGGGAGTCGATGCCGAAATTTCAAGTCGGTTCCGGTCTTACGACCCGGATGCCGACCTTCATCCCACATAAGGTCCCCAAGGCCAGATGGCACTTACTGTCTAACGTCGCGTGTTCACGGTATCGTCTTGCGACTCAGCGCCCGTTTTCCGGCCCATCCCCTTGTGGGACGCGCCCTCGAGCGCCGACCTGCGCGGACACGCGAGCACACCAAGAATGGCCAAGCTGACCGACCGCGAGCTCGTCGATCGCGCACGTGAAGGAGATGCAAGCGCGTTTGGGCAGCTCGTTCGGCGCCATCAGCAGCGCATTCAACGGCTTGCGATGCACATGCTCCGCGATCGGGCGGCGGCCGAGGACGTCACGCAAGAGACGTTCATCCGCGCGTACCAGGCGCTCGCGCGCTTCGACGGGCGGAGCGAGCCGTACACCTGGTTTTATCGGATCACCGTCAATCTCTCGCTCAACGCGATTCGCTCGCGCAAATCGTCGCGCACGACCAGCGAAGCCGACGATCCACGCCTCGAGGCGATGATGACCGAGAAGCGCCCGAGCGCGATGGCAGATCCGCCCGGCGACGCGGCGCGAAAGCAGCTCTATGGCGCGCTCTGCAACGCGATCGACAAGCTCTCGGACACGCTCCGCACGACGCTCATCTTGGTCTGCGTCGACGGGCGCTCGCACGAAGAGGCGGCGCAAATCCTCGGCGCTCCCGAGGGGACGATCGCCTGGCGCGTCCACGAAGCACGACGCAAACTACGCGAATACATGACGGAAGCCGGGTTCGACCCGGAGGGAGACGTGAGATGAGCGAGGGAAAAACCCCGCCGCACGGCCCGGGAACCGGGTCGGGTCCGCGTGAACAGGATCAACGTCAGCGCGAGCGCGCTCCGCTATCCGCGGGCGGCCTCGCGATGCGCATCGACGCGGCCCTCTCCGAGTGGCCCATGCTCGAACGAAGCGCGATCGACTGGGACGAGGCCGCGGAAAACATCGTCGAACGCATCGAAGCCGGCGAGCTGGGTCGAAGCGGCGCGCGCGTCTCAGATAAGGATCTTTTCGCAGCGCCGCTTGCGCCGACTACAGAAGAGGCGCAAAACTCCGCCGCCTTCGGAAAGGAAGGGGGGACGCCACGAGCGAGCTCTCCGCCATTTTCCGAACCAAGCGCGGAGGGTTCGAAGATGGGTGTTCAGTCCGAAGGGCGTCGTGAGCGTCGAAGCTTCCAAGACTTGGCCAACATGGCGCGAACCCCGGCCGCGTCGACGCCGCCTCCGTCGAGCGTCGCGGGCCTCGCATCGGGCGTCGCGATTCGCACCGCCGCCGACGCATCGGAAGAAGCTCTCGTCACGAGCGAGTCCTTCAAGAAGGGCAACTCGGGGGTCCTCGATTTGGGCGCGATGACGGCGGCCGATCCGGGCGCACCGGAGCGCGCGCAGACGACCGCGCTCGCGTCGAGCGGGATCTTCGAAGACGAGCCGCGCCACGCGCCGCACGTCGTTGCGAGCGCGGTGCCGTCCGTGCCGGCGTCGATCGCCGCAGCGCACGCGCACCCCGCGCCGAAAAAATCCGGGAGCAGCGGGATCGTCGTGCTGTTCGGTGGGCTCGCCGCCGTCGCGGCCATCGCGGCGGGCGCGTTCTTCGTGGTGAAGGGGCAGTCGAACGACACGAACAAGGTCGTCGCGCAGGCGACGGTCACCGCTCCCGTGGCGAACGCGGCGAACGCGCCCTCGCCGAACGCGACGGCGCCGTCGAAGGACAACTCGATCGATCCGGCCGCGCTGCCCCTCGCCAACGCGCCGCTTTTGCCGATCGCGAACGCACCGGCAAACACCGCGGTGCCGACGGGTCTCCTCCCGTTCGCGCCGCGCCCCGCGGATACGAACGCGACGGCGATGGCCTCCGCGGCCACGCCTCCGACCGCGCCGACAGCGTCGACGCCCGCACCGATCGCCTCGGCTGCGCCCGCGCCCTCCAGCTCCGCGTCGCTCGAAGAGCAGATGAAGCAGGCCGCTGGCCCGTCGACGAGCGCCGTCCCCGCCCCCACCGCACCCGGCGCGGCGGATCCGGCACCGGGCAACGTCCCGATGAAGCCGTCGCAAGGCGCCGTCTCGGGCGCGCTCGGTGCGGTTCTTCCGGCCGCGCGCCAGTGCCTCGGCCCGGACGATCCGGTGTCGCAGGCGAACGTCGTCTTCCAGTCGAACGGCAGGGTCCAGAGCGTCAACGTGTCGGGCGGCGCCGCCGGAAAACCCGCGGAACAGTGCATCAAGAACGCGCTCATGAACGCCAAGGTCGCGCCGTTCGCGCAGCAGACGTTCAGCGCGTTCGTGACGATTCGCCCAAACTAACCGCCCGGATCGAAGGCGGCTGCGACGGCGAGATTGACAAACGCGCCGCCGTAGCTCACTTTCCGCGCCCCCAACCGAGAGGGTCACGTTCATGGTTTCGTCCACGCAGCAGTTCGAGCGCATTCGCAAGCGCAAGGCGACCACCAACGGCAAGCGCAACAAGCGCGAGCGCCGCAAGATGGGCACGCCCGCTTTCGCGGTCCACCCCGCGGGTTACGACCCGAAGGCGGCGGACGCGCGTCCCGCGAAGGCCGCGAAGAAGTAGAGAGATTTTCACAGGGAGGTCGGAAGACCGGAAGAGGTGAGGGTCGACTCTCGAACTTCCAATCTTCCAACCTTCCTGTTCAATCCCTCTGTCGTCTACTCCTCGAATCCGTAGACGGTCACGCCTTTGTGCGTTCCGACGGGCGTCAGGCCCGACTCGGGTGAGTGGTAGTGCTCTTCGACGCAGAAGGCGTAGCGACGTCCGTCGATCACGCGGACCGTTTCGCTGCCCATCTTCCTGCTCAGGTA
>JAYVXB010000142.1:0-7675 GCA_043785585.1 Deltaproteobacteria bacterium | reverse complement strand
GCCGAAGTCGGCGCGCTCGGTCGATCGCGCAGCTTCTCGAACTCCGCTTGCAGCGTGCGCATCTCCTTGTCCGAGAGATCCTCGAGCGCGAGGAGCTTGTTGCGCGCCTGGCGGTTCGCGCGAATGAGCTCGTCGAGCTTGAGGTGCAGCGCCTTGCTGTCGCGGTTTTGCGTGTTCTGAATGAGGAACACCATGAGAAACGTGACGATCGTCGTCGTCGTGTTGATGACGAGCTGCCACGTGTCCGAGAAGTGAAAGACCGGTCCCGTCGCGAGCCAAACGAGGATGAGCGCCATCGCGGCGAGGAACGAGCCCGAGTTCCCGACGACGGAAGCGGTCCAGTGCGCGAAGCGGCGGAAGTGATCCTGCATGGGCCTGCATCGTGCAATTCGCAGTCCGAATGCACACTCGACGTCCGGATCCGAGGCACTTTGCGACACGGGGGCAACCATGGTGAACCTGACCGTCTACGGTCAAACCGACGTCGGGCTCGTTCGAAGCTCGAACGAAGACGCCTTTCTCATCGCCGATCTCACCGGCGGCAACCTCATCGAAGAGAAGCAGATCGCACGGTTCGAAGTCGGCGCGCGCGGCGTGCTCCTCGCGGTCTCCGATGGGATGGGCGGCGAGCGCGCGGGAGAGGTCGCGAGCGCGATGGTCATCGAGTCGCTCGGGCGTTCGATGGGCAAAGACCGCCAGTCGCAACCGCCGGACGCTCTCATCGAAAAGGCGATCGAGAGGGCGAATCGCGAGGTGTGGCACGCAGCCGCGAAGCCGGGACACCAGCGTATGGGCGCGACCGTGACGGCGCTCTTCGTCCAGGGGGATTCCGTGCACATTGCCGAGGTCGGCGACTCGCGCGCGTACCTGCTTCGCGGCGGCGTCCTCCATCAAGTGACGCGCGATCAGAGCTACGTACAGCTCCTCGTCGACGCCGGGACGATGACGCCGGAGCAAGCCCAGACCGCGCCGATGAAGAACGTGATCCTTCAGGCGATGGGGCAGAAGGCGGGCGTCACGGTGGCGCTGGGGCGGCTGTCGTTGCGTCAGCGCGATTGCTTCCTTCTCTGCTCCGACGGACTCTCGAACAAGGTGAGCCCCGACGAGATGAAGCATGTGATTCTGACCGCGCCGCGCCTCGATGCCGCCTGCGTGACGCTCATCGAGCTCGCGAAGGCGCACGGCGGCGAGGACAACATCACCGTGATCATCGGCGGAGTCAGCGGGGACCTGCCGCCACTCGTTCCGGGCGAGCCGATCACGGAGACGCTCGAGATCCTGAAGGAGTACGACTTGCGGGCGCGGGCGGCGCTGTAACGCGCATGGCCGTCGCACGTTCGCCACGCGTGCGCGCGCGCCCCGCAGCAAATTGCCTCGAGGCGTCGGCGTTCTTCGCCGTCGGCCCCAACCGCGTCCGCCTCCTCCGCGACGGACGCGAAGCGTATCCGGCGATGCTCGCGGCGATCGCGTCCGCGCGCGAAGAGATCCTCCTCGAGATGTACTGGATCGGCGCCGACGCCGCCGGCCGGCGCTTTCGCGACGCCTTGAGCGAGCGTGCGCGCGCGGGCGTTCGCGTTCGTGTGATCTACGACGCGGTCGGAAGCATTGGCCTTCCGTCCGCTTGGTGGGCGCCGCTTCGCGCGGCGGGCGCGCACGTGCTCGAATACGGTCCGATCGCACCGTGGCGGCGTCGCTTCCGTGCAGCGCGATTGGCCTTTCGCGATCATCGAAAGATTCTCATCGTCGATTCGGAGATCGCGTTCGTGGGCGGCATCAACATCGCGCGCGAGTGGCTGCCTCGCGAAGAAGGCGGTGACGACTGGCGCGACGACGCGATCGAGATGCGCGGCATCGGTGCCGCCGAGCTCCGCGTGCACGTGTGCGAGTCGTGGGCTCGTTGCGGCGGACCAGCGCTCGCGACGGCTGCACGCACTGCCCTTCGCGGACAGCGACGAACGTGGGTCGTCGCGAACCGCATCGACGGAAAGCCGAATCGGCGCATACGCCGCGTCTACAGCGCCGCGATACGCCGCGCAAAGAAGAGCGTCGACATCTCCGCCGCGTACTTCCTGCCCGGGCCGCTCTTCCTCCACGCGCTGCGCGCCGCCAAACGTCGCGGCGTTCGCGTGCGCGTTCTCGTGCCTGCGCGCGGGGACGTGCGCGTCGTGGAGCACGCGATGATGGGCGTTCTAGCGCAGCTCCTCCGCGACGGCATCGAGGTGTTCGCGTACGAGCCGCGTGTCCTTCACTGCAAGACCGCCGTCATCGACGAGCGCATCGTGATCCTCGGTAGCCACAACCTCGACACGCTCTCCTGGCGCTACAATCTCGAGAGCAACCTCGTCGTCGATGATCCGGCCTTCGCGGGCGAAGTCCGTCGCTCGTTCGAGCGCGACCTCGAGGACTCCGTAGCGCTCGAGCTAGAGGCATGGACCGCAAAGCCGCCGGTCACACGCGCGTTCGCGTGGCTCGCGGCGCGCTTTCGCGCGTTCCTTTGACGCCTTGCCATCGCCCGCGCCTTTTTTCCCGAGCTTCGCGCCATCGCGAATGGCAAGTACAAAGGAGTGATAGCCATGCGAGCCGATATAAGGGTAGGCTGGAGCCATGTCTTCACAGCTCGCGAATCTCGCCAAGTGCCCTCTCAATCAACTATTGCCGCAAGCGATGGAACGCCTGCGCCGCGCGAGCTTGGACGAGCTCGCGGAGCTCCTGGGGCGGGCGAATAGGCAGGAGGGCGCGAATGCGCAGGTGGAGGCACGGCCGGCGCGCGTCGGAGGCGACGATCTCGCGCGCGCGGTCCTCGCTCTGCCCGGCAACGGCTCGGTGCTCGGCGCCGCCGAACGCGCGATCGTTCTCCACGCACTGTCCGTGACGAAAGGGAACGTGAGCGCCGCCGCCCGGCTGCTCCGCGTCGATCGCAAGTCGCTCGAACGGAAGATTCGGCGAATCAAGCGCGCGGACCGACGCTGACGACTACTTCTTGTTGCCGTCGATCTTGTCGCCGGTCTTTTCGAGCTTCTCACCCGTCTTCTCGAGGGCGCGTTTCGTATCGGCCTTCACGCCTTGCGCCGTGTTGTGACAGGCGACGACCGAAGCGAGAAAGCACGTCAGCACGATCCAATGGAGACTCTTCATGGGCTCGCGTCGGTACAAGAAGCGTACCGGTGCCTCACGGGTGAGCTGCACGCGCGGAAGTCACTTCTTCTTGATAGGTCCTCAAAACGGCGACTGACAAAGTCACGATGATTGGACCGACGACCAAGCCGATGAGACCGAACGCTTCCACGCCGCCAAAGATGGATACGAAGGTGAGAATCGTCGGGATGCCTTCGTCCCCGCCGACGAGTCTCGGCCGAATGACGTAGTCGGAGACGATACCGACCATCACGATGGCGTAGACGATTTCCGCGACGCCGGCCCCGACGTGCCCGGTCGCCATTTGGTAGAGCCCGATCGGAATCCATACCAGCGCGGTCCCGAGTCCGGGGACGAGCGACGCGACGGCGGTGAGCGCACCGAAGAACAAGGGATCGGGCGCGCCCGTGAGCCAATATCCAATTCCCGCGAACACGCCTTGCACGCAGCCGGTAATGACGCTTCCGCGGAGCACTTGGCGTCCTGCGCTGCGAAATTGATTCAAGAGCGCGTGCGTGTGACGCGGTTCGAACGGGAGAAGCACCTCGGCGCGGTGGACGATCTCCTTCCAATGCAACAGGGCGAAGTACGTGGCGAGCGCCATGAAAAAGATGGTCAATAGAGCGCTGAACAGGAACCCTGCGCCGTCGGCGGCGATGCTCGCCACGTGCGTTCCCAACGACAGCGCCTGCTCTTCGAGCTTCGCCGAGAGCGCCACCGGATCGAGGTGAAGCAACGGGAGGCTCGCCATGACGCGCTCGCGTAGCGCGCCGCCCTGCGCGAGCTGACCTGGCAGCATTCCAACGAGCGCGACGCCACGTGTGATCGACAGAATCGCGAATCCGGCCGCGAGCGCGGAGACGACTCCGGTCGCGCCGAGCGAGCAGACCAGCGCCGCAATGTCCGCGCGCCATCTCCGCGCGCGCAAACGTCCGTAGGTCGGCTCGAGAGTGAATGCGAGGAGAACGCCGAGGAACAGCCCGACTCCGACCGGGAGTGCGACACGAACGAGGGCGGCGACGGCGACGAGCGCCAGGAAACCCAGCGCTCGCGTCTGTCCGAGCTTGCGATTGGCTCCTTCGCGCGCCGCCGCGTCCTCGTTCGAGTTGGACATTTCCGACGGGGACTCAGCTCTTCTTTGACGAGTCGCCGATGTGGTCAATCTTCGCGCCGATCTTGGTGACCCACGCGTCGATGTCCTTGTGCGCCTGCTCCTTCGCGGTGCCGTAGCGCTCGTGGAGCTTCCCGACCAAAAGGTCGCGCTTACCCGCGACGACCTTGATGTCGTCGTCCGTGAGCTTGCCCCACGTGCTCTTCACGTCGCCGACCAACTGCTCCCATTTACCTTCGACTTGAGCCCAATTCATGGTTCTGCCTCCGTTTGAATGGTGGTTGACGTGTCCGTCCGACGTTCTTTGCAAACCGAGGCCCAGCGCCTCCTCGCGCGCGGAACCGCCGGATACCGCAAACGCGCGGGCTCACCGTCGTGGCAAGTTGCGACATGTGAGGCGGATTCGCGCGCGGCGCGACGCGTCCGGCGATGAAACAGGCCTCCGTCTGCGAGCCCGGTGCTTGCATCAGGGGTCGGCGGACCGTGCGCGACTGGAGCCCTCTTGGATAACGAATCGACTGCGCCCGTGCAGATCGGCGAGATTCTCGCCGGGAAATATCGCATCGAGCGCGTGCTCGGCATGGGAGGGATGGGCGTGGTCGTCGAGGCCTTGCACGTCGAGCTCGACCAGCGCGTCGCGCTGAAGTTCATGTTGCCCGCCGCGGCAGCGAACCAAGCCGCCGTCGAGCGTTTCGCTCGCGAGGCGCGCGCGTCCGCCAAGCTCCGCAGCGACAACATCGTGCACGTCACCGACGTCGGCACGCTCGAGTCGGGCGCGCCGTTCATGGTCATGGAGTACCTCGAAGGGGAAGATCTCGGGCAGATGCTCAAGGCCGGCGGCCCCTTCTCCGTCGGCGACGCCATCGACTACGTCCTCCAAGGCTGCGCAGGACTCGCCGAGGCGCACGCGGCAGGAATCATTCATCGTGATTTGAAGCCAGCGAACCTGTTTCTCGCGCGGCGCGAGGATACGGCGAGCGTCGTGAAGATCGTCGACTTCGGGATCTCGAAGGTGCGCGTCGATGGCGTCGCGCAGAAGCTCACGAGCACGAGCGACCTCATGGGATCGCCGCTCTACATGTCGCCCGAGCAGCTCGCGTCCTCGCGCGACGTCGACGCGCGCACCGACATCTGGTCGCTCGGTATCATCCTCTACGAGCTCCTCGCGGGCGCGCCGCCGTTCGACGGAGACACGCTTCCGCAGGTTTGCGCCGCGGTGCTCGTCGCCCACCCGCCGCCGATCCTGGAGAAGCGCCCCGATCTCCCGGACGGGCTCGTCGCGATCGTCGCCAAGTGTCTGGAAAAGCGCGCGGACGATCGGTACGCCGACGTTCGTGCTCTTGCGGACGCCTTGGCGGAGTTCGCGCCGCCTCACTCGAGCGCGACGCTGGAGCGCATCTCGCGTCTCGCGCCGGGTGCGTCGCGCGCGCCTGCGGAGCGTTCGCCGACGCCGTCGGAGCGTCCGCGCCTCGCGATCGTGGACGAACCGCATCGCGAGACTGCGTCGCCGTGGACACCCGCCGATGGGACGGCGCCTCTGCCGAAGACGTCGAAGCGAACGTGGGTCGTCGTCGCCATCGCGTGCGCGGCGATCGGTGTCGGCGGCGCGTTCGCCCTCGCGCCGAGGCGCGCGGCTCCGGTGCGTCCGCTCGCGCAGACCGAGATCGCAGCGCCGACGAGTGAGCTGACCGCAGCGCCGGTCTCCCCGCCCATCGCTTCTGCGAGCGCGGTCGCGATGCCGATCGTTTCGCCGCCGGCGACGATCCCGCAAGCGGCGCACACGCCGACGGTCGCGAAGCGCGCGCCGCGCGTCGCGCCGTCCTCCGCGGCCCCGCCGGCCCCCTCACCCTCCGCGTCGGACGCACCGTCGCCACCGCCCGCGCCGTCATCGACGGCGTCGTCGGCACCGTCGGCCTCCGCCGCTCCTTCGCCGTCGGCCGCGCCCGCTCCCGTGCCGTCCGCGACTCCGAAGCCCGCATCGCCCTACGAAGAGTGACGCTCGCAGCGCGTCTCAGCGACGTCGATCGAACAGGTTCTTCGGTTGGCGCTCGGGCGGCTTCGCGGTCGACACGATCGGCAGCGCGACAATCGGCGGCATCGGCTTCGCGCTCGCGTTCCCCGTCGCGATCGGGAGCGGCAAGTCGATCGCAGGCTCGGTCGGCGTTGCGCTCGAGCGCGGCCGGGCCGTGAGCGCGGACAGGTCGAGGAGCTGGGCCGCCGCCACGGGCACCGAGGGCGACGTCCGCGCACCGACGAGCAGGCCCACGCCGATCACGGCCGCCAGCGCCGTCAGGACGACCGCGCCGCGCTGCCGCGAGCGTGGTGCGCTCGCCGCGAGCTGGGTCGCGACCGACGAGATGGTTCCCACTGCGCGCGCTATCGTCGGTAGGTCTCGGCGCGAAACGGCCCGGCGCGCGCCGCTGTCATCGGCCGCCGTCCGCCGCGCCGGTAGCGGCGGGATGTCTTCGCCCGTCATCTCGCGGTACGCCGCGCGAACGGCCGCTTGCATGGCGCGCGCATCGTGCCAACGGTCCGCGAGCTTCAACTGAAGAGCGCGATCGACGATCTCCACGACGCGCGGCGGCGCGTCCGGCAGCGCGATGGCGAGTGAAGGCGCAGGCTGAGTGATCGTCGCGGCGAGCGATTCGTGCAGCGACTCCTTCGCGTGGACGAACTCGCCGGTGAGCAGCGTGAACATCGTCGCGCCGAGCGACCAGAGATCGCTCTCGGGTCCCACGAGATCCCACCGCCCGCGCGCCTGCTCGGGCGCCATGAACGCGGGCGTTCCCATGGCCAACCCGACTTGCGTTGCGCGGAGCTGCGTGTCGAGCGGCTCCGCGAGGTGCGCGATGCCGAAATCGAGCACCTTCACCCGAGCGTCGGTCGTCACGAAGAGATTCTCTGGCTTGATGTCGCGATGAACGATCCCCTTGTCGTGCGCCGCCGCGAGCGCGTCGAGGACCTGATCGCTCAGCAGGAGCACGACGTCGCAGGAGAGCTTGTTGGCGGTCCTCGCGGCGCGCTCGCAGAACGATTCGCCCTCCAGGAGCTCCATGACCAAGAACGGACTGCCGTCTTCGGCGACGTCATCGTCGAGGACACTCACGATTCCGTCGTGCCGTACGTGATTGGCAATCCGCCCTTCACGCAAAAACCGGTGACGCGCCTCGGGCTCGCGCGCGCTAGCGTGCATGATCTTCACGGCGCCGCGCATTCCGTTGCGATGCGTCGCAGCGTAGACCGCGGCCATGCCGCCGATTCCGAGCAGGGCGTCGAGCCGCCACTTCGAGCGCAGCGTGAGCCCGAGTCGAGCCCTGGCTTCCCGCTCGCGCGCGTTCGTGGTGTCGCTCGCCACGTTCGCAGAGGGTGCGGCCCGCGTGCCGCGGAACGGGCTCATGGCACGTCGACCTGCGACGGCGACGGAGACCG
>JAYVXB010000141.1:0-7685 GCA_043785585.1 Deltaproteobacteria bacterium | reverse complement strand
GTGCTTCGGCAAGCGTCGCTCTGCTCGCATCGTTCTTCGCCACCACCAGCGGATGCGCGAGCCACGCGGACAGCGACGGCGTCGACGCGGAGACCGCGGCGCTGACGACGGCGCGCGGCGTCGACTACGCGTGGGGGCGCCCTTCGCCGAGCACGCTCCGCTCCTCGGGCTACACGTTCGCGGCGCGCTACCTCAGCTACGACACGTCCGGAAAGACGCTCACAGCCGCCGAGGCGACGAGGCTTCGCGCCGCCGGCGTCGACGTCGTCGTCGTGTGGGAGCAAGGCGCGAGCGATGTCCTCAGCGGTCACGCCAAGGGCGTCACCGAAGCGCAAGAGGCGGAGCGCCAGGCGATCGCCGACGGCATGCCCGCGACGCGCCCCATCTACTTCGCGATCGACTTCGACGCGAGCTCAGGACAAGAGGCGGTCATCGACGCGTACTTCGACGGCGTCGCGTCGGTCATCGGACGCGGACGCACCGGCGCGTACGCGGGGTACAACGTCATCAAGCGCCTCTTCGATCACGGGAAGATCGTCTGGGGCTGGCAGACGTACGCTTGGTCCGGCGGACAGTGGGACGCGCGCGCGCAGCTCCGCCAGGTGAAGAACGGCGTGACGATCGGCGGCGTCGATTGCGATCTCGACAATGCCGTCGCGGCCGACTTCGGGCAGTGGGGGCACACGGGGAGCCCGCCGCCGCCTCCCCCGCCGCCGCCGCCTCCTCCTCCCCCGCCCCCCTCGACGAGCTGCCACTCCGACACGCTCGACAAGTCGGTCGCCAGCGGGACGTGCGTCCAAGCGGCGAGCGACTCGGCCTGGTACCACTGCGACAACGGCGCGTGGATCGCCGGCGAGACCGGGTGCACGTCGCACTACGCCTTCTGCCACTCGGCCACGCTCGGGATCGACGTTCCTGTACGGACGTGTGTCCAGTCACACACCGACAGCGTTTGGTACCAATGCACGCAAGCCGGGTGGGAGCAGCCGGTGTCGAACGGTGCCGGCAACGCGGGGACGTGCTCGACGATGCACAAGCTCTGAGAGCCCCGACGTCGTCGACGGAGAGCGCGATCAGCTCTTCGCTTTGGCCCGACGCGCTGCGACCCGCTCGTCGGCGCCCGACCAGCCCGCGTCGAACGCGCGACCGGGCTCGTCGAGATCGACGACGAGCGGCGCGTGGTCCGACGGGATCGGCTTCCCCTTGCGCGCCTCGCGATCGATCTCGGCGGCGACGGTCCGTGACGCGACCGGCGCCGTCACGAGCAGGTGATCGATCCGCATCCCGACGTTGCGCTGAAAATTCCCCGCGCGGTAATCCCACCACGTGTAGCGCTCGGGCTCCGGGTGGTGCTTGCGGTATGCATCGACGAGCCCCCACGCGCCGAGCCGCGCGAACGCCGCGCGCTCCGGCGCCGAGACGTGCGTCCCGCCGTGGCACGCTTTCGGATCCCACACGTCGGCGTCGGAGGGCGCGACGTTGAAGTCGCCGCCGAGGAGGATCGACTCGTCGTTGCGACGCGCGTCGAGCCACTGCGAGAGGCGATCGAACCACGCGAGCTTCGCCCCAAACGACGGGCTCTCGAGCGAGCGGCCGTTCGGCACGTAGAGGCTCGCGACGCGAAGCCCCGACACCGTGACGGCGATCATCCGCGCCTCGGCGAACGGATCCTCCGGCGCGTCGGGGGTCGGCGCGTGCAGCGGCTCGCCGAAGTTCACCTCGACGTCCGTCATCGGCGCGCGGCTCGCGATCGCGACTCCGTTGCGACCACCCGACCCGTGGTGCGCGAGCTCGTAGCCGAGCTTCGCGAGCTCGTCGCGCGGAGCGTCCGCGTCGGCGGACTTCGTCTCTTGCAGCAAGACGACGTCCGGGCTCGCGCGCTCGAGCCACCACGTGAGCTTCTCGAGGCGCGCCTTCAGCGAGTTCACGTTCCACGTCGCGATCCGCATGCCGACCTCACGGAACGGCATTCCTACGTGAGCGTCAAGGTGGCGCGTTCAGGTGCGGGCCGCCACGAGGCGCGCGACGTCCCGCCCGCAGCGCGCACACGTCCGCACCTCGATGTCGCGCGCACGCCACCGCGTCACGAGCGGCCGCAGGTGCTCGGCGCGAAGCACTTGAACGAGCGGAAGCGCGGCCCACGCCTCGTCCGACTCGATCGTCGAGCATGCGCGGCACGGCGCTTGCGCGTCGGCCCGTCCCAGCGGTCTCGCCATCATCGTGTGGCCTCTTCTCTCGTGCGGGCCCGATACCCGTCGCGATCACGTCGTTTGGGTACGGCCCAAATCGACATTCGTTTCGACTCTTCGAGCGAGGGGGGTCGAAAATTTCAACCGCGTTCCGGGGTCGCGTCCGTCACCGTCCGTCACGATGAGGCGACGTGGAAAATTCCTGAGGGCGCATTCTCTCGACCTCGCCGCGCTCGCGATCTAGAACGTCGACCGTGGCGCAGGATCTCCTCTATGTCCTCTTCGACGAGGACGATTCGCCGACCGTCGTGGCGAACTTCGACATCGCGGCGTATGCGCGCGCGACGGCGGAGGCAGAGGCCGCGAGCGCAGCGGCGTGGGGCGAAGGCAACGGGCCGCCGTCTGGCATTCGACCTTCGTTCCCGACGCTGAACCGCGAGGTCGGCGCGCTGCCGAACGAGCCGGAAGAAGACGCGCTCCTCCGCGTGCTCGGCGGCGGCGACCGCGAGCTCCGCGTGCACGTGCCGGTCGGAATGTTGCCGCGCTACGATCTCACGCCGCGCCACGGGTACTTGCTCGGGATCCTCGACGGCGTCACGTCGCTGACCGAGGTGCTCGACATCAGCACGCTCCCGCGAGTCAGCACGCTCCGCGCCCTCGAAGATCTCGTCTTCCTCGGCGTCATCGGCTGACGACAGCTTGACGGAGGATCGCGCGCGCCGTCCCCTGAAGATCGTGTCCGAGTCCGATCCCGACGTCGTGCTCGCACCACCGGCGCGCGTCGTCCCGGTTCGGCATGCGCGAAGCACGTTGATCCTCGCATCGATCGAATCGATGCGGCAGCGCGGTCTCTTCGAGCAATACGAGAGCGCGCTCGCCGAAGGGCACAGGGCGACGCTGCTCGGCGCGATCGCGGCGACGTGGATCCCGATCGAGGCGGTGCACGCGCACTACGCCGCGTGCGACTCGCTCGGTCTCACGCCGGAGCAGCAGGCCCAAAGCGGACGCGCGACGTTCGACGGCGCACGCGCGACGCTCCTCGGGACCGCCGTTCGCATGGCGACGCGCGGCTCCGGCGTCACGCCGTGGCAAGCGATGCCCCTCTTCCAACTCTTCTGGAATCGCGGCTTCGACGGAGGCGGCGTCTCGGTCGTCCGCGTGGGACCGAAGGACGCGAACACGATGATCGCGCAGGCTCCGTTGCTCGACTCGCCGTACTTCAAGAACGGTCTCCGAGGTCTGCACACCGCGCTCGTCGAGCTCTTCTGCACGAAGGCCTACGTTACGGAGCGCCGCGCGAAGACGCCGGGCTCGATCGTGTTTCGCGTCCAGTGGGCGTGACGTGTCGCCCCTCGATGCCGCGAAAGAATCGGTGAAGGTCTTCTTCCGCGCGCGCGGGCGCGTGCTCGGCGCGAGCATCGCCTTCTACGCGATGCTGTCGGTCGCACCGATGCTCCTCATCGCGCTGCGCATCGCCGCCGTCGTGACGCGGAGAGCGAGCGCGCGCGAGACGCTCCTCGCAGAGCTCGCGCGCTGGGTCGGCGCCGCGGGCGCGCGCACGATCGGCGCGATCGTCGATCGCTCCGCGCAAGCGTCGAGCGGCACGGTCGCGAGCGTGGTCGGCGCCGCGGTGCTCGTCTACTCGGCGACGCGCCTCTTCTCGGCGATCGAGTACGCGCTCGATGCGATGTGGGAGGTCACGACGGCGGAGGGCGGCGGCATGAAGGACAAAGCGATCCGCCAGCTTCGCAAGCGCGGCGCCGCGTTCGTCGTCGTCTTCGTCCTCGCGATCGTCCTCTTGCTCCTGCAAGGGCTGCGGACCACCCTCGCGATCGTGTCGACGTGGGCGCCCGACGCGCCCGACGTCTCGCACGCGGCGGAAGCGGGACTGTCGTTCGTCGTCACGTCGCTCCTCTTCTTCTTTCTGTTCATGACGCTCCCATCGGCAAAGGTCGGGACGCGCGACGCGATCGTCGGCGCGATCGTCACGGCGGCGCTCTTCACGGTCGGAACGACGCTCGTCGGCGCGTACCTCGGCGCGCGCGACGTCGCGCGTGGATGGGGCGACGCGGGCGCGGTCGTCGTCTTGCTCGTCTGGGTGCACTACTCGGCGCAGATCTTCCTGCTCGGTGCCGCGTACACAGGCGTGCGTGCGCGCGCGTCGGGGAGTCTCGTCGCCCGCACGTGAGAGAGGGACGACCGTTGCGCTGATCGCGCACGTCGCCGACAGTGCTCCGCATGAAAGCGTTCTCCGCTCGCGTCGTCGCGTTCGTCCTCGCCGTGATCGCGATCCTCGCCGCCTCGGCGCGCGGCGACGCGCAGTCGCTCGATCCTCTTCAGGTGAAGGGCATCCCCGATCCGCTGAAGCCGTGGACCGAGTGGGCGCTCGCCGGGAAGGACGACACGCTGTGCGCGACGTTCGACGGCAACGCCGCGAGCTCGCGGTGCGCGTGGCCGGCGCGGCTCGCGCTCGATCTCGACGAGAAAGGGGGCAAGTTCGCGCAGGCGTGGCACCTCGACGCGAAGCGGTGGGTGCCGCTCCCCGGGGACGCGAAGCGCTGGCCGCAAGACGTGAAGCTCGACGGCAAACGCGCGGTCGTCATCGCGCAGGGCGGCGCTCCGAGCATCGAGATCGACGCGGGCGATCACGCCGTCGTCGGTGCGTTCCTCTGGGACTCGCTCCCCGAGTCGCTGCACATCCCGTCCGAGACGGGGCTCCTCGCGCTCTCGATCCGCGGCGCGGCCGTCCCGCAACCGAACCGCGACGCGCAGGGCACGGTCTGGCTCCAGAAGACGACGTCGGCCGAAGAGGGCGACAACCTCTCGGTCGTCGTGCATCGCAAAGCAACCGACGACATCCCGCTCGTGCTGACGACGCACATCGAGCTCCACGTCTCGGGGAAGAACCGCGAAGTGCTCCTCGGTCGCGCGCTCCCAGCTGGTTTTCTGCCGATGGCGATCGTCAGCCCGCTCCCCGCGCGCGTCGAGCCCGACGGTCGGCTGCGCGTGCAGGCGCGACCGGGCGTCTTCACGATCGAGCTCGTCGCGCGCAGTCCGGCGCCCGTGACGGCGCTCGCGCGTCCGACGCCGGAGGGTCCGTGGCGTGAGGGCGACGAGGTCTGGGTGTTCGAGGCGAAGAACGATCTCCGCGTCGTGACCGTCGAGGGGATCGCGTCGATCGATCCGCAACAGACGACGCTCCCGGACGCGTGGAAGCGCTTCCCCGCCTACCCGATGAAGATCGGCGACACGCTCCGCCTCGTCGAGAAGCGCCGCGGCGACGCGGATCCGCCGCCGAACCAGCTCACGCTCCGCCGCGTGCTGTGGCTCGACTTCGACGGCGGCGGCTACACGGCGACCGACAAGATCACCGGCACGATGACGCGCGATTGGCGCCTCACGATGGCGCCGCCGACGATCCTCGGGCGCGTCGCGGTCGCGGGCAAAGACCAGTTCATCACGCATCTTGCCGACGCCGCGCAGACGGGCGTCGAGATCCGGCAAGGCAACCTGTCGATCACCGCCGACAGCCGCATTCCAGGCGGCTCGGGCGACGTCCCGGCGGTCGGATGGGCGCACGACTTCCATCAAGTGAGCGGCGCGCTTCACGTGCCGCCGGGATGGCGACTCTTGCACGCGACCGGCGTCGACTCCGTCCCGGGCACCTGGGTGCGGCACTGGTCGCTCCTCGAGCTCTTCCTCGCGCTCATCGTCGCGATCGCGATCGGGCGGCTCTTCGGCGTGAAGTGGGGGGCGATCTCGCTCGCGATGTTGGCGCTGACGTTGCCCGAGGGGGGCGCGCCGAAGTGGACGTGGCTCGTCGTGCTCGCGTTCGAGGCGCTCGTGCGTGTCCTGCCAGATGGCCGTGCAAAGAAAGTGTTCTCGTGGGCGCGCGTCGGCGGCGTCGTGCTCCTCGCGGTCGTCACGCTCCCGTTCCTCGTGGAGCACGTTCGTGAGGGGCTGTTCCCGGCGCTCGCGTCGTCGACGACGGCGTCGGGCGGCGACGTGCTCGGGGATTTCGAACGCGGCGGCGAACAGGATCAGCTCGAAGCGCCTGCGCCGAACAGCGAAGTCGCGGCGCCGTTGGACCTCCCGAAGAACGCTCCGAAAAAGGCGCCGAGCGGGGCGGCAGGGAACCCGGTCGGCGGTAAGCTCGACGAGGAGAAGCCGCAGCGTCCGGACGAGAGCTACGGGGTGCCGCTCGCACCGCAACCATCGGCGGCCGCGCCACCGTCCCCACCCTCCGGCACGAGCTTTCGCAGCGGGTCGTCGAAGTCTTCGGTCGACATGCGATGGTCGAACGCGCAAGCGTACGATCCTACGGCGGCCGTGCAGACCGGACCGGGGTTGCCGCGTTGGAAGTGGACGACGCTCGAGCTCACGTGGAGCGGACCTGTGACGAGCGCGCAGCGGATGCACTTGTATCTCCTGTCGCCGACCGAGAACCTCGGCCTCGCGTTTCTCCGCGCGCTCCTCCTCGTCGCGGTGCTGTTGCGCTTCTTGCCGTGGAAGCTGCGCCTTCCGCGGACGCGCTCGGGACCACCCGCGGTCGCCGCGGCGGCGTTGGCGGTGCTCGTCGCGTGGGTCGCGTTGCCGGTGCTCGCGCACGCGCAGATCCCCGATCGCGCCACGCTCGACGATCTCCGCGATCGCTTGACGAAGAAGGCGGCGTGCTCGCCGACGTGCGCGTCGAGCTCGCGCCTCGCGATCGAAGTGCGCGGGGCCGTGCTTCGCGCGCGCATGGACGTCGACGCGGCGGCGCGCACCGCGATCCCGCTCCCGGGTGGAACGCAGTGGACGCCGACCGACGTCCTCCTCGACGGAAAACCGGCGCTCGCGCTGGTGCGAATGAACGACGGGGTGCTGTGGATCGAGCTCGCGCCCGGCCCGCACCAGATTTCTCTCAGCGGTCCGATGCCCGATCGCGAATCGATGCAGCTCGCGCTCAACTTGAAGCCTCACCGCGTCGAAGCGACGAGCGAAGGGTGGACCGTCGCGGGGCTGCACGAAGACGGCCTCGCCGACGACAACCTGCAATTTACACGCGTTCGAAAGGCCGAGGGCACCGCCGCCGGCTCCCTTCAACCGGGCGCGCTACCGCCGTTCGTTCGGATCGAGCGCACGCTCGAGATCGGCCTCAACTGGCAGGTGTCGACGCGCATCGTGCGCCTCACGCCCGCGGGGAGCGCGATCGTTCTCGAGGTGCCGCTCCTCGCGGGCGAGTCGGTGACGACGGCGGACGTCCGCGTCGTCGGCGGCAAAGTGCTCGTCAACATGGGCCCGCAGGTCGGCGAAGCGGTGTGGCACTCGACGCTCGAGCAGAAGTCGCCGCTCAAGCTCACGGCCGACAAGTCGCTGGCGTGGATCGAAGTGTGGCGCGCCGACGTCGGACCGATCTGGCACGCGACGTACGCGGGGATCCCCTTCGTTCATACCGAGACGACCGGCGACGTGAAGATCCCGGAGTGGCGACCGTGGCCGGGTGAAGAGGCGACC
>JAYVXB010000140.1:0-7693 GCA_043785585.1 Deltaproteobacteria bacterium | reverse complement strand
AGCCGGGGTTCTGCAGGATGTTGCGGAGGATGACCGGCGGCGTAATGGTGTCGGAGTAACCCATGCCGATGAACGAGCGCGCCGTCTCGTTCATCGCGGCGATCGTCTCGAGGTACGCGAGGAGCTCGGACTCGCGCTTCGCCGCCGGAAGATCGAGCGCGCGTCGCAAACGAATCGACGCGGGGACCGTCTGATCGACGAGCGCGTCGAGCGACGGCGCGCCGAGCGCCTGGAGCATCGCCCCGACCTCGTCTTCGCTCGGACCGATGTGACGTGAAACGAATCTGTCCGGGTGCGCGAGGGGGACGGCCATGTCTCCGCATTTAGTGCGCCCGCGACAGGATGGCTAGCGCGACCGTGCGTCGTCGGCGATGCTGCGCGCCTGACAAGGAGCCGCCGTGCCGACCAACGCCGAAATGCTCGCTGGGGTCCCGTTCTTCAGCCTCCTCGATGAAAAGGAGCGGACGACGCTCGCCGAACGCATCGACGTCGTAAAGTTCGCGGCCGGGGAGATCATCTTCAATCGTGGCGCGCCGGGCGACGCGATGTACGTCGTCAAGTCGGGCCGCGCGGAGATCTTCTTCAAGAACGACACCGGCGAAAAGATCGTCCTCGAGATCGCGCACCCGGGCGACTTTTTCGGCGAGATATCGCTCATCGATGCGGGACCGCGTACGGCATCCGCGATGGCGACCGAGCCCGTCGAGGCGCTCGTCGTCGATCGCGGGGACCTCGACGAGCTCTTCAGGCTCTACCCCGCCGCCGTGTTCGATTTCCTGACCGCGGCAGGGCGGCGCATGCGCGAGACGGCGGAGCTGCTCCGGCACACCGCGACGCGAAACATCAACGAGGAAGAAGAAGACAAGCGGACGCCCGTCATGAAGGCCGCCGACTGGATCAGCGCGTTCAGCGGGAGCATCTCGTTCTTGCTCATCCACTGCGTGCTCTTCTTCCTGTGGGTCATCCTCAACGCCGGTCCGCTCGTCGGAGCGATGCCGTTCACCGGCTTCGATCCATTTCCGTTCGGGCTGCTGACGATGGTCGTCTCGCTCGAGGCGATCATCCTCTCGGTGTTCGTGCTCCTCAGCCAGAACCGGCAGGCGGCGCGCGACAAGTTTCGCAACGACATCGAGTACGACATCAACCTGAAGGCCGAGCTCGAGATCGCGCACATGCACGAGAAAGTCGATCATCTCGAAGAGCAGGTGCTGGCGAAGCTCGACGCGATTCAGAAGCAGATCGCGCCGCGACCGCCCGCGTAGCGTTCGTGGAGGCAACCGAGGCTGGGCGCTACGCGGAGCCCCACTCGCGCGCGCGGTCGAGCGTCGCGACGTTCTCGGTGATGTCGTCGAGGAACGCGGAGCGGAGATCGTCGTCGGCGAGCGTCTTTGCCCGCGCGGCGATCCGGTCGCGCGCGAGATCGATCGCCGTGCGCGCCGCCGCGACGTCGCCCGTCGCGTGCAGCGCCTCGGCGTGAACGAGACGGACCGCCGACTCGCCCGTCGCTGTCTTGCCGGCCGCGTCGAGCGCGCGCATCGCGTCCGTCGCCGTCGCGAGCGCGTCGGGCAGGCGGCCTTGCTGCAGCAGGAGCGTCGCGAGCGTCGCGAGCGCGGAGCAGCGCATCGCGTTCGCCCCCGCGAGGAGATCGACCGCGCGCGACGCCTCGAGCTCCGCGCCAGCGAGATCTCCGAGCTTGGCGACGGTCCACGCGAGGTAGCTGCGCGCGATCCCTTCGAGCCTGCGGTTCCCTTGTGCTTCGAGCGCTTTGACCGCTTCCTCTTCGACGGTGCGCCCCTCGTCGAGCACGCCACGCCGCGCGAGCGCGCGACCGAGCTGCGCGCGCGCGACGCCGACCGCGTTGTCGAGCCCCATGCGCTCGCCGACGACGAGCGCGCCACGAAGCGCACGCTCGGCGAGCTCGTACGCTCCGATCTCGACGTACGCGTAGCCGACGCTCACGCGCTGCAGGCACGCGTTGCGGAGATCTCCGGCTTGCTCGAAGCTGTCGGCTGCCGCGTCGGCGAGCTGCACGCGGGCGCCCGGATCATCCGCGGATCCCGCCCACACCGCGCGCGCTTCGAGGACCCACGCGGCGACCGCGGGATCGTTCGCAGCGGCGGCGCGTGGACCGATGCGCTCGAGCAGACGTTGCGCGTCGACGCGTGCGGCGTCGCTCGCGCCGTCGAGGACGAGCTGCGTGACGGTTCGCGCGGTCGCGATCACCTGCGCGTCGGCGCGCGCGGTCGACGGCGCGGGGATCGCGAGGAGAGCCTTGGCGACGGCGAGCAGATCGTCGCGGTTGCCGAGCTTGCCGCTCGCGGCCGCGAGCTCGCCCGCCGCGCCGAACCACGTGGCGCTTCCGACGCCGAGCGCTGCCATCGCCTTCTTCGCCGCGGCCGCCGCGGGCGCGTTCGCCCCGCGCCACTTGTGCGCTTCGGCCTGCAAGTGAAAGAGCGCGCCGAGAAGCTCCCCCTTCGCGCCGAACGCGATCGCCTTCTCGGTGCGCGTTAGCACGGCGTCGAGATCGTTTCCTTCGAGCGCTTGCTCGGCGGCACGGCGATAAAGGCCGATCGCCTTGTCCGCTTTGTCACCGCGCGCGAAGTGCTCGGCGAGCGTGAGCGCGTCGTGCTCGCCTGCGTTCTCGAGCCACTCGGCCGCGAGGCGATGCCCGAGGACGAGATCGTCCCCCGTCAGCATCGCGTACGCTGCCTCGCGCACGAGCGTGTGTTGGAAGGCGTATTCGTCGTCACCCGGATATCGCCCGCGTCCACGTCGCACGACGACCTCGCGCTCGACGAGGTAGTCGAGCCACCCTGCGGTCTCGGCGGTGCGTTCTGCGCCGACGAGCGCGAGCACGGCGCCACGCCAGAACTCTTGGCCGAAGACGCTCGCGGCGCGGAGGACGCGACGCGATCCCGACTCGAGCCGCTCGAGCCGTGCGTGCGCGACGGCGAGGACGGTCCCCGGCAAGACGTCGCGCTTTCCTTCGGCCTCGGCGCGGATCATTTCTTCGAGGCAGAACGGATTGCCTCCGGACGCGTCGATGATGCGCTTGACGACGTCGTCGGCGATCTCGGTGCCGAGCACTTCGTGCACGAGCTTGGCGGCGGCCTTGTGTGTCAGCTCGGCGAGGCGGAGCTCGACGACGCCGCGTTGCTCCCACACCTTTGGGAAGAGCGCGTCGACCTCGGGTCGCGCCGTCGCGACGACCATCAGCGGCATGTCGCGCAAATTCCTGAGCAGCGTGTCGACGAGCTTGACCGTCGGAAGGTCGCCCCAGTGCAAGTCTTCGAGGATGAGGAGCACCGGTTGCGCACCGCACTCGGCGCGCAGCCAGTCCTCGCACGCGCGACGCATCTGATCGCCGCGGAGCATCGGATCGAGGCGCGCGGCGCGGAGCTGGAGGCTGTCCTCGTCGGGGAACGACGCGCCGACGAGCTCGGCGAGAAACTCGGTGACGCGCGTGCGATCTGCGTCGCCGACGTGACGTGCGACGCGCGCCGCGAGCTTTTGCTGGCGCGCCGCGAGCGGCTCTCCGTCCGCGATTCCGGCGACGCCGCGCAGCGCCTGCGCGAGCATCGCGAACGGGGCGCCCGCGCTCATCGGATCGGCGCGGCCGACGAGGATCTCCATCGGCTCGGCGCGCTTCCGCAGGCGACGGACCATCTCGCGCCGCAATCGCGACTTGCCGAGACCGGCCGCGCCCGTGACGAGGACCACGCGCGCCGCGGACTCCTCGACGCACTCGCTGTACGTCGCCTCGAGCGTGAGCAAATCGCGATCGCGGCCCACGCACGACGTCGTATGGCCGAGGACCGCACGCGTCGCGTCGCTCGATTCGCGCGCGCCGCGCAGCTCGTGACGCTGCGGTCCCTCCGTGAGATCGAAGCGCAGGTCGAGGAGCCCCGCGGTCACGTCGTCGAGTCGAATCGGCTCGGTGTGCCCGCTCGGCGCGCCGGCTTCGCTCTCGCCTCCGCCGGTCCCTTCTTCGGTGTTCGTCTCGAGGAGCAGACGCGAGGCGCGCTCGAGCGCCTCGCCGAACGGATGGTTCCCCGTGACGATCCCGCGCCCCGTCGCGAGGACGATCCGCGCGTGCGGCACGAGCTCACGGAGCGCGAGTGCAAAGCGCGCCGCTTGGGACGCGTGATCCGTGGCGTCGCCCTCGCCGGTCAACGCCGCGACGATCGATCCGTCCGCGAGCCGCTCGATCCTCGCGCCAAACCGCGCGATCGGCGACACACCCGGCACCTCGACCCCCGCCGATGCGAGCGTCTGCCCGTCGCGCGCGAAAGCCTCCGCTGGTATCGCGCCGTCCGGCGCCGCGCCTGCCATGACGACGCACACGAGGCGCTGCTCGCCGTGCGTGATCGACTTCGGAGCCGCGTCGCGGACAGACGACATCTGCCGATCGTCGAACCCTTCGAGAGCCGCGAGCTCGCTCGAAACGGAGAGCGCATCCGCCGGGCGGTACGCGACGTTCTTCGCGAGCATGCGCACGACGAGGTCCTCGAGCGCCGCCGGGAACTCGCCCACCTGCCGGAGTCGGGGCGCTTCCTCGAAGAGCACCTTCGCAAGGAGCGCCATCAGGTTGTCGGCGGCGAACGCCGGACGGCCGGTGAGGCATTCGTAGAGCACGCAGCCGAGCGCGAAGACGTCGGCGCGCGCGTCGATCTCGTCGGCGCCGCGCGCCTGCTCCGGTGCCATGTACCCCGGCGTACCGAGGTAGATCCCCGGCACGGTCATCGCGAACGTCGCCTTGAGCGGGCGCGCGATCCCGAAGTCGAGGAGCTTGACCTTGCGAACGTCGCCGCCGACGAGGAACAAGTTGCGCGGATTGACGTCGCGGTGGACGACGCCGCGTACGTGAGCGGCCCCGAGCGCGTCGGCGACGATGCGCACGAGCGCGACGCTGTCGCCGATGCTCATCTTCGTCTTCACGAGGTGCGCGCGGAGATCGATCCCCTCGAGCCACTCCATCGCGAGGTACTGCGCGCCCGACTCGAGTGATCCGTGCGCGACGTATCGAACGATCGCGGGATGAAACAGATCCGCGAGGACACGTGCCTCGCGCGCGAACCGCTCGCTGCCGCCGTCCGCGAGCATCACCTTGAGGCCGACGCGCCCGCCGGTCAGCTTGTCCTTCGCGCGATAGACCGCCCCCATCCCGCCGAAATCGGCGAGCGACTCCACCTCGAAACGCCCGGCGACGAGCGAGCCGACCGGAAGGAGCGACGGCACCGGGAGAGAACCCGGGACGTCGCGCGAGGGAGCACCATCCATCTTTGCGCGCGAGACGCTACCATCGGGCGAGGAGGCAGGCCAACGATGCAAGAGCTCCCGAAGGACATTGCGACGATCAGCGCCATGACGGACGGTGTGCTGCGAAATCTCTACATCACGCAGCGCTACCATGACCTGTCGCTCGCGCTCGCAGAGGTCATCAGCCAGGAGAACGTCAACTGGTCGACGTTCGCGACGTGGGCCTCGAAGACCGCCGGTGAGAGCATTCGCAACGAAGAGGTGCCGTCGTTCGTGGTCGACCTCGTTGAGGACGCGTCCGACGACACCGAGCCGCACCTCGGTGCGATCGGCTCGGCGCTCCACGCGCTCGTGCCGACGACGGGCTTCCACGCATCGTTCTTGCTCGCGCCGATCACCGACACATTGAAGGACGTGAGCACGTGCATCGCGCGCGGCAACCTCAAGGTGTTCGCCGAGCTCGCACCGGAGTTCGTGCTCTTCGTCGAGACCTTTCGCGGCGACACGACGCTCGACGAGCCGAAGCTCGGCAAATACATCCAGCACTTCAAGGCCGGCGACATCGAGAAGGGGGGCCAAGAGCTCCTCAAGTCGGCGTTCGCGTCGTACTACCGCGCGCGCTTCGAGCCGAACACGACGGCGAAGGCGCGGATGATCCTCTTCGGCAACTGCCTCGTCGGGCTGCACGAGCAGACGCGCCTGCAGCCCGAGATCGAAGCCGCCCTCGACGCGCCCATCGACGTCATCCTCAAGGACCATCTCCACGCGTCCATTCGCGACTCCGCGCCGCAATCGCTCTTCGGAACGCTCGTCGACGCGATCGAGAAGCCGTTCGTCGCGCTGACGGACGAGGTCGAGAAGCTGTGGCAGCGCGTGGCGACGCGCTACCTGATGCGCCTATCGCTCCCGCACGGCGAGGAGCTCGATCTCGGTCGCGACGTCCCGAAGTCGGCTGCCGCGCGCAGTTTCCTCCCGCCGCAGCTCCAGAACATCACGCTCCCGACAGAGCTCGTCGGCCTCCTCGCGAAGTACGATCGCGCGCGCGGAGACAGCGACGTCGGCAGCGCGTCGGTCGATTGGGCGGTGCTCGACGACCGCATGAACTTCATCGTCAACCTGTTCCGATCGGGCCAGCAAGAGCTCGATCTTCTCGACGAGCCGTTCGAAGCGTCGCAGCGGGCCGCGTTCGTGGCCGGCAAGCTCCCAACTGGAAAGCTCTGATGTTCTCGCCCGGCTCGCGCATCCACGACGACTACGAGATGTGGGGGCTACTCGGCGAAGGCGGGATGAGCGAGGTCTGGCTCGCCAAGCACACGGTGCTCTGCGTGCCGGTCATCATCAAGACGCTCCGCCGATCGATCGCCGAGGCCGTCGGCGAAGCGGGCGCGAAGCGAATGTTCAACGAGGCACGCCTCATGGCGCGCGTGACGAACCCGCGCGTCGTACGCGCGATCGACGCGGGCATCGACGACGGCGTGCCCTACCTCGTGCAGGAGTACGTCGACGGGATCGACATGGCGGAGCTCGACGCGCAGCGCCGCCGCGCGTTCGGCGTCGGGCTTCCGCTGTGGCTCGTGTGCCTCGTGATGTCGGAGACGTGCAGCGCGCTCCACGCCGCGCACCAGGCCGGCGTCATCCATCGCGACGTCAAGCCGTCGAACCTCTTCGCGGCGCCGGAGACGGGCGTGCGCCTCGGCGACTTCGGGATCGCGGTCGCGCGCGCCGATGCTCCCACGACGCACGAGGTGAGCGGCACGATCAAGTTCATGGCTCCGGAGCAGCTCCGCGGCGGCACGATCGATCGCGCGACGGACGTCTACGGCGCGGGCGCGACGGCGTACGACTTGCGGTACGGTCGCGCGCCGTTTCTCAAGCTCGACGACGTGCTCGACGACGCACGCGCGCCCGAGTTCCCACCGCCGCAGTTCCCCGCAGAGGCGTACTTCCAGCAGCTCGTCCGCACGATGCTCTCGAAAGATCGCTCGCAGCGACCCGCCGATCTCCACGAGCCCGCGAAGCACTTCGCGCTCCTCGCGCGCGCGCTCCACGACGAGTCCGGGCACGGCGCGCTCATTTGTCCGGCGCGGCACGAGTTCGTCTACGGCGGCTGCGAGATCATCATGAAGGTCGGCGACATCGCGCAGCAAGAAGCCGACGCGATCGTCTCGAGCGCCAACTTCGAGATGACGATGCGCAGCGGCTCGAGCGATGCGCTTCGCGTACGCGGCGGCGATCAGATCGAGACCGAGGCGATGAGCGGCGGTAATCGTGCGCTCGGGACATGCGTCGTGACGGGCGCGGGGCAGCTTCGCGCGAAGCGGGTTTTGCACGCGGTGAGCGCGTGGAACGAGACGTCGTGCATCGGCCGCGCGATGTTTCGCTCGCTGCTCTTGGCGGAGCAGCTCGGACTGAAGACGCTCGTCCTCCCCGCGCT
>JAYVXB010000139.1:0-7705 GCA_043785585.1 Deltaproteobacteria bacterium | reverse complement strand
CCGAGTTCTTGCAAACGCTCGTCGCGACGAACCCGCACTCGCCGGCGAACTTCCGCGTCAACGGCCCGCTCTCCAACTTGCCCGAGTTCGCGACCGCGTTCTCGTGCAAGGCGGGGAGCAAGATGGTCCGCGCGAACAAGTGCGAAGTCTGGTGAGGGGGTCCTTCGCTGCGCTCAGGATGACAGAGCTGGGGACTAGCTGACGCGACCGAGGAGCTTTCGCACCGGGCCGGTGAAGAGCTTTGCGGTGCACTCGGCGAGATCGAAGTAGTCGCGCCACAGCGTGATCTTGCCGTCCTTCGTCTCGAAGGTGCCGCACACCCAGATGTCGAGGTAGACGAACGGGCCGCTGAGCACGTCGACGCGCTCGGTGAGGACCGTGCCGTCTTTCTCGGCGATGTTCTTCATTCGCACTTCGAACTTCGTCACGAAGCGCTGGAACGACTTGAGCGTCTTCAAGACGGCGGGCTTGCCGTGATCGGCGGGGAGCGGGACGTTTTGATAGACGACGTCGTCGGCGAGGTAGGCCGCGGCGCGATCGAGGTCTTTGTCTTCGAGCGCGCGCAGGAACGACTCGACGATTTGGATCGGCGACTCGGTCGCGGCGGGCGTGGCGACGGACTGGGTTTGCATGGACGTTGGCATAGCGTCGGCGCGCGCCGTTGGCCAGTCAGCGCGTGACGACGACGAGATCGTCGCGATGGACGAGGACGGCGAGATCCGCCAGCGCGCCCGCGAGATCGTCTTTACCTCGACCTGCGACGAGCGCCGCGTCGGCCGCGCTGCATCGCGCGAGGCCGCGCCCGATCTCGGCGCCGTCGGAGTCGACGAGTCGAACCGCGTCGCCTGCGCGGAAATCGCCGCGCACGCCGCGCACGCCGATCGCGAGGACGCTCTTGCCTTTCGCGCGCACGGCGTCGGCCGCGCCGCGATCGAGGATGATGTCACCGCGCGGGCGAAGCGTGAACGCGATCCACGATTTCTTCGCGCTCATGCGATCAGCCGCGGCGACGAAGAGCGTGCCGACGTCCTTGCCGGCGAGCACGTCGTCGAGCGTCGACTCGCCGCGCGCGTCCGCGACGACGACGTTCGCGCCCGCGAGCGCCGCGCGACGCGCCGCTTCGATCTTGCTCGCCATCCCGCCACTCCCCACGCCGCTCGAGGTGCCGCTCACGTTTCGCCGCACGAGCGGGAGCGCCTCGACCATCGAGTCGCGAACGAGCGGAACGCGCGCGCCCTTCGCGTCGAGCAACCCTTCGACGTCCGACAAGAGCACGAGCAAGTCCGCGTCGACGAGCGGCGCGACCATCGCGGCGAGCTGATCGTTGTCGCCGAATTTGATCTCTTCGACGGCGACCGAATCGTTCTCGTTCAAGATGGGCACCGCGCCCGCGTCGAGCAGCGCGCCGAGCGCCGCGCGCGCGTTGTTTCCGCGCGTGCGATCCGCCAGGTCGGCGTGGGTGAGGAGCACCTGACCCACGACGAGACCGCGCGCGGCGAACGCCTCTTCGTACGCGCGCATCAGGAGGCTCTGCCCCGCGGCAGCTGCCGCCTGCAGCTTCGCCATCTCTTTCGGTCGCGACGTGAAGCCGAGCTTCTTCGTTCCGAGCGCGATCGCTCCGCTCGACACGATCGCGACTGCGCGGTCCGCGACGTGCGCGCGCGCGACGGAATCCGCGAGACGATCATAGACCGAGCGATCCCCCGCGAGCGTTCGCGATCCGATCTTCACCACGATGCGCCGCGCCCGCGCGACGGCCTTCCGCTCCTCGATCATCGTCTTGGCGCTCACGCGCCCTTCGGGGACGGATGGGGCAAGAGCTCGTCGAACGCGGCTTCGAGCCTTCGGAGCAAGAGCTCGGGCACGCCGGCGATCATCTGGAGGACGCCGTCGACGAGCTGCGTCGACGAGTCGCGGAGCTCTTCGGGTGCGTTCGCGATCTCGTCGGGCTTCGGCGCGGCGGTGAAGGCGTGGACGATCGCGCGGTCGATCGCCTGCCTTACGCGGCGCGCTTCTTCGACGTCGATGCGAACGGCGCGATCGGTGCGCGAGAGCTCGACGTAGCGATTGAAGAGATGGCCGAGGACGTACGTGCCGAGCGCGTCGCGCGCGGGCGTCAAGAAGGCGACCGGACCGACGCGCGCGAGAAGCTTCATCACGATGAAGCGCGCGGCTTGCCTCACGATCCCGCGCGGGCCTTCGACGCCCGAAGGCTCGGCAAAAATGTCGCGCGCCTCGGGCGCGAGCGAGAGGCCGTGCCGCGCCGCGATGTCGTGGACGAGCGCGCCGCGGACGCGTCGGGCGAGCGCGTCGGGGATCCACGGCAGCGGCACGGCGCCGGTGAGCGCGCCGAGCGTGGTGTAGATCCCGAGGCGACCGCCGCCGATCGGCGCGGTGTGCGCGCGCGAGAGCTTGTGCGTCGCCGGCTTGTCGATCGTGGACGAATCAGCCATCGGCGCGAGTGTATCAGCCGAAGCTGGCGGCGAGAGGGAAGAGCTCGAGAATGACGGCGTTCGACTCTTGGGCGATCCGCACGAGCTCGCCCGTCGTCAGCTCGCCGAGCTCGATCGTCATCTCTGCCGCGGTGCCGCCGACGGTGCCGCCGCGCTCGATCACGCGACGAGCGAACGCCGCGGTCTCGCCCTGAACGCGAAGCGCGTAGGCGCGCTCGCGCGCGGCGAGCTCGGCCGGTGGTCCCTGCCCTGCGACGGTCGCGCCGGTGACGATGATCGCTTCGTCGGCGTTCATCGCGAGCGGGGACGCGAGCGGTACGCGCGGAGCGAAGACGATCCAACGGCGATCGTCGAGCGCGCGCGTGACGATCCGCGCGAGCGAGCGCGCTTGTTCTTCGGCGAGGCCCGCGAGCGGATCGTCGAGAAGGATCACGTCGGCGCCGGTGGCGATCGCGGCGGCGATCGCGGTCGCGCGCCGAACGAGCGGGAGCGCCTTTCCGAGGCGCACGTCGACGACCGAGGCCATCTTCATTCGGTCGAGCGCCTCGCGCGCGAGCGACGCGGCGACGGCGCGCGAATGCCCGGCGAGGCGCGCGCTCCACGTCGCGTATTCACGCGGCGTCCAGCGCGGAGGAAGAGGAAGGTCGAACGACGCGCCCGCGGTCTGTCCACTTCGCAACGCATCGCGCACGCTCGACCCCGCGACGCGGAGCGCGCCGCTCACGACCGGACGCACGCCGCTCACCGCCTCGAAGAGCGCGCGCGCCGCGCCGATCACGAGCACCTGATCGCCCTCGGTCGCGAACGACAGCCCGTCCACCGCCGGCGCGCCGTGCACGTCGACGCGCACGTGATCGGCCTCGAGCAACGGCGGCATCGCGCTCGAACGTAGCACGCTACACTCCCTCTCCGATGACGAAGGCGTCGAAGGATCACGCGCGCATCGACGAGCGAGAAGCGCATCGCGACGCGCTCGTTCGCGTGGCGGAGGCCGCGCTCGATCGCGGCGAGTTCTCCGAGGCGCAGCGTGCGGCGGAGCTCGCGGTCGCCGCCGCGGATCGCGCGCCGAAAGGGAACGCGCGATCGAGCACGCGGCGTCTCTTGGCGCACGTCCTCGTGTGTTGCGATCGCGCCGACGACGCGCAGCGAATCGCGGAAGAAGCCGCGCGCATCGCGCTCGCGGCGCGCGCGCCGTCGGAGCAAGCGCTCGCCGAGCTGGCGATCTCCGAGGTCGTCCGCTCGCGAGGCGATTTCGTCGCCGCGATCCGCCACGCCGCCCGCGCGCGCGCTCTCGCGATTCGCGCGCGCGACGCCGCGGCGCTCCGCTCGGTCCTCGGCGACTACGGCCTCCTCTTGTCTCGCCTCGGCGACGGCGAGCGTGCGAGAGAGATTTTCGACGAAGCGCTCGCGATGCCGGCGTCGGGGCACCCACCGGTTCAAGTGTTCCGAGTTCTCTACAACGCGGCCGCGATTCACCGCACCGCAGGGCGCTACGAGGAGTCGCTCGGCCTGCTCGACGACGCGGAAGCGCACGCCGAGGCGACCGGGCGCGACGTCGTGATGTGGTCGATCCGTGCGGCGCGCCTCCGCGCGTACGTCGACATCGGCGCGGTCGATCTCGCGGAGAAGACGCTTCTGCTCCTCAAGACGACTAACGACTCGCCCGCGTGGCAGCGCGCGCACCACCTGATGTTCCGCGCGCTCATCGCGCACGCCTCGGGCGAGCGACCCGAGCTCGTCGAGCGGCACGCGGCGCAAGGGCTCGCGATCGAGGGGCTCGAGACGATGACGCGCGTCGCGCTCGAGCGGCTGCGCGCGCTCGGTCTCTTCGGACGCGGGCGCGTCGACGACGCGGAGCGGATCGCGGTCGCGATGGTGTCGCTCGCCGGCAAAGGGGGCGCGCTCGCGCTCGCGGCGCAGAACATGGCGCTCGCGGCGCGCTGCGGTCGGCCGGACGCAGCGCTGTTGCGGTGGCTCGGAGCTCTTGCGCTCGCCTCGAGCGGCACCGCAGCGCGGATCGAGCACGAGGCGCTCGCGGCGCTGGGCACCGAGCCCGATCCGATCGGCATGCTCGCGCGCACCGCCGTCGGGGTGATTCGCTCGCGCCTCGTCGCGCGCACGCCCGCGGCGCTCCGCGGCACGATGAAGCGCACGCTGCGTTCGATCGAGTCGAAGATGGCGCAGACGAAGCAAGCGCGTCGCGCCGAGACCGAGACGACGCTGAGCGACGAGACGATCCGCGCGAAGGAGGAGGTCGGCATCGTCGGCGCATCACCTCCCCTCGTCCGCGCCATCGCGACCCTCGCGCGCGCCGCGAAGAGCGACACGAGCCTCGTCATCATGGGCGAGACCGGCGCCGGCAAAGAGCTCTTCGCGCGCCTCGCGCATCGCCTCTCGCCGCGCGCGTCCGGCCCGTTCGTCGCGATCAACTGCGCAGCGGTGCCCGAGCCGCTCCTCGAAGGCGAGCTCTTCGGACACGAGCGCGGCGCGTTCACCGGCGCCGAGCGATCGCGACCCGGCCTCTTCGTCGAAGCGCACGGCGGCACGCTCTTCCTCGACGAGGTCGGCGAGATGAGCGCCGCGATGCAGGTGAAGCTGCTCCGCGTTCTCGAAGAGCGCGAGGTCCGCGCGGTCGGCGGATCGCGCGCGCGCAAAGTCGACGTGCGCGTCCTCGGCGCGACACATCGCGATCTCCAATCGATGGTCACCGCGCGAACGTTCCGCGAGGACCTCTACTACCGCCTCGCCGCGATCACCGTCCGCGTGCCGTCGCTGCGCGAGCGCCCCGAGGACATCCCCGTCATCGCCCGCGCCGTCCTCGCGCGCGATCCGACGACCGCGCACCTCCGCGTCGACGTCCCTGCGCTCACGTTCCTCGCCGAGCACGCATGGCCCGGCAACGTGCGCGAGCTCGCGAACGTCCTCCGCGTCGCGTCGTCGCTCGCCGACGGGAACGTCGTCGGCCGCGACGAGCTCACCGACGCGATCACCCAAGGGACGCGCGCCGTGCAACCCACCGATCATCGCGCGCTCGACGAGACGACGCTCGGCGCTCTCCGCACGCGCCACAAAGCGGAGCTCCGCGAGCTCGTCGGTCGCGCGATCGCCAGCGCGGACGGCAACAAGCTGCGCGCCGCGCAAGCGCTCGGCATCAGCCGGCAGGGCCTCTATCGTGTCCTCGAGGAGTTCGACGAATGACCACGGCACGCGCGTCGCATTGGTGCAGCAGCGAGGGACATCCGTCATGAAATCCGCTTCCATCGAGGCGCAACCGAGGCGCACCTCCCCCGAGCGTGCGGGCGTACGCCCCCATGGCGTCGGCGTCGGGCTCGCCGTTTTCGTTCTCGCGGCCGCGCTCGGCGCCGGGTGCGACAACGGCAACGCGCAGGTCACACCTCCCATCGTGCTCGGCATGACCGATCAGATCGCGCCGTCGTACCAAGACGCGCAGCTGACGATCTACACCGTGCAGATCCCCGTGCCGCTCCCCGTGCGCAAGCCGACGGACATCGAGCGCGCGACGCTCGAGACGAAGGTCGATCCGTACCCGCGGACGCCGTTCCTCATGAACGACGACGAGCGCATCGAGGTGAGGTTCACGATCACGAACCTCGACGACAAGCAGCACAGCGTCGAGCTGCTCATCGATCCGTGGAACGAGTTCGTGAAGTACAAAGGCGGCGTCACGATCGTCAACGACGAGACGACCGTCCCCAACTTGAGCGGCTACGACAAGTTCTACGTCGTCCCCGCCAAGTCGCGCGTCATCGGCACGCTGACGAACGACGACATGCACGATCTCGCCATCAAGCTCGCGACCGTCGAGAACATCATCTTGCAGACGCCCGCGATGCCCAACCCGATGGACCCGAAGTCGAACCCGACTTCGCTCATCAACCGCGTCTTCAACATCCAGAACCGCACGAACACCGGCGATCCGCTCTTCACGCCGTACATCCCGAAGGTCATCGCGGGGCTCGTCGGTTTCGATCTCGGGCTTCGCTCGTACGCGGCCGCGAACATGGCCGTCGAGATCACCGTCGACGTGACCGACGTGAAGGGCAACCGCATCGTGCAGCCGGGCGCGAGCGATCCGATCCTGACGCCGCCGACGACGGTGCTGACGCCGCCCGGCGCGCGCTGAAGGATCGCGGTCACGCGCGCGGAAGGATCGCGGTGAGCGCGCGCGGAAGGATCGCGGTCAACGCAGGACGACGACGCGCTGCTCGAGCAGATCGCACAGCGCGCGGAGCGCTTCGAGCATCGGCACGCCGCTCGTCTCGAGGACGGTCTCGAGCGATGAGCGCCCGTCGACGTACGCGAGGAGGAGCATCGCGTTCGGATCGAGGGCGAGCGCGTGGAGCAAATCGAACGGCACGATGACCGTCGGCACGAGGCGTTGATCGAGGAGCGTCTCGGCGGCGGCGAGCGCGCCTCGGTGATCGCCGACCTCGAAGCGGTAGAGGAGCTCTTCGAGCGGCGCGGCGGAGTCGCGGACGTCGCGCAGCGAAGGCGGCGGCGGCAACGTCGTCGCGTCGCGCTCGCCGGGGTCCGAAGCGCGCTCGGCCGTCGGACGAACGCCCGAAGGTCGCAGCGTCGCCGGCCGCGGCAGGTCGGCGGGCACACTCGAGATCGCCTGGAATCGACGGCGCAAAGGCACGGCTCGCCTAGAGCAATCCGGATGCCGACGGGCGCCTCGCCCGTTTTCCCAGGTTTCCCGATGTAGCACGACAGGTTGTTGACGTCCGTTTGCGCCGAGGTGACGCGCGGATGATCCACTCGCCTGGGCGGCGTTCCGGCTTGACAGAGCCCGCCGCGATCGGCAGGTTGCGCGGCGGAGAGCTGTCCGAGTGGCCGAAGGAGCCTGATTCGAAATCAGGTGTGGATGCAAGTCCACCGTGGGTTCGAATCCCACGCTCTCCGCTAACGATTCTCAGCACTTCAGCGATCACGTCGTTGGCTGGCACGGACCCCGCTACTGTCCACCTACTGTCCACCTGCTGGGCACTAGGACGGGACGGCGGCGCGGCGCGCAGCTCCGGGATCATTTCGAAGAGCGGCGCGAGCGGACCGAGCCCGAGCTCTTCATGTGCGCGCGCCTGGCGACGGTAGCGGTGGATCTGCGTGCTCGATCGGTGGCGCGTTCGATCGGGGATGCGTCGGCGGCTCCTTCCGTTTGCCTTGCCTTATCCGAAACGCGGCGAAAGCAAAGACAGCGTTGCGCCGGGCTCCCCGCCCGGAGAGGACGGTGC
>JAYVXB010000138.1:0-7723 GCA_043785585.1 Deltaproteobacteria bacterium | reverse complement strand
GGCGCGGCGATCGCGATTCACGTCGTGCGTTCACGGCCGAGAGCGATCGAGCGCGAAGCTTGAGCGGCTAGCGGGCCTTCGACGCGGGGTTGCCCGTCGAAACGAACGCCGATACGCTCCGTTGTTGGGTGATTTCGCCCTCCTTCGCGCTGTAGAGGTCTTGGACATGCGGACTCGTGCAGGCTTGGCCTTCGTCTCTGTCGTGCTGCTCGTCGCGGGCGCCGCGGTCCATTGCGGTAGCGACGGCGGGAATCCCCCGGTGCTCGCCGGCGGCGATGCGAGTACGAGGCTCGATGCCGCGCAGACGCTCGACAGCGCGCCGATGCCGGACTCGTCGCCCTCGGAGGCGGGTGGCGAAGCTGGCTCGGGTGTCGTCGCGATCACGCCGGCGACCGTCGACTTTGGGATGGTGAACTGCGGAACGGCTGGGACGCCGCAGTCGGTGATCATCACGAACAATGGCACCGCACCGTTCAACTGGACCGCCTCGCTCACCAGCGGCATGACCTTCTACACGCTCAGCCCGGGCAGCGGCACGGTGGCGCCAGGGATGAGCGGAACCGTCCAGGTCATACCGGGCGTCGTCCCGGCGACCTCCCTCGTCACGCCCGAGCTCTACTCCGGAACCCTCTCGATCACGACGACCGCGCCGACCGATGCGCCGCACAGCATTCCGCTCCACCAGTCGGCGCACGGGGCGATCCTCAAGTCGACGGCGAACACGACGCAGGCGTTCGGCGGCGTCGCGATCGGGCAGATGGCAACGCAGCAATTCAGCGTGAGCAACAGCGGGAACTTGACGACGTCGCTCACGCTCGCGACGGGCAACCCCGCGTTCACCGTGCCCTCACCGCTGACGGTCATGCCGACGCAAAGCGTGTCGCCGACGATCACGTTCTCGCCGGTCGCGCTCCAGACGTACACCGGCACGTTGCAGGTCTCCGTGCCGATGGGCACCGTGCTCTGCGGGCCGCTTCCCGCCGACGTCTCCGTGACAGGGACCGGAACCACGGCCGTCAGCGTGCAGCCGACGAACCTCAACTACGGCATCGTGCAGTGTGGAGCGGCGGCCGCGGCGTTTCAGACGATCACGATCACGAACACCGGGCTCTCGATGCACTGGACGCCGACGCTCGGCCGCGGCGCCAACTCGGCCTACTCGCTCGCCGACACCAACAACGTCGCGATCCCGCTTGGCGTCCCACAGACGCTCGCGGCAAGCTCGTCGGTGATCGTTCGCGTCGTCCCGAAGCCGGTCGTGAAGCCGGTGTCGACCGTCGCGGACGCGCTCGCCGACACGCTGACGATCTCGACCGACAGCTCCGGCGATACGCCGCACAACATCCTGCTCCACGAGACCGCGCAGGGCGCCGTCCTCGCGCTCGCCCCCAACTCGATTCAGATCAGCGTGCCCCATGGGCTCTCGCAATTCACCGGCTTCCAGGTGCAGAACACTGGCAACTTCACCGGCTCTTGGACGATCGCGGTGGCGAAGACGTCGGCGGACGACGGCATGTTCTCGATCAATCTGACGTCGGGATCGCTCGTCGGAGGCACATCTCAAAACGGCACGCTGACCAGCAAGGCCGCGAGCGCCACCAGCATTCAGACGCTGGGCTACATCCGTCTCACGCCCGCGGTCGGAGGCGTGTACTGCTCCGATGATCCGCCCGACATGCCGATCTCGACGTTCTCCAACTAGCCCGGTACCCGTCGCGCGCGCGCGGCGCTACCGTGCGCGAATGACAGCGCGCATCCTCGACGGAAAGAAGCTCGCGGAGGTCGTCCGCGCCGAAGTGAAAATCGGCGTCGACGCCTTTCGCGCGAAGCACGGCCGCGTGCCGGGGCTCGACGTCGTCCTCGTCGGCGACGATCCCGCGAGCCAGGTCTACACGCGCAACAAAGAGAAAGCGTCGAACGAAGTCGGCATGCGCGGGCGCCTGCACACGCTCCCGGCAACGGCGACCGAAGACGAGGTCGTCGCGCTCGTCATGAAGCTGAACGCAGACGACGCAGTCGACGGCATCCTCGTGCAGCTCCCGATGCCGAAGCACATCACCGAGCAGCGGGTCCTCGATCTCGTGTCGCCGGCGAAGGACGTCGACGGATTTCATCCGATCAACGCCGGGCTCCTCGCGTCGGGTCGTCCGGGGCTCGTGCCGTGCACGCCGACGGGGTGCATGCGCCTGCTCGCGCTCGCCGCGGTCACCGGAAGCGGCCCACTGAAAGGCGCGCGCGCCGTCGTCGTGGGGCGCAGCAACATCGTGGGCAAACCGGTCGCGCAGCTTCTGCTCGCCGAGCACGCGACGGTGACGATCGCGCATTCTCGCACGCGCGATCTCGCGTCGGTGTGCCGCGAAGCCGACGTCCTCGTCGCTGCCGTCGGGAAAGCCGAGCTGATTCGCGGCGGCTGGATCAAGCCGGGCGCGGTCGTGATCGACGTCGGCATCAACCGCATTCCGGTGCCTGGCGCGACCGACGGAAAGACGCGCCTCGTCGGCGACGTCGCGTTCGACGAAGCGAAAGAGGTAGCGTCCGCGATCACGCCCGTGCCCGGCGGCGTCGGCCCGATGACGATCGCGTGCTTGCTCGAAAACACGCTGCGCGCCGCGACGGCAAGAGTGAGCGCCCTCGAAGGGTAGAGCGCTAGACGAGCTTCGCGAGGATCCGATCGAGCTGATCGAGATCCGCGTACGGGATCACGATCTCTCCGACGTTGCCACGATCGCGCACTTCGACCTTCGTGCCGAGCGAGCGCGTCAGGCGCGCTTCGAGATCGCGGATCGCCGTCGACTTCGTGGGCGCCGCGCCGCCCTTCTTCGACTTCCCCTTGCTCGTCGCCGCGCGCACCAGCGCCTCGGTCGCGCGAACCGAGAGCCGCCCGCGCAACACTTTGTCGGCGAGATCCTCGAGCGCCGCGACGTCCACCACGCCGAGCAGCGCGCGCGCGTGCCCCTCGCTCAGCTCGCCCGTCATCACCTTGGCGCGAACGCGCGCCGGCAGCTTGAGGAGGCGCAGGCTGTTCGTGATCGTCGACCGATCTTTCCCAAGCCGCTCCGCGAGCGCCTCTTGCGTGTAGCCGTGCTCCTTCACCAATCGATCGAGCGCCTCGGCGAGCTCGACGGGGTTCAGGTCCTCGCGCTGCACGTTCTCGATCAGCGCGAGCTCGAACGCGCTCTGCGGCGACACGTTCTTCACGACGACGATCGCCTCGCGGACGCCCGCCTTCTGAAGCGCGCGCCAACGTCGCTCGCCGGCGATGAGCTCGAACTTGTCGCTGTTCGGCACGCGACGCACGACGAGCGGCTCGATGAGACCGTGCTCGCGAATCGACGCCGCGAGCTCTTCGATCCGGTCTCCGTCGAAGTGCTGCCGCGGCTGCCCCTTTTGCGGAACGATCTTTTCGAGCGCGCACGAGAAGACGCTCTTGTCCCCGTACGTCGCGGCCGGCGCCGTCGTCGGAAGGAGCGCGTCGAGCCCACGCCCGAGCGCCCGCCTTTTCCCCACGTCGGTCGGCATCGTCATCGTCCTCTCGCGCCCGCGGCGGACGGCGTGGCAGCCGCGCGCGCGACGTCGCCCTGAAGAAGCTCGCGCGCGAGCGAAAGATACCCCTGCGCCCCCTTCGACTGCACGTCGTAGAGGAGCGCCGGCTTGCCGTGCGAGGGCGCCTCGGACAACCGCACGTTCCTCGGGATCACCGACTCGAACACCCGGAAGTGCCGCCGCACTTCTTCGGCGACCTGATGCGACAGTCCGTTTCGTCCGTCGAACATCGTCAGCACGATCCCCTCGACCTCGAGCTTGTCGTTCGTCCCGTGCTTCACGCGATCGATCGTCGCCATCAAGTGCGTCAGCCCTTCGAGCGCGTAGTACTCGCACTGCATCGGAACGAGCACGCGATCCGCCGCGGCGAGCGCGTTGACCGTGAGCAAGCCGAGCGACGGCGGGCAATCGATGAAGACGAACTCGTACGGATCTTCTGCGAGCAACGTCGCGAGCGCGCTCTTCAACTTCATCGCGCGATCCGGCGCGTCGACGAGCTCGATCTCCGCCGCGACCAAATCCTGCGTCGCCGGCGCGATCGACAACCCCGGCACCTCGGTCGCGAGGATCACGTCCTTCAGCGACGCGCGTCCGATGAGAACGTCGTAGACGCTTCGCTCGACGGAGCGCGGACGCACGCCGACGCCGGAGCTCGCGTTGCCTTGCGGATCCATGTCGATGAGGAGTGACCTCCGCTCCGCGGCTGCGACGCTCGCCGCGAGGTTCACCGCGGTCGTCGTCTTCCCGACGCCGCCCTTTTGGTTGACGACGGCGAGGACGCGCGGGGTCGAGTGAGCCGCGGGGAGGGGACGGGGCATGCGCGACCCGTTCTCTACTTGAGCGCTCTTCGCACGTCGACAGTCGATGACGCGCGTCTTCGATCGCGAACGCAATCCTTCGCGCGCTTCCGAATTCGACACACTTTTTTTTGGGTGCGAGGACTCGCGTAGTACGTTGTCGGTAGATGTAAGACAGAGTAGTCAAGAGGAAACGACGACGATGCGAGAGAGGTTGGCGCGTGTGTTGGAGGAGGGACGAATCGGCGAAGCCGCCGAACGCGTCCTACGCGCAAGCTTCTGGTCGCCGCGTGTCGCGCCGATTGCCACCGAGGTGGTCGACCTCGCGGCATGGCGACTTCGGACGAGCCGTCGCGAGGACTGATCCCGCCGCGTTCGCTCGACACATTCCAAAAACGAAACCTGGTGGCGTTGCCGTCTCGGCCGACGTGCGCGCCGCGCTCGATTCTCGTGACGTTCCCACACGGAGGAAGACCGATGTCCGTTCCCAAGAGCTACCGCACCATCGAAGAGTTCGAGCGTGAGGAGCTGCGCCCTCAACACAAAATCGGATTCTCCTTCGAGGACCTGATGGTCGAGACCACCTTCGGCGAGAGCGATCTGCTCTTCGACGACACCGTCGACGAGTACGACCCCGATCAAGGTGACGACGACGACGATTTCTGAGCGCACGCGCGCTCGCAGAGCTTGGCTTTGCCCTCCCGGGCACCCGCCCTCCTTTCACGCGCCTCGGGGTTTGGGACACGACCCAAACCTCAAACGTGACTCGAGGGCGTACTTTTGTGCGTCGAACGCGCCGCGGAGCGCTGCGATCCCTTGACCGGCACGGGGGCCCAAGTATGTTCCCGCGTCCCATGCAAGTGAACGTGCAGCGCATCTCCCCGGTTGTGATGGAAGTCCAAGTCGAGGTCCCGGCCGACATGGTCAAGGCCGAGGTCGACAAGGCGTACGCGACGCTCGGTAAGAAGGCGCACGTCCGCGGGTTTCGACCGGGCAAGGTTCCGCGCAACGTGCTGACGCAGCTCTTCGCGCCGCAAGTGCACAACGACGTGATGAACTCGATCGTCAACACGACGCTGCCGAAGGCGCTCGAAGAGAAGACGATCACGCCGGTGAGCACGCCCAACGTCGAGCCGGGCAAGGTCGACGTCAACGCGGCGTTCTCGTACAAGGCGCGCTTCGAGGTGCAGCCGGACATCGACGGCGCGACGGTGAAGTACGAGGGCTTCGAGCTCTCGCGCCCGCGCACGACGGCCGACGAGAAGCTCGTCATCGAGCAGCTCGAGTCGCTGCGCCTGCGTCACGCGCGCCTCGAAGCGCCGAGTCCCGCGCGCCCCGCGAAGGCGGGCGACGTGCTCACGATCGATTTCACGCTGTCGGTCGACGGCAAACCGCTCAAGGATGGCGGCGGCGAGGGCGTGCAGCTCGAGCTCGGCAGTGGGCAAGTGCTTCCGGATCTCGACAAGGCGCTCCACGGGAAGAACGTCGACGACAAGTTCGACGTCGACGCCGCATTCCCGGACACGCATCCGTCGGCGGAGCTCAAGGGCAAGACCGCGCAGTTCGCCGTCACCGTGCGCGATCTGAAGGAGAAGGTCCTCCCGACGCTCGACGACGAGTTCGCGAAGGACGTCGGTCAGTACACGACGCTCGTCGAGCTTCGCGCCGACATCCACACCAAGCTCGAGAAGGCCCTGAAGGATCAGTCCGAGGCGGCGCTCGCCGAGCAGATCGTCCAGAAGCTCAACGACGCGAACCCGCTCGACGTGCCGCCGTCGCTCGTCGAGCAGCAGTGCCGCATCATGGAGCAAGAGCTCGCGCAGCAGGCGCGGCGCATGGGTCAGCGCTTCACGCAGGAGCAGGCCAACTTGCTCCACGATCGCGTCCTCGCGGACGCCGAGAAGAAGGTGCGTGCGGGGCTGCTCATGGCGGCGATCGCGAAGAAGCACGAGTTCAAGGTGACCGAAGAGGACATCGAAAAGGGCATGGCCGAGCTCGCGGCCGAGACGGGGAAGAACGTCGCCAAGCTCAAGGTCGAATACCGAGAAGCGTCGAAACGGAACATGCTGATCGGGATGATCCTCGAGGACAAGATCCTGGATTTCCTCGAGGGAAAATCGAAAATCAGCGACGCGCCGGAAGGCGGCGTCGAGGCCGTCGAGGCCAAAGACGAGGCCAAGGGCGACGAGGCGTCAGCCAAGCCCGAAAAGAAGGCGAAGAAAGCGAACGACGATAAGTGACGCCGTTGCAGAACTTCGCGCATCTCACTGATTGAAGGAGACGGACATGTCGACTCGCCCTAGTGCAAGACGCCCCGAAAACCGAGCGCAAGCCATCGCGACGCTCGAGCGCGCGAAAGACTTCATTCCGTACCCGACCGTCGTCGAAACGACTCACCGCGGCGAGCGCAACTGGGACATCTTCAGTCGCTTGCTCAAGGACCGCATCGTCTTTCTCGGCACCGAGATCAACGACGACGTGGCGAACATCATCATCGCCCAGTTTCTCTTTTTGGAGAGCGAGGATCCCGACAAGGAGATCATGCTCTACATCAACTCGCCGGGCGGCGTGGTCTACAGCGGGCTCGCGATCTTCGACACGATTCAATACGTGAGGTCGACGGTGTCGACGACGTGCCTCGGCATGGCGGCGTCGATGGCGGCGGTGCTCCTCGCGGCGGGCACCAAGGGGCGGCGTCTCGCGCTGCCGAACGCGCGCATCATGATCCATCAGCCGATGGGCGGCGCGCGCGGGCAGGCGAGCGACATCGAGATCCAGGCGCGCGAGATCCGTCACCTCAAGGACACGCTCACCGAGATCATGGCGAACGCGACCGGCAAGCCAAAGGATCAAATCCACAAAGACATCGACCGCGATTTCTTCATGAGCGCGGCATCGGCCAAAGAGTACGGACTCATCGACGACGTCTTGCCGCCGCGCGCCAAGAAGGGTGGCAGCGACGAAAAGGCCGAAAAAGGTCGCTGATTCTCGCCGACCCCCGTTACTTGCGGGGTTTGGGGGGTGGGTCTAAGCTTTTTGGACCCTAAGGAAGCGGCCATAGGGACATTCCCTGGCATGTTTGCGCCAGACCGAGCGGAGCGAGAACTTGCAACGTAGGCGGGACGATCACCAGAACGGCAATCTCAACTGCTCCTTCTGCGGGAAATCGCAGAAGGAAGTGAAAAAGCTCATTGCCGGCCCGACCGTATACATTTGCGACGAGTGCATCGGACTCTGCAACGACATCATCGCCGAAGAGGTCGAGAAGGACGAGCCGTACACGGGCTCGACGCCGATCCCCAAGCCGGCCGAGATTCGCACCATTCTCGATGATTACGTCATCGGGCAGGAGCGCGCGAAGAAGGTCCTCGCGGTAGCCGTCC
>JAYVXB010000137.1:0-2315 GCA_043785585.1 Deltaproteobacteria bacterium | reverse complement strand
CGACCAACCGCGACCTCGAGGCCGAGGTCGGGGAGCGCCGCTTTCGGGAGGACCTCTTCTATCGCATCAACGTCGTTCGCATTCACCTACCGCCGCTGCGCGAGCGCGAGAACGACGTCTTGACGCTCGCCAAACACTTCCTCGAGCGCGCGCAGCCGCGCGGCGCAGCGCGCGTCATCGGCTTCAAGCGAGCCGCCGCCGACCGCCTCGCGTCGTATTCGTGGCCCGGCAACGTTCGCGAGCTTCAGAACTGCATCGAGCGCGCAGTCGCGCTCGCGCAGTTCGATCACATCGGCGTGGAAGATCTTCCGGAGCGAATCGGCGCGTTCCGGCCGACCGCAATCCCCGTCGAAGTCACGGACGCAAAGGACGCGAAGGATTTTCTCCCGATGGACGAGATCGAGCACCGGTACATCCGGCGCGTGCTCGACGCCGTCGGAGGAAACAAGGCATCCGCTGCGCGCGTGCTCGGCTTCGACCGCAGGACGCTCTATCGGAAGCTCGATCGGTGGCGCGACGCGGCTCCGAGCCCGGACCCCAACGGCTCGCACTTGCCTTGACTCTGCGTAGTCGATTCACAATGCTGAGGGCACACGGATGAAGCTCAAGCAGCCCGCGGAGCCGATCGTCATCGATATCGATCCGCTCCCTTGGCAGGCGATGTTGTCCACCATTTGTCACGATCTCAAAGACCCGCTCGCCTCCATCGTGATGGGGACGGGCTACTTGCAGAGAGCATTGCCGACCGACGAGGCCAGCGGCGCGGCGCGGCGCGTCGTCGACGCCATTGGCCGCTCGACGGATCGCATGACGCGACTGCTCGCAGACTTTTCGGACCTGGCAGCACTCGACCGGCACGAGCTGACGCTTCGATGGGCGTCGCACGGCCTTGCCGAGATCGCACGCGCGGCGATCGAGCAAATCGCCAGTCAGGCGAGCCCGCACGGCATCTCCGCGACGCTCGACGTCGACCCGGCGATCGAAGCGCTCGCGCTGCGCTGCGACGCCGCCCGTCTCACGCAAACTCTCGTGCAGCTCGCAGCGGCCGCTCTGCGCGTGGCTCCCGAAAAGGGTTCCCTCGCGCTGAGGGTCGAGGCGGACGGCGATGCGTCGGTCCGTTTTCATCTCCGAACGTCGGGCCCCGGCGGCGCGACCCCGCGCGACGCGACGATCCCGCGCATGGAGACACCCAAGCTCCCGCTGGCGCTCGCGCGCGGGCTCATCGAGCTCCACGGCGGTCGTATCGAAGCTATGCGCGACGACGACGGGGTGGCCTTCTCGTTCACGATTCCGCGCGCCAGCACGCCGCGATGAGGCGATTCGCTACGACATCCGGTAGCGTAAATCACGTGCATTCGCGCCCCTGCTTACCGTAGCGACGCGGCACGCGAGCTGCACAATGCTCCTTCGTGCACAGCGCCGCCGTCATCGACCTCGAGAAGGACGCAACCGCGCGACTGGGGATCACGTTGCGGTCCAAGTGGCACCTCGACACGTTGCTCGGCATCGGCGGGATGGCGGCGGTGTACTCGGCGACCCATCGAAACGGGATGCGCGGCGCCGTGAAGATCATGCACCGCAGCGCCAACGACCCCGAGACGCGTCACCGCTTTCTGCGCGAAGGACGGATTGCCAACCACGTGGCGCACGAAGGAGTCGTCAGCGTCGTCGACGACGACGTCTCCGACGACGGAAGTCCGTTCTTGGTCATGGAGCTCCTCGACGGCGAGGCGTTCAGCGCGTTGGCGGCGAAGGCCGGCAACAGGCTCCCTGCGGACCTTGTGCTGCGCCTCATGGATCAAGTCCTCGATGCGCTCGCCGCCGCGCACGACAAAGGCATCGTTCATCGCGACATCAAACCGGAGAACCTCTTCGTCACGACCGACGGTCGCGTCAAAGTGCTCGACTTCGGCATCGCGCACCTCGACGAGCCAGCGCAAACGCAGGCAGTGGACACGCAGATGCGCGCGACGCAGGTCGGCTTGACGATGGGGACGCCTGCGTTCATGTCGCCCGAGCAGGCGCGGGGGCGTTGGGATCTCGTTGGCCCCGCGAGCGATCTCTGGTCGCTCGGCGCGACCATGTTCACGCTCCTCGCCGGCAGGCTCGTCCACGAAGGTGACTCGCTGCCCGAGGTGCTCGCGGCGACGATCACACAGCCCCCGCCGTCGCTTGCCGTCGCGCTGCCGGGCGCGCCGACGCAAGTCGTCGACATCGTCGATCGCGCGCTCCAACTGAAGCTCGTCGATCGCTGGTGCGACGCGCGTGACATGCAGGAGGCCGTGCGCGCGGCGTACCGAGCGATCAGCGGCGAG
>JAYVXB010000136.1:0-7742 GCA_043785585.1 Deltaproteobacteria bacterium | reverse complement strand
ACGGCAACGTAGTCGAACGGATCGGCGGCCGCAGGCGGTACCTGCCACCCCGGGTTCGGAGAGGGCGTCGGCTTGGCCTTCGGGACGACGGCGAGCAGCTCGATCTTCAGGTGATCGGGGTCCTTGCCACCGCCGATGAGGAAGCTGATGAAATGTGTCTGCGTCGAAATGTCGAAGGGCTCGGAGGTGAGCGTGCCGTAGTGTGCGTCGCCTTGGGTTCGCCCGAACGGATCGGACGATGTATGCCGATTCTCGGATGACCCAATCCAGTAGTCGCCGCGGACGCCGATGGGGTGCGGGATGTCCTTCCAATAGTCACCGCCCACCGTCACCGCCTTCACGCGTCCGGCGTTGACGTTCTCCCCGTAGGTCGGCTGGTTGTCGAACGCGCGGCCGGTCGTCTTCCAACCTTGCAGCGTCCCGGACTCGAACGTCCAGCGACGGTCGACGACCAGCGTGGGCGGGTTGACGATCGGCGGCGGGTTCCACGGCGGCGTCACGCCCGGCTGCGCGGGCGGATCGAATCGGGGCTGCGCGCCGGAGTCCGAAACCGAAAGCGCCATGACGATGAGCGACGCGCTGACAAAGACTTTCGATGAGCGGTTCATGTGTCCCTCCACATGACAAACCTTCTCGCGTGGAGTCGATCCGCACCATGGTCAATTCCGTGACCCGCACGCGGTCACGCGCCGTCGCGATCGCGCGCATGCGGAGGAGATCGTCGCGCTCAACCACCGCGCCACCCATCACAACCATCCCGCCATACCCCTCGGCCCGCCCGCGCGTTAGCGTGGCGTCATGGATCTCGAGAGCTCGGAGCGCGAATCAAGAAACGGCGCGAGGCACACGGCCTAAAACAGGCAGACCTCGCCGGCGCCCTCCGAGTCTCGCCGCAGGCGGTCTCGAAGTGGGAGCGGGGAGAGAACGCGCCGGACATCGTGGTGCTGGTGCCGCTGTCACGCTTGCTCGACGTGAGCGTCGAGTGGCTCCTCGGCGGCAGCCCGATCGAACGCGAGACCTTCGAGGCCGTGGTGATGGTCACGAGCGTCCGTGGTCGCGACGGGACCGCTCTGTACTCGAGGTCGGGCGCACCTATCTGCTCGCCAGCGACGTCGACCAGGCGATCGTTTACCTCACGGAGGCCGTCGCAGCGCCGAGAAGGCGCGCGCGCGGATGACTGCTCTCCGTTGCTCAAAGGGAGCTTGCTCGAAGTGAGCTTGCTCGAATGAGGTTGTGCGCGCGAACACGTGCGGTTGTGCGCGCACCGGTTGTCGAGAAAAAAAGCCTCAGAATCGCGGCGATTTTTGACGGCGCGAGACTTGTAAGGATGGCTCCCCACGGGCGTCGGAAACGCGCTCGCCTTTGCTCAACCCGTAGGAGGCATTCATATGGTTCGAAGGATCGATCGTGGGCTCGTTGGTTGCGGTCTGCTCTGCGTCGCGACGTTCGTGGCGACTGCGTGCACGGTCAACACTGCGGCGGTGCCCGCGACCGGGGACGCTGGGTCCGGCGCCGACGGAGGCTCCGACGCCCCGCCCGGCTCCACGGGTCCGCTCGGCTTCGTGCCCTCGAACATCAGCCTCAACGGCATCGACCTCACGATGGCCGGGGATTCGGACATCGCCACGTTGTGTGAGCTCTCCACAGAGCCGGATCGCACGGCCGGTGGTACGTGCCTCACGAACGCCGTCGAGGCGATCGTCACGCAGTCGGACGGCAGCAAGGTCCACGTGTTCGTGGTCAAGTCGCTGAGGGTCGGACCCACCGGGCATATCACGGTGAACCGGCCGAGGCCCGGCCTCCCCCTGGTCATCGTGTCGCTCGGCGACATGACCCTCCTCGGGTCGATCGACGTCCACGCGGAAGGCGTCCAGACGGTCGGAGGCGGCTTCGAGGCCACGCAGAACGGTCAGAAGGGCGCTGGTCCGGGTGGAGGCCCGCCGGCGAGCGGTGTCGCCGGTGCCACCAAAGGTGCAGGCGCCGGCGGCGGCTCGTACTGCGGCAAGGGCGGACCGGGCGCGGTCGAGGCGATGTCGACGACACAAGCCGGTGAAGCGACGGCTGCCTATGGAACGCCCGAGATCATCCCGCTCGTCGGCGGCTCCACCGGCGGAGCAGGCTCGTTCGGTGCTGGCGCCGGGGGAGGCGCGGTGCAGCTCGTCGCCGGCGGCCAGTTCTCTCTCGGCGCGGGCGCGTACATCAACGTGGGCGGTGGCGGTGGCGCGCCCGCAGTCAGCTCCAACTTCGGCGACAACAGCAGCGGCGGGGGCAGCGGCGGCTCTATCCTCATCGAAGCGAAGGGTGTGCAGATCGCCGGGATCCTCGCGGCCAACGGCGGCGGCGGCGGCGGCGTGAGCGCGACGGGGACCAATGGGACCCCCGACGCGAAGCCCGCACCGGGCGGAGCGAAGACGGGTGACGGGGCAGGCGGAGCCGGCGGAGCCGCGACGAGCATCGATGGCGCGACCCCGGCCTCCGTCGACCCTGGCCCGGTGGGTGGTGGCGGCGGCGGCGTCGGTCGCATCCGGATCAACTCGACGAGCGGTGCAGCCGCGATCGCCGCCAGCGCAGTCCTCTCGCCTGCCGCGACGACCCCGTGCGCGACGCAGGGGTTGGTCAAGTAGCGATTCGAATGCCGGCTCCGCCGAGCACACGAAGGAATCCAATGAACAAAGCCAACGCACTCCGACATGCCAGGCGTCTCTTCATGCCGACATTGCTCAGCTTCGCGTTGGGCTCAGGGCAAGGAGCCGAACTTCGGAATCGTCCTGATGACGGATGACAAGGGCATTTGGGGGTTCAGTGAAAATGCCTGCGAGACTACGTACGCACCACTTACCCGCCGGACGGCACGCAGGTCGCGAGCAACTGGACGCAGCTCGTGGGCGGTACGCTCGCGCGCGCGATCGGGATGGTGACGCGCAACGACGCCGCGTGGACGCTCAACTCGCAATCGACGTTCACGGGGGCTTCTGCTCGAGGACCGCGGCGATCTATTGCATCGGGACGTAGCGCGCGCGCTGGGCTACGAGAGCGCGTAGCGACCGAGGCGCATCACGAGCGCCTGCAAGCCTTCCGCGAACGTCGGATGGACGAACTCGGCGTCGACGATCGTGCGCGCCGAAGCGCCGGTCTGCATCAGCGTCACGAAGACGTGGATCAGCTCCCCCGCCTCCGCGCCGACGATCGCGGCCCCGAGGACGCGCTCGGTCTTCGGGTCGAGGAGCAGCTTCATGAACCCCGCCTTCTCGTCGATCTCCGCCGCGCGCGCGATCGCCCCGAACGGCATCGTCGCGACCTCGTACGCGATCCCTTTCGCGCGCGCCGCCGTCTCCGTGAGCCCGACGCCGCCGACGGCCGGATCGGTGAACACGGCGTACGGAATGATCCGCTCCGTCCGCGCGCGCGCGGCGCGGCCCATCAAGCGCTCGAAGAGCAGCCGGTGATCGTCCCACGCCGTGTGCGTGAACTGCGGCTGCGCGATCGCATCGCCGACCGCGTAGACGCCGCGCGCGCTCGTCGCGTACCCGTCGTCCGCGACGACGGACCCCTTGTCGTCGAGCTTCACGCCCGCGGCCTCGCAGCCGAGGTCGTCGGTGTTCGGGACGCGCCCGACGGCGACGAGCAAATGCGAGCCGTCGACGGCCGCGCCGCCCGAGACGGCGACGCGAACGCCTCCGCCTTCGGCCGCCACGCGCTCCACCTTCGCCCCCAAGACGAGGCGGATCCCTTCGTCTCGGAACGCCTTCTCGATCGCCTCGGAGATCTCGGGGTCTTCGCGATCGAGGAGGCGCGCGGCGCTGCCGACGATCGTCACCTGTGCGCCGAAGCGTCGGAACATCTGCCCGAGCTCGCAGCCGATGTAGCCGCCGCCCATCACGACGAGGTGGCGCGGCAGCTCGCGGAGATCCATCACGCGCGCGTTGTCGAGCCACGGCACTGTGTCGAGACCGGGGATCGCGGGGACCACCGGACGTGCGCCCACGTTGATGACGACGGTGTCCGCGCGATGCCTGTCGCCCGCAATCTCGACCTCGCGCTCGCCGACGAAGCGCGCGTGTCCGCGCGCGAACGTGAGGTTCGCGCCCGCTTTGCCGATGCGTCGCTCGACCCCTTCGCGCCATTGACGGACGATGTCGTCCTTTCGCGCGACGACGGCGCCGAAGTCGACGCTGACCTCGCCCGTCTTCACGCCGAGGCGTCCCGCCGTTCGCGCGACGTGCGCGGCGCGCGCGCTCGCGATCATCGTCTTCGTCGGAGTGCACCCGTAGTTCACGCACGTGCCGCCCGCCGCGCCGCGCTCCGCGACGAGCACGCGCTTGCCCGCAGCGACGAGCCGTGTCGCGAGAGGTACTCCCGCTTGCCCGGTACCCAGGATGATGACGTCGACGTTCATGGCAAACCCATCCGTTTCCTTGCGCCCGATCGAGATCCGCATCGTGCTACGAAGTCAGGCATGACGATACGCCTGACGAAGATGGCGAAGCGCGCGGGGTGCGCCGCGAAGCACCCGCCCGGTTATCTCTTTCCGCTCCTCGGCGCGCTCCCGCCGATCACGGACCCGAACGTGCTCATCGGGAGCGCGACGGCGGACGACGCCGCTGTCTACAAGCTGAGCGACGACATCGCGCTCGTGCTCACGACCGATTTTTTCACGCCGATCGTCGACGATCCGTACGACTTTGGCCGCGTCGCCGCGGCGAACGCGCTGAGCGACGTGTACGCGATGGGCGGCCGGCCGATCGCCGCGCTGAACCTGGTCGGCTTTCCCGACGAGACGATCGACGCGAGCGTCCTCGGCGACATCCTGCGCGGCGGCGCGGACAAAGCGAAAGAGGCGGGGATCGATCTCGTCGGCGGTCACACGATCAAGACCGACGAGCCCATCTACGGCCTCGCGGTCACGGGCGTCGTCCACCCGAAGCGTGTCATCGCGAACGCCGGCGCGCGCCCCGGCGACGTGCTCGTGCTCACGAAGCCGATCGGCATCGGCATCATCACGACGGCGGCCAAGCAAGACGCCGACACACGCGGCGCGATCGGAAAGGCCATCGAGCTCATGGCGACGTTGAACCGCGCCGCGGGCGAAGCGATGCAAGAGGTCGGCGTGCACGCGGCGACCGACGTCACGGGCTTCGGCCTGCTCGGTCACCTGCGCAACATGACGAAGGCGAGCGGGTGCTCGGCGACGATCTGGCTCGACGCCGTGCCGGTGCTCGACGCGGCGTGGGCGTACGTCAACGCCGGGATCGCGCCGGGCGGAACGCACGCGAACTGGCGCTTCATGCAGGAGCACACCCGCTACGACGACGGCGTCGCCAAGGAGGGCCAGCTCGTGCTCTGCGACGCGCAGACGAGCGGCGGGATGCTCATCGCGGTCGCGCCGGACAAGGTCGACGCATTGCGCGCCGCGCTCGCCGCGAAGGGGGCGCCGTGCGCGGAGATCGTGGGTCGCATCGACGAAGGCGTGCCGGGATCGGCGCGCGTGATGGCGCGGCGGTGAGCAGCCCGGAGGTCCTCGAGCCGCGTGCAGCTGCCGCGCCGCGACGTTTTGCCGTGGGCGCGGTCTTGCTCGTCGTCGTTCTCTCCGCGCTCATGTTCTACAAATGGGGAGGTTCGCTCCGCGCCCTGCGCCGCGCGAACGACACGGGCGTGCTCGGCATCTCGCCCGACACGATCCTCGACGGCGGCGTCCTCGTCACCACGCTCCACTACTTCCAGCGGATCTGGCCCGCGCTCCTCTACGGCGTCGTCATCGGCGCGATCGTGCGAGCCGCGATCTCGCCGAAATGGATCGCGGCGCTCCTCGGTCGGCGAGGCGTGCGGCCCACGCTCGCAGGCGCGGCGTGCGGAGCGCCTCTCATGCTCTGCTCGTGCTGCGTCACGCCCGTCTTCACCGGCGTCTACGAGCGCGGCGCGCGCCTCGGTCCCGCGCTCTCTCTGATGCTCGCGTCGCCGGGGCTGAACCTCGCGGCGCTCGCGCTCACGTTCATCCTGATGCCGCTCCACGTCGGCTTCCTGCGGCTCGCCGGCGCGCTCGTCATCGCCCTCGCTCTCGCGCCGGTCATCGGCCGCCTCTACGAGAAGACGGTGCGACCCGCCGCGCCGCCCGCCACGGATTCCGAGCCGCTCACGCTCCGCGACCTCGTGGTTCGCTTCGGGCGAAGCCTCGCGTACATGACGCTCGTCACGGTGCCGCTGATCGTCGTCGGGGTGCTCCTCTCCGCCTGGCTGCTCCCGCACGCGGTGCATCTGTCGCCGCACAGCGCCGCGATCGCGATCGTCGTCGTCGCGCTCGCCGCGACGCTCGTGGCGTTGCCGACCTTCTTCGAGTTGCCGATCGCGTTCTTCCTGTTGGAGCTCGGCGCGCCAGGGGGCGCGGCGATCGCGCTCCTGATCGCAGGACCGATCGTCAACCTGCCGTCGCTCTTCGTGCTCGCGCGCGAGACGAACGCGAAGGTCGCCGTCACGCTCGCCGTCGGCGTGTGGGCCGTCGCGTCGATGGCGGGGCTCGCGGCGTCGTTCGGCTGACGCTCCGCGCGCCGATCAGATCGCGCAGGTACGGAAGCCTGCGAAGACGTCGCGGCGAGCCGGCGGATAGAAGTTGCGCCACGTGTTGCGGAGGAGCCGCGCGCGCGTCGCCCAGCATCCGCCGCGAAGGACCATGTGCGGCGACGCGAACCACGGCGCGGAGTACTCGGCGTAGGGATCGACGACGAAGCCCGGGTAGGGTGCGAAGCGCGTGCTCGTCCACTCCCAGACGTTGCCGAACATCTGCCGGCAGCCGTACGGGCTGTCGCCTTCGGCGAACGCTGCGACATCGACCGTGCCGCCCGCGAGCGCATCGAGGTTGGCGTGCGCGTGCGTCGGCGGCGCGTCGCCCCACGGGAGCTTGCGTCCGTCGAGCGACGTCGCGGCGAGCTCCCACTCCGCCTCCGTCGGCAATCGGCGGCGCGCCCATCGGCAGTAGGCCTCCGCTTCGTACCAACCGATGTGAATCGCCGCGTGATGTGGGGAGAGCGCCTCGACGCGGTCGTATCGCCGCGCGCGCCACTCGTCGGACGCGCGCTGCCAATGTGCCGGCATGCGCGCGCCGGCCTCGTCGCGCCACGCCCGTCCCTCGGCGCTCCACAGCGCGTCGTTCGCGTATCCGCCGTCGTCGACGAAGCGCGCGAGCTCCTCGTTGGTGACCGGCGCGCGCGCGATGCGGAACGGCGCGACGCGGACCGGGTGCGCCCACTTCTCGTTGTCGAAGACGAAGTCGCGCGTATCCGGGCGCGCGCCGAGTCGAAAGACACCGCCTGGCACTTCGACGTCGCCGGGCCAAGGACCCGTGAGCAGCGGAGCGGAGACGCTCGGCGCGCGCGAGGCGCCGGCGGCGGGCGGCGCCGGATACGCGAGCGTCTGCCTCGTGTACGCGAGCGCCTCCCCGTGCATGTCCTCGTGGAAGAGCGCGAGCTCGTGGAAGTAGCGGTGTGCGCCGTCGCGCCCGGCGTCCTGCGCGCGCTCGAGGACCTCGCGCATGTACGCGAGCGTCGCGTCGCGGCGGGGCAGCGGTAGATCCCATCGCGTGTCGTGCGCGACCTTCGCCGAGTCGTAGAGCGCGTCGCCGTCGGCGCGAGCCGGCGCGGCGCCTCGCGCGCGGCGCAAGATCCATAGCTCCTGAAACCACGCCAGGTGGCCGAGCTCCCCGAGGATCGGGTTGACGATGTCGAGCCTTGGGCCCATCCACTGCGCATCGT
>JAYVXB010000135.1:0-7770 GCA_043785585.1 Deltaproteobacteria bacterium | reverse complement strand
CGGCAGGAAAATCCGTCCGCGAAGCGCAGCCCGCGATGCTCAGCGACGTCGGCATCGGCCGCGCCGTCGGACCGCAATCGACCACCGCGCGCACGATCCTCACCGAGCACGAAGGCAGCCGCTCGTGGGTCATCGTCCGCGCCCTCCGCGAGCTCGGGATCGTCGCCGACGTCGCGGTCGCCGAAGATCAGCCCTTCAGCTCCGACCCCGCGTTCCCTCCCCACTTCGGTCGCTTCACGCACCCGCTCGTGGTCGTCAAAGTCGACGGGCAGGATCTCTGGATCGACGCCGACGTCGCCGGCCCACCGCTGCCCGCCGGCCGCATCTCGCCCGAGCTCCGCGCGCGAAGCATGATCCGCTCCGACGGAACGATCGCCCTCGTGCCGTCGCTCGGCGGCGACAGCGAGCGCGACGAGATCGACATTCGTCTCACGCTCGATGCGAAGGGCGACGCGAAAGGGAGCTTCACGATCCTCCTTCGCGGTCGCGACGCGCAAGAGATTGCAGAGGCGCTCTACCGCATCGTCGGCGCCGAGCGGCAGAAGGCGTTGCGAGGTGTGGTGCTGGCGTGGGTGCCGTTCGCGAACGTCGACGACGTCGTCCTGTCGTCGACCGAAGGGAGCTGGCAGATCGGCGTGCGCGCCGAGTTCACCGTCAGCAGCTACGCGCAGCCGCAAGGCAAGGCGTGGGTGCTCCCCGGCATGGACCCGATCCACCACGTCTTCCCGCGATCGTACGTCGCGTCGCTCGGCCCGACGTACGCGAGCCAAGGCGCGCGCGAGAACGCGCTCGCGGTGAATTTCGCGACGCAGTACCACGTGCATCGGCGCGTCGAGCTCCCCGCGGGGGCGACGGTGTCGCGGATGCCGGGGCCGTTCGAGGTGAAGTCGTCGCACCTCGAAGCGTCGCGGCGATTCTCGGTGAGCGGAACGGTGCTCGAAGACGAGCTGACGCTGGGGATTCCGACGGGGACGATCGCGGCGGACGAATACGGCGCGTTCGTGGCGGACGCGTTGAAGACGGACAGCGCGTTCCTCGCGGGCACGTGGGTGAAGCCGACACCCTGAGGGAATGAACAGGAAGGTCGGAAGATCGGAAGCCGAGCGAGAGAGATTGTGTCTCTCATTCTCTTCTTCCGATCTTCCTGTAAATCCCTCCGCCTGGTAGACCAGCGTTCGAAAGAGGTACCGAATGTCCGGCCATTCGAAGTGGGCGACGATCAAGCACAAGAAGGGCGCGATTGACGCCAAGCGCGGCAAGCTCTTCACGAAGCTCATCAAAGAGCTCACCGTTGCCGCACGCATGGGCGGCGGCGATGTCGGCGGCAACCCACGCCTCCGCGCGGCGATCGCCGACGCCAAGGGTCAAGCGATGCCCGGCGACACGATCAAGCGCGCCGTCCAGCGCGGCACCGGCGAGCTCGAAGGCACGTCGTACGACGAGGTCCTCTACGAGGGCACCGGGCCTGCCGGGACGCTCTTCTTGGTCGAGGGGATGACCGACAACAGGAACCGAACGGTCGCCGAGATCCGAAAGATCTTCGAGAAGCACAACGGCCTCCTCGGCGGCGCGAGCACCGCGGGGTGGGCGTTCGAGCGCAAGGGGACGATCCAGCTCGCGAAGGACGCGGCGACCGAAGATCAGCTGATGGAGATCGCGGTCGGCGCGGGCGCCGAGGACTACACCGACGTGGGCGAAGCGTGGGCGCTCACGACGCCGGCGGCGCAGCTCAACGTCGTCCTCGACGCGCTCGAGAAGGCGAAGATCACCGTCAAAGGATCGTCGCTCGCGTACTTGCCGAAGAACAAGAAGCTCATCGTCGGTCGCGACGCCGAGGTTGCGCTCGATCTCGCCGAGGTGCTCGACGATCACGACGACGTGCAGAACGTCTACGCGGACTTCGACATCTCGGATGAAGAGGTCGCGCGGATCGCCAAGCTCAGCGAATGATCGTCGTCGGCCTCGACCCCGGCTCGCGTCACTTCGGCTGGGGCGTCGTCGAGAAGATCGGAACGCGGCTTCACCACCGCGCGCACGGCGTCGTCAACGTCGACGTCACCGCGTCGCTCGGCGATCGCCTCGTCGAGATCGAGATCGCGCTGGTCGAGGTCGTACGCGCGTACGCCCCGACGCAGGCGAGCGTCGAGAGCATCTTCTACGACAAGAATGCCCAGTCGGCGGCCAAGCTGGGGCACGCCCGCGGCGTCGCGCTCCTCGTTTGCGCGCGCGCGGGACTTTCGATCGCGGAGTACGCGCCCGCCCTCGTGAAGCGCACGGTGACCGGCTCAGGTGCCGCCGACAAGGCGCAAGTGGCCCAAATGATTCGCGTGCTCCTCGGCCTGCCCGCACCGCCGCGCTCGGACGCTGCGGATGCGCTCGCAGTCGCGGTCACGCATTTGCATCGCTCCCCTCTCATGATGCACAACGGTGGCGCCGCCGCTCCTGCCCGTCGACGCACCGTCGCAAAGATGAGAAATATTCGCGGGCGCTCGCCCGTCTAACAGAGCAAGGAACCCAAAGGAACCGGCCATGATGAACGCTCTCGTCCCCGCCCTCGCGCTTCTCCTCGCAAGCACCGTCCCGGTGTTCACGACGTCCACGACCGCGCAGGCGCAAGGCGCTGCCGCGTCGTCGTCGGCCGCGAGCCCGGAGGCGACGGCGGACGTCGTCAACAAGGTGCAGGCGTTCTACACGACGTCGCAGACGTTCAAGAGCGACTTCAGCCAGAAGTTCTGGGTGAAGGCGTACAACAAAGAGAAGACGTCGTCGGGTACCGTCACCTTCAGCAAGCCGGGCAAGATGCACTGGTCGTACACGACGCCCGTCGGCAACAAGGTCGTCTCCGACGGCGCGATCCTCAAGGTGTACGAAGCCGAAAACAAACAGATGTTCGAGCAGAACGTCGACAAGTCGCAGTACCCCGCGGCGCTCTCGTTTCTCACCGGCAGCGGCAAGCTCACCGACTCTTTCAACTTCGAGCTCTACGAGGGCGAGAAGATGGGATTCGCGGGGGGCTGGGTGCTCGTCGGCGTTCCGAAGACGGCGAACGCTCCGTACTCGAAGGTCCTCTTCTACGTCGACAAGGCTTCGTCGCAGGTGCGCCGCGTGATGATCATCGACGGCCAGGGCAACCGTAACCGCTTCGACTTCGCGAACCCGAAAGTGAACGAGCCCGTCAAGCCGGACCACTTCACGTTCACGCCGCCGCCGGGGACGACTATCGTCAAGCAGTGATCCCGGTCTCGTCTCCGCTCGCTCCCTTCGCAGCGAGCCCGTTCTCTCCGTTTGCGGGGAACGTTTGCCCGCATTGCGGCGGCACGACGACGATCGAGAAGCATCGCGCGCTCCGGTGGATCTGCGGCGTGTGCGGCGGGCCGATCGTGCCGGCCGATGATGTTCCGGGGCTCGCGCGATCGAACGCCGAGCTCGCGTCGCTCGTTCGTGCGAAGCGGACGCGCGCGATCGCGTTCGGGTGGACGGCGGGGATGATCGTGCTCGTCGTGTCGGCGCTCCTCGCGCTCGGGCTCGGCGGGTTGTTGCTGCTCGTGGCTTGGCTGCCTGCGGCGATCCTCGGCGGGCTCGGCGCGGTGCTGTTCGTGCTCGGGATGGTGCTGCGGTCACGCGCGAGTGCGAGCGACGCGATCGCGCAGACGGAGCTCGATGCCGCATGGGAGAGCGTCGCGGACGAAGTGCTCCGCGCGCGCGCTGGCGACGTGACCGCGAAGGATCTCGCGCAGTCGATGCGCACGACCGAATCGCACGCCGAGACGATGCTGTCGACGCTGTCGCTCCACGACCGCGCGCGCGTGGCGGTCGACGACAACGCCGAGCTGCGCTATTCGGCCGGGCCTGCCAACGCGGCACCGCTCGTGCGCATCGCCGACGATGCCGCGGCAACCGAGCAAGACGAGACGCGCGACGATAGAGCGCGCGCGATGGAACGCGAGAGACGATGACGATCAAAGTGGTGAAGCGCGCCAGGCGATCGCTCACGCACGTCGGTGGCGAGGTGATGCTCGGTGGAGACGACGACGCGGCGAAGCTGCTCGCGGCGTCGCTCGATGTGCCGCCGAGCGTGTCGGCCGACGAGCGCGGCGAAGGGCCGGACCGCGCGCACGTGCACGGCTTTCACACGTACCCCGCGCGCATGCATCCACAGACGGCGCGTCGCCTCGTCGAAGCGTTCGCGCCGGCGGGCGGCACGGTGCTCGATCCGTTTTGCGGCTCGGGGACCGTGCTCGTCGAGGCGATGCTCGCGGGGCGCGCGGCGCGCGGTACGGATTTGAACCCGCTCGCCGTCGAGCTCGCGTCGCTGAAGACGCGCCTCTGCGCGAGCGAAGAGCTCGACGCGCTCGTCGACGGTGCGCGCGAGGTCGCGGTACACGCCGAGCTGCGGCGCAAGGCGCGCGCGGGCGCGACGCGAAGGTACCCGCCCGACGACGTCGCGCTCTTCGAGCCGCACGTGCTCCTCGAGCTCGACGGATTGCGCGACGGGATCGCGACCGGGCGCCCAGAGCTCCGCGCGCCGCTGCTCCTCGTCTTGAGCGCGCTCATCGGAAAGGTGAGCAAGAAGGAGGGCGACACGTCGGCGCGCGTCGCGCCACGACGGACCGCGGCGGGGTACACGTCGAAGCTGTTCGTCAAGAAGGCCGAAGAGCTCGCGCATCGCCTCGGCGAGCTCGCGCGTCTCCTCCCGCGCCCCACGCCGAAGGTCAGCGTCACGCTCGACGACGCGACGCGCTTGCGCACGGTCGCGGCGAGCACGATCGACGTGGCGATCACGTCGCCGCCCTACGTCGCGACGTACGACTACTTGCAGCACCACGCGCTTCGCATGCGCTGGCTCGATCTCGACGCGCGCGCGTTCGAGAAGGGCGAGCTCGGCGCGCGACGGCGGTTCGCGCGATTGAATCCGGACGAGGCGCGCCGCGCGTGGGCCGACGAGCTCGGGAACGTGCTCCGCGCGATCGCGCGCACCCTGAAGCCGCGCGGAAAGGTCGTGCTCCTCATCGCCGACTCCGCCGTCGGGCAAGCCGCCCTCCGCGCGCAGGAGATCGTCGCCGACATCGCGCCGGCGTGCGGTCTCGAGCCCTTCGCGCGCGCGTCGCAGGCGCGGCCGCACTTTCACGGACCGACCGCGGCGGTGTTCGCGAAGGCGCCCCGCGCCGAGCATGCGCTGTTGCTCGTGAAGAAAAGCTGAACTCTGCTAAGCCGTCGCCTCGCATGGCCAAAGTGATCATCGAGTCGCAGATGCGCGCGCCCCTCGAGGTCGACGTCCCGGAAGGCGGCGCGCTCGCGGACATCTGCGACACGTACAATGCCGACGTCCCCTTCTCGTGCCGCGGCGCAAGCTGCGGGACGTGCCGCATCGACGTCCTCGAGGGGATCGACCAGCTCGAAGCGCCGAGGGACGAAGAGCTCGACGTCCTCGACATCTTCGGCGACGATCCGTCGAAGCGCCGCCTCGCCTGCCAGTCGAAAATGCTCCCGGGGATCGGTCGGTTGCGCGTGCGCGCCGTCGGCGACGCCTGAACGCTCCCCGAACGTCACCGGGATGCCTGGCACCGTTCGTGGCGCTTCGTGACGTTTGTGGGTGATGTTTTGCACCGGCGAAAAATTGCAGGCGCCGTGGGCGATCGTTTGCTACACACCCCGGTCCCAGACTCTCTTGATTTCGCCTCCGGGGTGAGGGGGCACCAGTGAAAGGCGTACTGCAAATGAAGATCTCGACGATGGCCTTGTTCTTCGGTGGAGCGCTCGTTCTCAGCGGCGCAGGGCTCGGCCTCGCGGCCTGCAGCAGCGACAGCGGCACGGGCACGCCGACCGGCGGCGGCGACTCGGGCAGCAACACGGACGGCACCAGCCACACCGACGGCGCGATGCAGGGCGACACGGCTCCGCAAGGCGATTCGGCGACGGGCGACGATGGCGGCGACGGCGGCGCCGGCTGCAAGCACGGCAATCCTCCGAATGTTCACCCCTCGGACGGCGGCCCGACCGCGCTCTTCTGCGGATTCAAGGCGAACGACGGCGGCACCCTCGCTTGCGATCCCCACACGCAGCTTTGTTGCGTTGGCGGTAAGCAGGGGACCGGCTTCGCGGACCCGGTTTGCATCGCCGCGGGAGGGACGTGCATGAACGGCATGAACCCGAAGCCGATCGCGTGCGAAGACCAGAACGACTGCCCGACGGCCGGGAATTTGTGCTGTTACACCGGCGCGGTGCCGCAGAACGACCCGGCTTGCGGCTACTACTACGCGTCGTCCAACATCGCGACGAACTGCGCGACGACATGCGCCGCCGGACAGTCACGCATTTGTACGAGCGACTCGCAGTGCGCGACCGGACAAACCTGCACGCCGTTCAAGTCGATCTACTTCGGTCTCGGCTTCTGCAAGTGAGCACGCAGCGTCGCGCTCACCCGAGCGCGACGACGTGAACGAGCCCGCGTGCGCTTCGGCGTGCGCGGGCTTCGTCTTTTCTTGTGTAGCGAGGAGACTCCTCGCTACGCGGTAGTCGCCGCTGGCGCCTTCCACGATCGGTCCACCGTCGGGTGCATGCCGATGCACCGTCGGGTGAAGGGCGACGCACCGTCGGGTGCATGCCGATGCACCGTCGGGTGAAGGGCGACGCACCGCCGGGTGCATGCCGATGCACCGTCGGGTGAAGGGCGACGCACCGTCGGCTACCCGCGCGATGGGACAAGGTTCCTCGCGGTGCACCCTGCGGTGCATCGCGATGGGACCTGCGTACCCTCGCGATGGACCGTGCGATGAAGCGCTGGTGACGGTCGGTGCATCGCGCGGGACCGTCGATCGATTCGACGAGGGCCGCGCGATGATCGCGATCCACCCAAGCTCGGTCGACGGGCACGGAGCGAAAGCGTCGCGGTACACCGGCGGGGTACTCGAGAAGACCGAGCGACGCATCGCGAGGCACCAGCGTGCGCTCGAGGTGGACCGTGCGATCGCGCGCGAAGATGCGACGAGAGCTCGTGAGGAGTCGCTTTCACGGTCTGCACGCCGATTCGCGCAGGCGACGTGGCGATCAGCGCCGAGCGAGCCGCGCCAGCTTCGGCCACATCTGCGTGACCAACACGTCGTACTCGTCCGGCGTGTCGACCTCCATGAAGAGGCGCTCCCCGCCGAAGCACACCGCGCTCATACGATCGAGCAGCATCAGGCGCTGCGTGATGTCCTCGTGCTCGCTCCGCGTCTTCGCGGTCGAGAAGCGCATCAGCCAATCGGTCACCTCGCGCACGAGCGCGTGATCGCGCGGCTCGAACAGGACGATGCCCGTCGCCTCGCCGATGCTCGCCGCGCCGCCGACGAGCGCGGACGTGAGCCCTTTGCCGTGGAAGCGAGGTGGATCGCCGTAGACGACCACCTCTTCTTGCGTCTCGCGAAACGACGCGCAAACGAACGTCTTCGATCGCTCTCCGCCCGCGCGCGCGAGCTCGTCGAGGAGCGCCGGCTCGTAGACGATGTCGGCGTCCATCAGCATGACGCGCGACGTTCCGTCGAGGATGCCGTGCGCCGAGCTCCACGCGAACCACGCCGAGTGTGCGCTCCCCGACGTCGAAAGATCGTCCGTCGGGTTCGAGATCCACTCCGCCTTCACCGACTGCATCGCCCGGAGCTTCGTCCCGTGCGTCACCTTGTTGCCGACGATGTAGATTTCGCGGACGCCGATCGCGTGGAGCGACTCGAGGTGCCAGTCGAGGAACGTCGTCGTGCCGCCGGGTCCGTCGATCGGCAGGAGCGGCTTCGC
>JAYVXB010000134.1:0-7784 GCA_043785585.1 Deltaproteobacteria bacterium | reverse complement strand
CGGCGCAGCGGCTCGACGATCTTCGTGCGGAACGCGTCGCGATCGCCTCGGAGGCGACGGCGGCGGTCGCGCCGGTGCTCGTCTACTTCGAGAAGGGCCGCAACGAGCGCGAGCTCGCGCGCATCCGCGAAGCGCTCGACGCGAAGTCGATCGCGTACACGATGCTCGACGTCGCGGGCGACGAGACGACGATCGCGTTCGTCGTGAACAAGGCGCACTGCAAGTCCGACGATCTTCCGATCGTGTTCGTCGCGGACCGCGCCGTCGGCAACTACACGGCGCTCGTCGAGGCCGACGTGTCGGGTGCGCTCCAACGGCTGCTGCGAGGCGAGCTCCCGGCGTGAGGCGCGCGTGACAGGCGAGCGGAGGACGTCGCTTCCCCTCGCGTCGTTCAAGCTTCGTTTCTTCGACGAGCACGTGCGGATCGTGCCGTCGCTCGATGCGCGCGGATGTCCGTTCGCGGGGCCAGGCGTGGATCTTCGAGGCGACGCGGCACGCGACGCGATCGCGAAGGCGCAGCCGATCGTCGCGTGGTTTCTCGCGCGCGAGACGGTCGTGATGCGAACGCTGTCGGTCGACTTCGTCGCGCGGCGCGTGCTCGCGACGTTCGAGAGTGACGCAGGCGAGCGACCGCGCGTCCTGCGTCTCGGCGGTCGCGGCGATCCCGGCGGCGCGGAAGAGATCCTCGCGCTCGCGGCGCCCGTGGCCGCGTATCTCGGCGTCGCTGCCGCCGCACGCATCGCGCAGCGGGTGGTCTCGACCGGGTCCACCTGAACGCGTTCTCGTTCATCGGCGCCGTGTCGCTCGTACCAAACCGATCCGTGACCGCGCGCCCCGCGGAGCGCCGGTGCGACGCTCGATGCCGCACGAAAACGCTGCCGATCGCGCGAGGTGCGACCGTTGCTAAGGCGAGCCGTGGTGATGCGCCCGCTCGATGCATTCGATCGTCTCCCGGTCGGGCTGAAGCTCCTCACATGCTTCGCGCTCGAGATCGGCGTCGCCTTCGCCGACTTTCGGACGGGCGCGCTCATCTCTCTCAGCGTCTTCTTCCTCGTTCCGATTTCGCTCGCGACGTGGACCGTGAGCGCGCACGCGGGATTCGTGCTGTCGGTTCTCGCTGCGTGCTCGTACTGGGCGCTCGACGCGCGCGACGCCGTGCACGACAGCTGGGCGCTCCAGAACTGGGCGGCGATCGCACAACTCGCGTTCTTCCTCGTCGTGACGCTGCTCCTCGCGCGCCTCCGCGCCGCACGCCCCGCGCGCGAATAGGGCAACTGTCCGTCCATCGCCGCTCGCTCGGGACCACGTGCTCCCGTCGCCGCGAGCACGTGGTCTTGCGGACGTGGCGATCGCGCCGTCAGAACGCGCCGAAGACGGACGCACCACCGCCGTACGGCGACGCGGTCGGCACGACCGTCCAACGCGGCGTGACCGGCGCGCGCGCGACGCCGCGATCCGCGCCGTAGTCGACGTACGTCCGCGACGGCAGCGCGATCACGGTGAGCAGACCTCCGAAGCTCTGCACGATCCCGCTGACGACGAGGCCGATGCGGTTCGCCGTCTCGCCGATGCACGGATCGACCGGCAGGTTCTGCGATCCTTGCGGGGCAACGCACTTCTCGCGCCCCGCAAAATCGATCCACGGTCCGGCGACCGGCACGAGCAACACGCGGTCGCTCGTGCGATGCGAGGACGCGCCGACGTACGCCGTCGGCAAGAACGCGAGCCCCGTGAGGATGATGCCGCCGACGAGCATGCTCGTCTTGCGTGTCGTCTCGACGCGACCGCCGCCGGGGACTTTGTCGTCCGGATCGAACGTGCCGCGCATCTCGATCTTGTCGCCGGCCGCGAGCGGGATCGTGCGCGTGGGCTCGACCAGTTGGCCACGCACGTCGTCGGCTCCGTCGGGCGACGACGCCGTGCCTGGCACGAAGCGCGTCACCACCTGCGGTGTCGAGCCGCTGCGCACGGCGACGATGCGACCTTGCTCGTCGGTCTCGATGACGTCGTTCGGTTGGAGCTTGTGCACGTAGAGCCCCGATCCGCGATCGAGGACGACGCTCGTCGCCTGGATCTTCGCACCAGGCGGCAACGGCGTGCGGGCATCGCCGTGAACGACCGCGACGGGCACGAGCTTTCCGCTCGCGCCGCGCGCGACGTCGGCCGGCGAATACAGGCGCGTCACTTCGACGCTCTCGCCGCAGCCGATCGCACCCAGCGAGAGAAGGCCGGACACCGCGCAGACCGCGAGCGTGCGACCTCGTCCGTGCGTGCGATCCACCGAGAAGCTTGCCATGCGCATGGAACCTCTGCAACGCGCGCGCCGCGCGTCGCTCTTCTCCCTCGTCTCCCTCGTCCCTCGAAAGAACGGATCGCTGGGCCCGCCGGTAAAGCCCACAGTGCGAGAATCGACGGCCTCGGCGGGTCTATAGGCGCGTGAAGGCGACGCTCGATCCGAGGTGCCCGAGCCGTCTTGCCTCGAGGCAACATGGCGATCCTGGCTCGACCAAGCGGCAGTCTTCCGGGCGCGCGTCGTAGACCGAGCACGGGAAGCGCCCGGGCACGGACACGTCGAGCGCGCCGCATCGTTCGCCGTCGTTCTTCATGAAGCGCCACCCCGGTGGACGATCGTCGAGCAGCGTGAGTCGCCGCAAGAGGACATCGCCCATTCGCGCTTCGTCGGCTTCGAGGAGATGAACGGTGCTCGGTCCGTGATGGCAACAGCGACCACACGCGACGCAGTCGGCGCCGTTCGGATCGGGAGCGCCATCGACGGGAGACAACGTCACGCGAGCGGCCACTTCGCCTTCGCGAGCTCTTTCGACACGCGCTTCAAGTCGGCGCGAAGTGCGGTCGCCGTCGGGCGCGCGCGCGGATCGGCGCGGAGCGTCGAGAAGATGAGCTCGGCGACCGGCGCGAACGCGGGGAGCTTCGCGCGCTCCTTGAGCTTCGGCGGGAAGCCGTCGTGCGCGACGTGCTGCGCGATTTGCGTCATCTCGTTGTCGCCGTCGAAGAGCGTCTTCCCCGTCAGCACCTCGAAGGCGACGCAACCGAACGCGTAGATGTCGGCGGGCATCGGCGTCGGCACGAGGCCTTCGGGCGCGGCGCCCCAGACCTCGGGCGCTCCGTACGGCCCGGTCGCGCAACCCGGGCGGAGATGGCGGCCCGCGAGACCGAAGTCGACGAGGACCCCCTCGACCTGCTTTCGGAGGACGACGTTGCTCGGCTTGACGTCGAGATGACCGACGCCCGCGCCGTGCATCGCCTCGAGCCCCGCGAGCACGTCGTCGAGGAGCGCGAACGATCGCTTCGCGTCGAGCGCGCCCGACTCGATCACGCGCTCCATCGTCATGCCCTCGACCAGCTCCATCACCAGGATGGGCTTCGGTCGCGCGCCCGCGTCGAACGTCACGAAGCGCGCGAGGTTCGGGTGCGACGGGACGGTGAGCAGCGCCGACGCCTCGTCGCGGAACATCTTGAGGAACTCCGCCTCGGAGACGCTGCGCGCTGCCGTCGCGGAGAACTCCGGGACCTTGAGCGCGAAGCGCTCGGCGTGCGGATCGTGACGATCCTCGACGCGCGTGACGACGAAGACCGATCCGACGGCGCCCGAGCTGAGCGCGCGAAGCACGTAGAAGCCGCCGAGGGTGCGGCGCGGCGGGAGCCAGTTGGGGAGCGTGTCGGAGAGCTTGAGCGGTGCGCTCTCGATCGACGGGCGATCGAGCGGGAGCTCGACGAGCGTCCAGACGATCTGCGCGACGAGACGCGCGATGAGGCGCGGCACGCCGGCGAGGAGCTCGTCGAGGCACGCGGCGACGACGTGATCGTTGAGGGTCGGCTCGGCGCCCGACAAGACGCGCGAGATCGCGACCGTCAGCGGGCGCGACGCGACGACGAGCGGGAGGCCTTGGTCGCGGTCGGGATCCAAGCGGCCGCGCGCGCCGACGGTGAGCTGCGCGAGCGCGACGAGCGCGGATTCGAGCGCGGTCGCGATCTCCGGCTCGTTGCCTCCGAGCGTCGTCGCGAGGCTGCGGAGCGAGCGTGCGCTGACGATCCCGCTGAGCGCGTTGAAGACGCGCACGAGCACGGTGCGAAGCGCCTCGCTCCGTCCCGAGCCTTCCGGAACGAGCTCGCGCGCCATCTCGTCGAACGCCGCGAGACGCTTGATGTGCTCGGGGACCGGAGGGAGCGGCCCCATGCTGCTCGGCGGCATCGAGAGAGACGACGGGCGGATCGAGGTCGCAGCCGCGGCAGGCGGCGGCGCGGATCCTCCCGCGACCTCGACGACCGCGAGGCGAGGCGGCGTGCACACCTCCGCGAACTTCGCGTAGCGCGACAGTACGTGGATGAGATCCGGATCCATCGACGCCTGCGCGAGGGTCTCGAACTCACGTGCGTCCTCGACTTGGCGCGCGACGACCAGCAGGACGTCGCTCACGTCGCACGCGCCCGCGCGCACCAACGCATCGAGCGCGCGCGCCAACCCGGCGAGGATCGTGCGGCGCATGACCGACGGCGGATCGCGCTCGAAGCGCTCGATCAGCGCGCGCGCGACGACGATGAGGCGCCTGCGGAGCCGCGCGGACCGCGCCGGATCTTCCGACGTGTCGCCGACGTCGCCGTCGACGAGGTGGAGCAGCGTGCGCAAACGACGCAGGCCGAGCGTCGGGTTCGACGGGGCCGCGCCCTTGTCGAGCGGCTTCGACTCGCGCGCGAGGATCCAGCTCGCGAGTCGTTCGCGAAGCGCGTCGAGCGCTTCGTCGTGGCCGCGCACCGCTTCGGCGGACGTGCCGAGGTGGACGAGGTTCGCGAGGACGTCGCGCTCGAGGAGGCTCATGTCGAGATCGCGGAGGACGACGATCGACGTGCGGCGTGCCATCGCCCCCGCGCGCCCTTCGGCGGCGTCGTCTTCGGGTGCGACGGCGTCGAGCGCGTCGACGGCGCCCGTCGCAGCATCGAGCAGCTCGCGCGCCGCGGCGTACGCGTCGCGCGCACCGTTTTGCGCGAACGCGAGGAGGCCACGCGCGAGCTGATCGCGCAGCGGCTGATCGTCGCGCGGAGTCCTCTCGAGGTCGCGGGCGATCTCGAGCTCGAGGGCATCGGCGCCGTCATCGCGGACGCCGACGTCGCGTCGCGACGACGAAGGCCCGAGCGCATGGAGCGCGCGCGCCGCGGCGCGATCGACGAACGGCGACGCGCCGAGCTCGGCACGAAGCTCGACGATCGCCTCGGCCACCGCGGCCGGCGCGCGATCCATCATCCAGTCGAGCAGCTCGCCCGCCACCTCCGGCTCGGCCTCTGCCGCGCGCGGCGCGCCCCACGCGAACGCGACCGCGCATCCGGGGTCGCGATCGAGCAATCCCCCCGCCAGCGCGTGCGACACTTGCGCCATGGCCTCTTCGGGCTTCACGGCGATCTCCGCCGCGAGCGACGCCGACGCGCGCCGCCACTCGGTCGGCGTCACGTTCTTCGACGACACGTCCTCGATTTGCTTCTGGTACGCGGGCACCCACGGCGCGAGCAGGCCGCGCGCGACGGCGACGTGCCGCCACACGAGCGACTCGCGATCGGCGAGCAAGCGCTCCCACGCGGGACCGACGGTGTCGCTGCGGAAGACGCGGAGCGCGTGGTCGTCGCCCTGCGCCGCGCGTCGCGCCGCTTCCCGTGCCGCGCGTTCGAGGAGCCGTGCGACGAGACGCCGCGCCGGGAGCGAGCCCGTCGACGGCTGCGCGATCCACTCGCGCGCGAGATCGCGTCGCGCGCAGAGCGCGAGCGCGAGCGGACCGTCCGCGACACCGAGCCCGATCGGCAGCTCGGCCAAGAGCGCGATGCGTGCTCGTATCGCGGAGCTCCCGAGCCCCTTCGACGCCCCGAGCGCCATGCGCGTCGCGATCGCCGCGAACGCCGTCGCGTCCCCCGCGAGCACCCGCGACATCACCCGCCGCCCGAGCTCGCGCTGCTCGGTCCCGAGCGGAAGCGCCGACGCCAGCTCGTAGAGCGCCGCGCCCGCGGCCGCTGTGTCGAGCCAATCCAAGTCGTCGACGAGCCCCGTCTGCAACGCCACCCGCACGCCGCGGACGAGCGCCTCCGGGTGCAACCCTTCGAGCGGCCCGGGCCCTTCGTCGGCGACCGCCCGCGCGAGCGCGGCCATCGATTGACGCCACGTGGCGCGCTGCTCGCCGGCGCTGGTCAGGTTGTGCAGGTCGAGGAGACCGCTCACATAGAAAGAGGGATCGCGCACAGTCCGTTGTCGATCCTATCACCTGTGACGCGCCGCATTCTCCGGAACGTGCTATCTGCACCGCCGGGTAAAATCGCGTGATCCTCCTCGATAAAGTCACCAAGCGCTTCGGTCCGAAGATCCTCTTCGAGAACGTCACGATGCAGTTCGATCCCGGCAAACGCTATGGGATCACCGGCGCGAACGGCGCCGGGAAATCGACGCTCATCAAGATGCTCGCGAAGGACGAGGACTACGACACGGGATCGATCTCGATCCCGAACAACCTCCGCCTCGGCGTCTTGAAGCAGAACCATTTCGCCTACGACAAGTTCCGCATCCTCGACACCGTGATGATGGGGAACGCCGCGCTGTGGAGCGCGATGGCGGAGAAGGACAAGCTCCTCGCCGGCGAGATGACCGACGAGATCGGCATGCGCCTCGGCGAGCTCGAGGGGACGATCGCGGACGAGAACGGGTACGTCGCCGAGGGCGATGCGGCCGAGCTCCTCGTCGGTCTCGGCCTCCCTGCCGAGAAGCACACCGATCACATGGACACGCTCCCCGCCGGCTACAAGCTCCGCGTCCTCATCGCGCAGGTGCTCTTCGGGCGCCCGGACGTTCTGCTCCTCGACGAGCCGACGAACCACCTCGACCTCGACTCGATCCGCTGGCTCGAGCGCTTCCTCATCGACGACTACAAGGGGACGCTCCTCGTCATCTCGCACGATCGTCACTTCTTGAACGAGGTCGTCACGCACGTCGCCGACGTCGACTACCAGACGATCACCGTCTACACCGGCAACTACGCCGAGTTCGTCGACGCGAAGTACGAGCACAAGCAGCGCGCCGACGCGCAGAACACGGCGGCGAAGAAGAAGATCGGCGAGCTGCAAGAGTTCGTGCAGCGCTTCGGATCGCACGCGTCGAAGAGCAAGCAGGCGCAGTCGCGCTTGAAGCAGATCGAGAAGCTCGAGGACGCGGTCGAGAGCAAGGGGATGAAGCGCACGAGCCTGGTGCGTCCGTTCGTGCGCTTCGAGTTCGAGAAGGCGAGCGGCCGCGACGTCCTTCGAATGGAAGGCGTCGACAAGGCGTTCGGCGAGAAGGTCATCTTCAAGAAGCTCACGCTCAACATCAACCGCGAGGATCGCATCGCGGTCACCGGTGCGAACGGCATCGGCAAGTCGACGCTGCTGAAGCTCATGGTCGGCGGCTACAAGAACCTCGACGCCGAGACGCGCGGCTACGCGCTCACCGCCGACAAGGGCGAGATCCGCTGGGGCCACGAGACGAGCGTCGGGTACTTCGCGCAGGATCACCACGAGGCGCTCGGTCACTCCGCCAAGGGGATGACGGCGTTCGAGTGGCTGTACTCGTTCGACAAGGACGCGCCGCAAGAGACGATTCGTTCGATCTTGGGGCGGCTCCTCTTCAGCGGCGAGGCCGCGCTCAAGCCGACCGAAGCGCTCTCGGGCGGCGAGGCGGCGAGGCTCCTGCTCGCCAAGCTCATCCTCGGAAAGCACAACGTCCTCATCCTCGACGAGCCGACGAACCATCTCGACAT
>JAYVXB010000133.1:0-7800 GCA_043785585.1 Deltaproteobacteria bacterium | reverse complement strand
GCACCTCGCGCTGCTCGAGCACGCGCAAGAGCTTTGCCTGCAGGCTCGCCGGCATCTCGCCCAGCTCGTCGAGCAAGACGATCCCGCCGCTCGCGGCCTCCAAGAGTCCGGCCTTCGCGTGGAGCGCTCCCGTGAAGGCCCCTCCCTCGTGGCCGAAGAGCTCGCTCTCGAGCAACGACTCGGAGAGTGCCGCGCAGTTGATCGACACGAGCGGTGCGTTCGCACGCCGCGACCGCTCGTGGAGGCGGCGCGCGAGCACTTCCTTTCCGACGCCGGTCTCGCCCAGGATGAGCACGTTGATCTCACCGGCAGCGACGCGCAGGATCGTGCGCTCCATCCGCTGGAGCGCGACCCCGATGATCGGTCCGGCCGGGGATGCTGCTTCCGCTTGACCATGCAGGAGCGCGTTTGCGCGCTCGACGAGCCGCTCGGGTGTGCGGCCGTCGCGGTGGTAGACGGCGAGGCCGAGCTCGGTGGGGATGCCCGACGACGCGAGCCGGGATCGGAGCACCTCCGCGCGGCGCTCGGCGTCCTGGGGCGTCGTGCGCAAGAGGAGCGTCTCGTATTCGTTCGGCGCGTACGCCGCCACGATGTCTTCTTCGCGGAGCCACAGCGCGAGCACGGCCGCAGCATTCGGACCTGCGGTCGAGTTTTGCAGCGTGCGTTTGACGTCTGCCCCGTCTCCCTTCACGAGCAAGCGAAGGACGGCAAACGGCTCGCCGCCGTTCGCCGCGCGCGCGCACTCCTCCTCGAGCCGCGCCTCGAAGTAACCGTGGCTGAGGACGTGGCGCGGGCGCGGGCCTTGCGCGGCGGTCTGAACGACGAGTACGGTCGCCCCGATCGTCACCCCCTCGCCGAGTGCGAGCTCGACGGGTTCGTTGGGTTCAAGCCGCGCGTGGCGCATGAAGCTACCGTTCAGGCTGCCGAGATCGGTGTACGTGATCTGCTCCGCTACATCGATGCGCCCGTGCTTGCGCGACAGCTTCTGGTCGGCGACGTGCACTTCGCATTCGTCGGCGCGCCCGACGTAGAGGGATGCACCCGAGGTGAGGCTGACCGACGTGACGCCGTCGGGCGATATCACGAGCAGCGTGAGGGGACGCGCGCCGACTCCCGTCGCCGGTCGGGGGGTCGTCGTCTCGTCGCTCTCGTCTTCGAACGGCTTCGGCACGCGACTCACCCTTGCTCTACGATAGGCCACCGCATGTCGTCCGTCTCGGAGGATGCTGATCGCGATCTCGTCCCGCCGCCGCCTTACCGCATCGTGCGCCGGCTTGGCGAGGGGGGGATGGGCGTCGTGTACGAGGCGTTCGACGAGGAGCGTGCCGAACGCGTTGCGCTGAAGGCGTTGACTCATGCGAGCCCGGACGCGCTCGTACGCTTCAAGCGAGAGTTTCGCGCTCTTCAGGACATCCACCACCCGAACCTCGTCACGCTGGGCTCGCTCGGTTCGATCGGTGATCGGTGGTTTTTCACGATGGAGCTTGTCGACGGCGTCGACTTCCTCGAGTACGTCCGGCCGCCGCTCTTGGGCGCGCTCGGTCCCGCGCTCGACGACGACGACGACTCCGCCGTGACCGACGCGACGATGCCGTTTCAGTACGATCCGTCGGCACCGCCGACGCTCGGGCAGCTCGACGAACAGCGTTTGCGCGCGGTCCTACCGCAGCTCGTGGATGGTCTCGTCGCGCTTCACGCGGCGAACAAGGTGCATCGAGACATCAAGCCGTCGAACATTCGCGTCACGCCGGAGGGGAGGGTTGTCGTCCTCGATTTCGGCCTCGTACTCGATACGATGTCGACGAGCCAATCGCTCGATTTGGCGCTCGTGGGAACGCCCGCGTACATGGCGCCGGAGCAAGCGGCGTCGGATGACATTGGTCCCCCTGCGGACTGGTACGCGGTCGGTGTACTGCTCTACGAAGCGCTCACCGGACGGCTCCCATTCGAAGGGACGCCGCTCGAAATCTTCATGCGAAAGCAGCGAGACGAGCCGTTGCCCCCGAGCCAGCTGGCGCCAGGCGTGCCCGAAGATCTCGAAAGGCTCGCGATGCGTCTTCTGCGATTCGAGCCGGCCAAGCGACCGGACGGGGTGGAGATATTACGTCGACTCTACGTGCCTGCGACATCGCGGGCGTCGTTCTCTTCGCACTCGTCGCTCGGACAAACGACGTTCGTCGGGCGTCGCGACGAGCTGGATGCTCTCGGAGCGGCACTTCGCGATTCGCGCCACACGGGCGTGCACGTGACGATCTCGGGGGCGTCAGGAATCGGGAAGAGCTTGCTCGTTCGCCAGTTCACCGAGGAGCTCGCAACGTCGACGCCCGACGCGGTCGTCCTCGCCGGACGCTGCTACGAGCGCGAGACCTCGCCGTTCAAGGCGGTGGACGGCGCGGTCGACGCGCTCAGCCGTTACCTCTCGCGCGTCTCGGCGGAGGAGGCGCGTGCCTTCGTCCCGTTGCAGCCGGCGCCGCTGGTACAGGTGTTCCCGGTGCTCCGGCGCTCCGAGGCGATCGCGAAGCGTGCCGGGCCTGCGACTCCCGCCGCGCTCGACCCGCAAGAGCTCCGGCGGCGTGCGTTCGCCACGCTCCGCGAGATCCTCCGAAACATCGGCGCCGCGAAGCCGCTCGTGCTCGCCATCGACGACTTCCACTGGACCGACGACGACAGCCTCGCGCTTCTTCGTGAGTTGCTCAGGTCGCCGGACGCGCCGTGCATGCTCCTCGTGACGACCGCGCGCCTCAGCGGCTCCACGGGCACCGACGGATCGCTCCGCGACGTCCGCCGGCAGGAGCTCGAGGCGCTCCCGGGGGACGAGCGCGAGGTGTCGCTCACGGCGCTATCGGACGCCGACGCGTTCGAGCTCGCGCGTCGTCTTCTCGAGCGCTCCGTTCCCGAGAAGTTGGGCGTGGCGGACACGATCGCGCGGGAGGCGGCCGGCCATCCTCTCTTCATCGACGAGCTCGTCCGGCACGCCGCGATGCTCGACGGCGAAGCGCGTGAAGGCTCGCTGACGCTCGACGACGCGCTCTCGACGCGGATACGTCAGCTCGAGACGCCGGCGCGACGGATCATCGAGCTCGTCGCGGTGGCTGGCGCGCCGATGCGTCAGGAGACCATCGCGCGCGCGGCGGAGCTCTCCGCGGCGGACTTCGATCGCCGCGCCTCCCTCCTCCGTGTCGCGAACCTCGTCCGAACGAGCGGAGGTCACGGCACGGACACGATCGAGCCGCTGCACGGTCGCGTCTCGCGGACGGTGCTTGCTCACCTCGACCAAGCCACGCAGAGGAGCCACCACGAGCGCCTCGCCCTCGCGCTCGAAGCGCTCCCGTCACCGGACGCGCAAGCGCTGGCACGCCATTGGCGAGGCGCGAAGGATCCCGATCGCGCGGCGACGTACGCGATCCTCGCGGGCGATCGCGCGGACGCCGCGCTCGCGTTCTTGCGCGCGACGCGTTTCTATCAGCTCGCGCTCGAGCTCCTCCGTGAGGACGATCCTCGCGTGCGCGTGGTCCACGAGAAGCTCGGAAACACCTTCTCCAACGCCGGGCGGGGTGCTGCGGCCGCGGTCGAGTACGAGGAGGCCGCGCGTGGCGCGCCCGCGGCTCACGAGCTCGAGCTCCGGCGCCGCGCGGCCGAGCAACTGTTGCGCAGCGGACACTTCGACGACGGCATGATCGCCACCCGTGCGGTGCTCGCCGCGGTCGGACTGAAGCTTCCGGGCTCGCCGCGCGCGGCTCTCGTTCACTTCGTCTTTTTCCGACTGCTGCTCTTGTTTCGAGGATTCCGATTCGAAGAGCGCGACGCGACGGTGGTCTCGGCCAAGGATCTCACGCGTATCGACACGTGTTGGTCCGTGTCGTTCTCGCTCGCCCTCAGCGATCACATCTACGGCGCCCTCTTTCAGGCGCGCATGATGCTCTTCTCGCTCCGAGCGGGTGAACCAAAGCGCGTCTCGCGAGCGCTCTCGCTGGAGCTCGCGTACAAGGCGACGCGAGGCGGGCGCCTGTGGGTGCAGGCCCAAAAGCAGATGGCGCGCGCGCAAGCGCTGGCCGAACGTACTCGTGATCCGCACGCCATTGGGTTCTTCAAAGGAGCGAGCGGGATGGCGCATTACGTGAACGGGAGCTTCGTTCGCGCGCTCGACCTTTGTGATCGCGGGACACGGCAACTCCGCGAGGAGGTCGCTGGGGCAGCATGGGAGGCGGGCGCGTCGCAGCTCTTCGCGATGAACTCGCTCTTCTACCTCGGCCGCCTCAGCGAGCTTCGCGTGCGCCAGCAGTCCTACCTGCGCGACGCGCTCGAACGCGGCGATCTCTACGCGACGGTGAACTGCCGCATCGGGCTGCCGAGCTTCGTCTGGCTCGCCGCCGATGATCCGGCGAGCGCACGCAAGCACGCCACGAAGGCGATGGCGGAGTGGTCGAAGCGCGGATTCCACCTGGAACACTTCTACGAGCTTCTCGCGCTCACGAACGTCGACCTCTACGAGGGACGGGCCGTCGAGGCGTTTGCGCGCATCCTCGAACGCTGGCCGGCGCTTCAGCGATCTCTCCTGCCGCGGATTCAATCGCTCCGGATCTTGAGCTGGCAGATGCGTGCGCGCGCGGCGCTGGCGGTCGCAGGGGACGGTGTCGAGCGCGGAGCTCACCTGAAGAGCGCCGCGGCCGACGCGCGCAGGATCGCAGCGACGGGCGCGGCATGGTCCGGTCCACTCGTGTCGCTGATCGATGCGGGTGTCGCGCATCGACGGGGACGCACGGCGCGCGCGCTGTCGTTGCTCGAGCGCGCGGCGCGTGACGCAGACGCGTGCGAGATGGCCCTCTTCGCGGCGCTTGCCCGACGAGCCCAGGGCAGTATCGTCGGCGGTGATGCGGGGGACGCTTTGGTTGCCCGAGCCGAGGGATGGATGAGGGGTGAGACCGTGCGCAGTCCGGCGCGTGTAGCGCGCGTGTGGACGCCGGGTTTCGATACGTGAACCGGACGTTCGTCGTCGAAGCGCGCCGACTTCGTGCGCGCCTACCCTTCGTCCGTGTCGTCGCGCTTCCTTGGTCTCGGTAGATTGAACTGCTCGATGCGATTGATGAGCGTGCGACGTGACACGCCGAGCATCTTGGCCGCCTGCGATTGATTGCCCGCGCAACGTTCGAGCGCCGCGACGACGCGCATCCGCTCTTGCTCATTGGGCGTGAGGCCGAGCGACGCGATGTTCGTCGACTGAGTCACGGCGTCCCACGCTGCCGCATTGTCCGCGGACGGCGGCAGTGTCGGCGTCGATCCGCGCGTCGACGGCAGCGCCGGCGACGCTGCGTGCGACGCGAGCTTTTGGGGGCGCGACGGGACGGTGAACGCGCGGCCTGGCGTCCGCTTCGAAATCGACGGCAAGAGTGGCCCCATCTTCTCTGCCGGCAGATGCGCGACCAAAATCGTCCCGCCGCTGCAAAGAAGCACCGCGCGCTCGACCACGTTGCGAAGCTCGCGAATGTTGCCGGGCCATTGGTATGTCTTCAGGAGCGCGAGAGCCGCTGCGTCGATGTCGACGTTCGGCCGCCTACCGACACGCTTGCACGCGTCAACGACGAAAGCGCGCGCGAGCGGCTCGATCTCGTCGATGCGCTCGCGGAGCGGAGGAAGCGAGATCGCGATACCGTTCAATCGAAAATACAGATCGTTGCGGAAGCGTCGCTCCGCGATCTCCGCTTCGAGATCGCGATTCGTCGCGGCGATGAAGCGCACGTCGATCGGGTTTGGCCTGACCGCGCCGACACGCGTCACTTCGCGTTGCTCGAGCACCCGGAGGAGCTTTGCCTGGAGCGATAGCGGCATCTCCCCAATCTCGTCGAGGAAGACCGATCCCCCTTGCGCCGACTCGAGCAGCCCCGGCTTCGCCTGCACGGCGCCCGTGAACGCGCCCTTCTCGTGGCCGAAGAGCTCGCTCTCCAGCAAGGACTCGGACAGCGCTGCGCAGTTGATGCAGAGCATCGGCTTCTTGGCGCGGGGCGAGCGATCGTGGATCGCGCGCGCCAGGATCTCTTTGCCGACGCCGGTCTCGCCGAGCACGAGCACGTTGATCACGCCGACTGCTATCCGGTTGATGATCGGATCGAGCCTCCCGAGCGCGCCTGTCGTGACGATCGAGCTCGAGCTCACCGCGGATTCGCTCGCGGTTCCGCGTAGGAGAGCGCCGGCGCGTGCGACGAGCGCCTCCGGTGTCCGTCCGTCGCGCGGGTAGCTCGCCACGCCGATGTCCGCGGTGACGCCGCCGCTGACGAGCATGGCTGTGAGATCGCGCGCGAGACCGTCCGCCTCCGCGGGCATCGTCTTGATGTGAAGGATCTCGTATTCGCCCGGCGCGTACGACGCGAGGATGTCGACGGGCCGCAGCCACCCGCCGATCATTTCCTCGGCCCGCGCAGCTTGCGTGTCGTGGACACGAAGGCGCGTGATCGCAAACGGCGCCGCGCCGTGCGTCGCGCGCACGCACTCTTCTTCGATGCGCGCTTCGAAGTAGCCGTGGCTCCAGATGTGGCGCGGGCGAACGCTCATCGGCGCGCTCTGGAGCATGAGCGCGGTCGAGCCGATGCCGATCATGTCGCCTTCGGAGATCTCGATCGGCTCCTGCGGGGCGATTCGTTTCTCGCGTACGGTCGTCCCGTTGAGGCTGCCGAGATCGACGATTTCGATCGTCTCACCGATGCAAAGCTTCACGTGACGCCGCGATAGCCTCCCATCGTCGACACGCACGTCGCAGTCGTCGGAGCGGCCGATGACGACTTCGCCGGACTCCGGGAGCGGCACCGTCGACATGCCCGAGTGGCTCATGACGAGGAGCGAGACCCGCCCCGACCGCGCACGCTCGCACGCCGCCGCGAGCGGTATCCGCGCCTCGGTGACCGCGTCGTCGTCGTTCACGCAGCCCACCCCCCAATGGAAGGGTACACGTGATCAACTTGTGCAACTTGCACAATCCAACTTGTGTAACCCGGCGCGAGAGCAGATTGTGCAAATGCGGAAATCGCCGAAAAATATGCCCGTTGCGCATTTGGCACTCTAGGTGCACTACCTCGTGCCGCAACGAACGACGCCAACTGGGAGAACCGCCGCCATGAAGACCCTCAAGAACATCATCCTCGTCGCGCTCGTCGTGGTCGGTAGCGCGCTCGTGGTTGGCTGTGGCGCCGCGCCGGAGCACGATCCCTCAGGAAACACCGAGGAAGCTCTTCCGGTCGGAAGCCCTCGCTGCAACCCCGAAACGCAATGCTGCGCAAGAGGTTGGGGCTATGCGCCCGGCGCCGACGGGTGCTACGCGGCGCTCCTGAGCCTCGGGTGCAGAGGCGAAGGACCGTTCATCGGCATGGGCTCGAACCAGCACGCATATTTCGACGTCGGCTGCCCAGCAGGCACTGCCGGGCCCGCCGCGTGCGTCCCGGACGGCGTCCTCCAGTACGACAACCTTTGCGGTAGCGGCCTCGCGGTCGATCCCAACTGCGGCGGCGGCTGCCATCTTCAGTAACTAGAGTCGACCCGGTACTCGCCCCGGCGCTGCGGGGATCGTGCTCCAATGAGGCGGTCCGATGCCGCTCAAGCCTGGCGATCACGTCGACCGCTACGAGATCGTCGACCTGATCGGCGAAGGCGGGATGGGCGAGGTTTATCGGGCGCATGACACGCGCTTGCAGCGAAGCGTCGCGCTCAAGCTGCTCCGCCCGCTTCCCCCGTCCGAGGAGTCGAGCACCGCGAGCGGTGGTGCCGCGCGAATCCTGCGCGAAGCGCGGCTCGCCGCGAGCCTCGAGCACCCGA
>JAYVXB010000132.1:0-7813 GCA_043785585.1 Deltaproteobacteria bacterium | reverse complement strand
GCGCCGCGCTGCTGCCGTCGTGAATCTCGAAACGATTGATCGCCGCGCGGCTCAGGCGGCGTGATTCCCGATGATGGAAACCGTTTGTCGTTCTAGCGGCGCTTCGAGCCCGAACAGTCCGTCGTCACTCGCGCGATGAGCCAAAAGCAAAAGCGCCGGCCAATCGTCGTGCCGGCCCGACTTCGCCTCAAAGCGCTCGATCCCGTTGCCGAGCTTTGTCTGGAAACTGCGGAGTTCCGATCGAAAGGATTCGACGTTCGCCGGATTGGCTTCGTCCAGGATCTTCAGTCGGCCTTCGCGCATCAAGCGCGTTATCCAAACGACGCCTTCCGATTTCGACGTGTTTGTATGCGAGAAGCTTCGATACGGTGCGCCGTGTCGCGCCAGTTCACTCTCGACGAGCACGCTGGCGTATTGATCGACCACGACGCCGACCGCACCGATCGAACGCGCTGTAGTGGCCAAACACATGCAGACGTGAGAGCCCGAGACGCTCGACGAGAATGCGTTCGCCCACGATCCAAGACGCGAGACCAGCAAGAACGGTTGCGGCATCGCATCGAGCTTCGCGAGTACAAGGCCGCCGTGCTCGTCGCGCTTCGGCACGCGCTCGCCTGGGATCGGGTTGCCGCGCTGGTCCTTCTTGACGACCCACTCGAGTTTTTCTTCGTCGGTGACGACGCGCTGACACCATTGGGCGGTAGCGGCAGTCCAGCGATCGCGCCCCTTCAATCCGCTGGGGTCGCTCAGGACGATCGGCCGCGACATCGGCGCGTATCGGTACGGTGGCGGCTCGAAGCACGGCACGATCAGGTGTTCGCCGAACGTGGCCGCGACCAGCTGACCTGGCCTCGCGCCGTACTCTCGATCAAACAGGCGCGAGTCTGGTTCGAGCTCGCGGCACTGGGCCTCTGTTAGCGATTCGTTTGCTACCCAGGACTCCGCAAAGGCGGTTACCTGGAAGTCGTTGTCGCCTAGGTCGAAGGCAACCGCATGCGCGTCTTCGACGCCGAGCGGGCTCGATAGCAACATGATGCGGCCGAGCGGCTGCGTCGCGAGCGTCGGGCGCAGCGCGGCGAGCACTTCGGCCGCCGGGTTCGCGCCGGTCGCCGCGTCGCGCATCTTCGCGACTTCGTCGGCCACGACCAGAATGGTGGTCCACCCCGAGACGCTCGCGATCGTTGAAGCCTGGACACGAAAGCCGATGTTCGATCCGGTGAGAAGGATCGTGTCACCTTCCACGCTGTGGAGTACCCCAACGACCGTGAGGATCTTCGCGATCGTCCGAAGGCGCTGGCCGGCCTCTGCGATGTTGACGGAGATGAAGACTACCCATCCCGTATCGCCGGGAGGCACGAGGCCGAGCGTCATGTACACGAGCGCAAACGCCACCGCGAAGATGCACGCGAAGCTGCTCTTCCCGCCTCGCCGCCCGACGCGCGCGACGAGCTGGCGAACCCCGGCACGCAGGAAGCGCGTGAACGTCGCGGTCCACCACGGCGAAGCTACCGGCCACGCGTTCGCCAGAAGCGCGGCGACGAGTGCGGCGAAGCGAGCGAGGACTAGCTCGTTGAAGCGGGCCACGGTGAGCGCGGGCTTACTCATTGACGACCTCGACGGGCTTCATCCACTTCGCGAGCGGGTCGACGTACGCCTTCGGGCGCGATGCCGCCTCCTTCGCGGCGTGCTCGCGCGCATACATGAGATCCATGCGCGCGCTCTCGGAGAGCTTGCGATGCGTGTCGAAGTCGCCCGCGGCGAATGCCTCTTCAGCCGCCGCGGTCTTCTGACTGGCGAACTTCGTGAGCAACGACGCGACGACGCCGCAGACGCCACCGCCGACGGTCGCCGCTAGCTCCGCGGAGAGCGCCCGACGAAGCGTCCGAGCCCGTCGCTGCGATTCCGCGGTGAGCGTGGGAGCGTCGATCCGGTGACTCAACCGCGTGGTCCCCTTGTGTGCTTTGCCGCCTTTGGCGGGGACCGTGCGCGCGCCCAGCGCTAGGGTGCCGTCCATCCTGCGCTGGTCACCTGCGCTCGCTTGCGAGACGTCGGGCGCACGGACGCCGACACTGAGCTCGTCGTGTCGGGCCAGCTCTTCGTACGGGACGCCGTTCTTGATCGCCGTCGGCATCAGCGCACCCGCGCCTTCGTCGTCGCGTCAGACCGGAGCGTGGGCTTCGGAACGGCCCGCGGTGGCGCGACAGCCGCACGGTCATCGCGGCGAGCGGCGAGCACGTCGCGCTCGCGCTGCATGGCCGCTTGGTTCGCCGCGACGACGTCGGCCGCCCGAACTTGCACGGGGATCTGATGAATTCGCGCGGCGAGTGCCTCGGCGGCGCTGCAATACCCTTCGCGTGTCCATCCGTGAGCGACCCTCATCGCCACGCGCTTCGCCTCGCGCTCCTCGTCGGTAAGCTCGGCGTATGCCGGATGCTCCAACGTCGCGCCGCAACCACCGCGGCACGGCTGCACGTCGACGCGCGGCAATGCGGGCGGAGCCGGCGGGGCCTTCATCGGATGACGACCGCCGTCGATGAAGAACGCGCCGCGGTCGTCGGCCTCACGCCGCACCGCCGAGTTGACGCACGACTGACTGCACGCAAATTCGCCAGCGCCGGGGGGCGCCACCGTGCGAGCGTCCCAGCGCCCCGCAGCCGCAGCCGAGCGCAGCGCGTCGGCGCTCGCCGGGGAGTACCCCATGACGTGCGCTCGCGTCCCGTCGCTCGATGTCACTCCGAACTGACCCGGCGACGCCGCGACGCCTTCGAGGAGTGCCCGCACATTGCGGCCGATCGACAGTCCGTTCTTCGACGAGATGAGGAGCGACGCCAGCGGGATGCGCAGCCAACCGTGCGAAGCCGCGAAAATCTCGAGATCGGCGGGCGCGACGTGCGCGTCTATGCGGGCCTGGCAGTGAATGCAAACTAGCGTTTCCATCGGTGGCGAGTCCCTTTCGATCGGAGCGCTCGACGGAGCGCGGAAGAGTGGCGGCCTGTCGCTCAATTGGCGCCTGTGGTGGCCACGACGCGACCGCCGACGTCGTGGGTTGTCACTCGCCGCAAGCGCCTGACCGGTCCAGGGACAGCGCAAACGGAGAGGACTGGGAAGTTGAGCGGAGCGAGACCGGCTCGACCCGCAAAGTAGTGATGCTCAGCGCCACGCAAACGCGTCGGCGCTAGACGACGACCGCGGCGCACTGGACAACGAGATCGCGCGTCAGTGCGGCGCGTGGGCGCAGCGTTCGCGGGCGACCGGCGCGCCTGCAGATTGGCGTCAGTTGGCCAGGTGCAACGATTCCGCGAATCGCTGCAGGCTCGACAAAACAAGCCGATCGGCGCGATAGCGTCCTTTTCGAATCGTCCTCAGGTCAATTCGTAGCGTCGATGCGAATGCCGGACGCTTCGAGTTGCCGACGCATTCTCGCGTGCTCGGAGACGCGGAGCGGGCGTTTCGTCGCCGGTCTGATCTTCGCCGCGTACACCGCGTCCGCGTCGACGCGCGGAACGCGCAGCTCGCGACCGACCTTCACGGCGGGAACGCGACCGGCTTTGATTGCGGCGCGCATCGATCGCGGCGAGCCGAAGGGCCAAGTCGCGCCGGTGTAGTGGCCAATCGGCTCGACGCCCCCGGGAGCGGAGTCCGGCGCGACGATCGCGGCGAGTGCGCGTCCGACGACCGCCCACGCGGCCAGAAATTCGGCGGCGGACGGTGCCGAGCTTTCCGGGGTCGACGGCGTCTGCGTGCGGGCGTACGTCATTTGGTCCCCTTCGCGGTCATGGAGATGACGACCGCTCCCTCGAATACCCGTCGGCTCAGTCCGTCGTCCGCCAACTGCGCGCAGAGAGCGTCCACCGTCGCCATCGGCGTCGTGATGATCATGGGCCGATCATCGTTGTACTTTCGCAACAGGAGATCGGGCGTCGCGTCCCAGGCCGACGCGCGTCCTCGACCAAGCTCGTCGATCACCACGAGCCGCGCGCGCATCGCAGCGGCCACTTCCTCGGCTTCGTCGCCGAGCCGCGCGCGTTGTCGCGCTGTCGAAAGCGAGAGTGCGTCGACGAAGACGGGGCGCGGGCCGCGCTCGCTCATGGCGTCGGCAGTCGCGACGCTCAGCGAAGTCTTACCGACCCCCGCCGCGCCAAGAAACACGATCGATCTCGGCCTCTCGGCGACCGCCGCCTTTGCTCGTGCGATCGCGCGGGCGTCGCGAACGCGCTCGGCGAGGTGGGGGGCCCCGAACGTCGCCCAACGGAGCCGCTGCGGAGCCCAAGCCATGCGAGTCGCGTAGTCGCATTCGGTCGTGTGCTTCTCGTCGCAGGCCTCGCACCGATCAGACCACGACGCTGCGCCGCAATCTCTGCAGGTGTGCTGCGGTCCACGATCGACGACCTCCTTTAGGTCTACGAGCACGTCGTTGAGATCGATGTTCACGCGCCCTCTGCGACTGGGACGGGCCACGCCCGACCTTCGGCGGGAACGACCTGGCCGGTGCCGGTCTTCTTACCGTTCGCCGCGGTCCCTATGAAGTCGTTTGGGTTGGCGGCGATGTACAGCAGGCTCGGCTTCTCGTTGGCGACGAAGGGCTTCGTAAATGCGGCGCGGATGATGTTGCACGCCTCGACGGGGTTCGGGATCTGCGCGAGCAGCATCTTCGCTGCCTTGCCGGTCTTTGCGTCGACGACCGGCTTCTCGTGTCGGGCCTTCTCGAACTCGGCGACGAACGTAGCGATGACATCGGCGTAGCCGTCGGGCGCGCCGCTTCCTGCTTTCGTCTTTGCGTTGCCCCTCGACTTCAACGAAGGCACGAGGGCGAGCGGCGCGACAGCGCTGCTCATACTCTCTCGCGGATTCGGGTTCGGATCCGGAATCGGAATCGGAATCGGAATCGGAGCCATCCGTTTGCCATCGCCTTTGCTATCCGTTTGCCTTGCGTCGGATGGCAAAGGCGATGGCAACTTGCCATCCGTTTGCCATCGCGCGGCAGCTCCGCGACGCCCAGCTTCGGCGCGCTTCTCGCGGAGGACTTCGCTTCGGGCGCGAACTTCGTCGCCGCTCGGGTTGTAGTCGGCGAAGTCGTGCAACTCGTAGCCGTCCTCGGCGCGATCGAGGAGCGTGACTTCGACGAGTCGGTCGATGATGTCGGCCCGCCCAGCGATCGTCAGCGCGACGGACGCCGAGATTCTGCCGTCCGTCAGGTTTCCACACGCGAACGAGATCATGCGCGCGAACGCGCCGGCAGCTTCGTTTCCAGCCTCGATGATCTTTCGGTGGAACGCGAAGGTGCTGCAAAGCTTCGCCCATCCGGCCAAACTCATTGGCTTGCCTTCTTGATGCGCATGAACAAATCTCCGGCGTCCTGCGCGACCGTTGAGGACGCACGACGGAACGAGTCCACCGGCGCGCGTGGCGCTCGGCTGACGGTGACTAGATATCGAGCGCTTGCGAGATCGCGTCCGCCACGCCGCGGAGCTCACCGACGCGGAGCGCGACGTAATTTCGATCAGATCGACGCATCGCCCCGTTGAACCGCGCCCAGACTGCGACGACGATCCGTCCGTGCTCACGCTCGACGCGAACCTCGTGATCGGCGTCGCGAACGAAACGGGCGAGGGTCGCGCTCATGCGCGTGCTCCCCCGAGGAGCATCGACCGCATGCGAGCGTAGACACCCGCGAGGGCGTTGTGCTTCTCGCGGTCCAGGATTGCGGACGCGTCGATCTCATAGAGTCGAACCGACGCGACGCCAACGCCTGCCATCGCCGCAACGCGGATCTGTGGCCAGCCGAGCAGCGCGCGCACCACCGCCGGCGTCAGCGGAGTCGGCGTCGCCGTGCTCGGAGCCTTTCGGCAGTTGGTAGAGTTCATGGGTTCCTCATTAACTAGTGTGGGTTTTTCGAGGGGTCTTTTCGGTGAACCTTGGCCGCCACGAAGTAGCGGGAGTCGTTGCCTTTTGCGCGGTGCTCGATGTCGCCAGCGCTCATCAGCGCCGCCAGCGCTTTCTCGAGTTCGACGTTGCCGATCGTTCCCCGCTTGCGGAGTTCTCTGCCGATGGCGTTTGCCGACAGACCGCCGGGATGCTTGCTGAGAAGCCTGACGATGCGGTGCCCTCGCCGCGAGCGACGCGCCTCACGCCGCACCGCGGGCCTCGGCGCCGGCGGCGCCGCCTTCTTGTCGACGTGAAATTCCTTGGGGCGAATCTCGGTCGGCGACCAGACTGCGCAATCCGAGCCGTCCTCGCCTGCGTGCAGCATCGGCGTCCGGCGCGGCTTGGTCGGGTCGTGGTTGGCGAAGGCGGCGAGGTGCACATAGATCGAGCTGTCCTTGCGTCCAAGCACCTCGCGACGCTGCCCGCCCTCTCGCGCCGCACCTACGCTGTAGCTCGGCACGATCCCGCGTCGCAGGTGCTCAAGCGACGGCTGATGCGGATCGTCCTCGGTCCAGCCATCCGCCGGGGCCTCGGCTTCGGGGGCACCAAGCAGGTCAGCAAGCCGCTTCGTTTCCGCCGAGACGCGGCGCTCAGCGTCCCACGCCGGTAGGGCCGGCAGCCGGCAGATCATCTCTGCGTCTGCGAGGCGGAGTTCGTCGATGTTCGCGCTGTACCTTTCGAGATCTCCAACGGAGTGACGCTCACGACGGTGCTCTTCGTCTACGGCGCGGCCGCGAAGGTCACGAAGTAAGAGGAACCACCGCCCGAGGCGCTGCTTGTCGTCGTCGGGTGGAAGGGAACGCAAGACCGCACGGCGAAGGTGCGGCGCGGCTTCGTGCGGCAGTAGCGCGGCGCCCGAGGCGCAGAGTTCGCGTTCCCGTCGCTGCTGGCGAGCCACGTCCGCGTACCGCGCCTCGGCCGCCTCCGTCTCGCGCTCGACCGTCGTTCGGCTGTCGCTTTCGTTCTTCTGTATCGCGCTCACTGCGCCTCGCTCTCTTCGGGAAAAACTAGCCCCCGTAACCTCATTGACATCTCACGTCCTGCGCGGTCACTAAACGGCCGTCGGTCGATTTCTCCCACGGTGTAGTCATCGGCCGCGCTTCGGTCGACGCAGGAGTGTCGCGCCGACAGCGGGATCGTTGGCCACACGCGGCCGATCGCGCTTGCATCGCCGCAATGGATTCCACCGAACTGCTCATTGCCGCCGCATTCACCGGGCTGTACTTCCTGATCACGCTGATGCTTCTCTCTCGCGTGAGTCACTGGGCGCATGCGACGCAGGAGAAACTCGACAAGACGAATGCTCTGCTCGCGGAGATGCTCGGCCGGCGGTAGAGGCGTCCGCGACCCATCACCGAGCTCTCCTCCGACGGAGGGGGATGACGTTCGATCGTGGCGCCGTCTGCATGCGCGGCATCTTCCCGTCGAGGAGCGCGAGCACGATCGGCGCCGGTGTGACTTCGCCTTTCATGAGCGCGACGACGAGCGCAGCCCCCTTGAAGTCGCGCCGAGCAAGCGCACGCCGAAGAGCATCGCGAAGAGTCGCATCGCCGACGGCGCTCATTTCGCGCCGCGCTTCCCGCCGGGGATGAGATCGAGCTTCGCGATGCGCGCGTGCTGACGAGCCTTGAGCTGCTTCGCGATCATCTCCGCGACTGCGCCGCGACCGTCCAACATCGCCGTGACGATCGCGCGCTCAAGGTCGGCGTCCTCGTGCTCTACCTCCGGTCGCTCGGGGAGCGGCGAATCGAATCGTCCCGGAATCGTCCCGCTGCCGTCGGTGAGCGTATTTCTCGGGCCTTTTGCGTCGCGATCTACACCGACGGATGGTGACTCCGCACGCTCACGATCGCCCTTGTTTTCTAGGGTTTCGCGCGTGTCGTGAGGG
>JAYVXB010000131.1:0-7813 GCA_043785585.1 Deltaproteobacteria bacterium | reverse complement strand
TGAGAATGCTCGAAGCGCTTGAAATCACGGGCACGCGTGCACCGAGGCGCGACCGTCGGCTGGATCGCGCGACCATCGGCGAGAGCGTCCGCAGCTGAAGGCGCGTGTGCGCGATCGCCGTGAACAATTATGCTGATCACCCATGTGCCGCAACATTCGCCTCCTCCACAACTTCCAACCACCGACCACCGACGACGAGATCCGCGATGCCGCGCTTCAGTTCGTTCGCAAAGTGAGCGGCGTGCGAGCGCCGTCGCGCGCGGACGAAGAGGTGTTCGCGAGAGCGATCGACGACGTCGCAGCGGCCACGCGACGCTTGCTCGGCGCGTTGCCCGCGCGCGGCCCGACGCACACGCGCGAGGCGGAGAAGGACAAGGCGCGGCAGCGGTGGGCTGCGCGTGAGGCGCGTCTGCGAAAGTAACGCTACGGCGCACGTCCGGCTTCGATCGCGGCTTCGGCCTTCAAGCTCTCGAGGTCGCGGCCGATCGTGACGACGGCGAGCGTCTTTTCGCCGCTGAGGTACGTGAGCGTGCAGTCCTTCTTCGCGATGCTGCCGTCGACGACGATGCGATCCCATTTCTCGGCGTGCCCGACGTACGAGATTCCGACGTCGTAGTGCTGGCTCCAGAAGAACGGCACCAGATCGCACTTCACGCTCTGACCGAGCATGTTGCGCGCGACGATCTGCCCTTGGCGTTGCGCGACGGTCCAGTGCTCGACGCGGATCTTCGATTGCGTGTGAGGGTCCGGCCAGCGCGCGATGTCGCCCGCGGCGTAGACGCCGTGCACGGACGTCTGCAGGTATTCGTCGACGACGACGCCGCGATCCACCGCGAGGCCCGAAGCCTCCGCGAGCGCGATCGCGGGGCGCACGCCGACGCCGGCGACGACGATGTCCGCGGCGATCGTCTCGCCGTTCGACAGCGCGACGGAGGTCGCATCGATCGCCTTCGCGCTGAGCCCGAGATGAAACACGACGCCGTGCTCTTCGTGGAGCGCGCGAACCAAATCGCCGATCTCGGGTCCCATCACGCGCTCGAGCGGCCGCGAATCGGGCGCGACGACGTGCACCTCGACGCCGCGCGTGCGGAGCGCTGCGGCCGTTTCGAGCCCGATGAAGCTCGCGCCGAGGACGACGGCGACCGTTTTCCGTGACTGCGCGTCCTTCACCTTCGCGATGATCGCGCGGCTGTCCGCGAGCGTGCGCAGCGAGAAGACGTGCGGAAGATCCGCGCCGGGAATCGTCAGCTTGATCGGATCGGCGCCCGTCGCGACGAGCAGCGAATCGTACGTGTGCGACGCACCGCCTTCGACGACGACGCGCCGCTTCGCGACGTCGATCGACGTGACCATCGCCCCGAGCACGAGATCGATCTCGTTCTCTTTGAAGAACTCCGGCGGCCGCATTGGGAGCCAATCTTCCGGCGCGGTGCCTGCGAGGTAGTCCTTCGACAAGTTCGGGCGGTCGACGGGCGGCGATTCGTCCGCGCTGAGCATCGTGAGCTTCCCCGCGAACCCTTCGCGCCGCAGCATCTCGGCCGCCGCGTGTCCGGCCGCGCCGCCGCCGATGATGACGATCGACGCGGGGCTGTCGCTCGTGCGCGCCTCGGTCGCGTGGTTGTCTTTCTTCCCGATGACGAAGAGGCGATCGCCGCGACGTTCGACCTCCCAGCACGCGATCGGCTTGAGCGCCGGTGCGCGGAGCGCTTCGCCGGTCTTCAAGCTGAAGCAGGCGTGATGCCAGGGGCATCGCACCGTCTCGCCGACGACGATGCCTTCCGCGAGCGGCCCGCCGTAATGCGTGCACGATGCACCGACCGCGTGGACTTCGTTTCCTCGGCTCGCCAGCAACACGGCTTCGCCGTTCGCGTGCCCCACGAGCATTTCGCCGTCGCGGAGATCGCTCGCGGCGATCCCTTTCGTGAGGTCGGGTCCCGTGAGCTCGGTCGTTCCACCCATCGCGTCCTCCGCTACTTTCCTGCGTTCTTCGCTGCGTCTTCCTTGAACGTGAAGCTCTGCATCAGCTGCACTGTCCCATCCAGAATCGTCCCACGGTACGTGCAGGCGAGCTTTCCTCCTGGCCCTTGATAGCCATTGAGCACGCGCGTCTTGCCGAGATCGACGAGGCACTTTCGCACGGGCCACGGCGCGGTGCCGTCGTACGACGCGGTCTTCGCGCGGCCGTCGGAGCCCATGACCGCGGTGAGCTTGCCGGACATGTCGCCCCACGCTTCGCTCTTCTTGTAGCAATCGGTGATGCCGTTGCAGGCGCCATGGCTCCAGTCGGGCGGCGCTGGGGGGGCGATGGCGCTCGGGGTCGTGGTCGCGGTCGCGGTCGCGGTCGCGGTCGGGGTCGCGGCCGTGGTCGGCCTCGGCATCTGCTGCTCGCTGCAGAGCGGATCGCCCGGCGCGCACTTCGTCGCAATCGGCGCAGGCGCGGAGCCGCGAAGGAGAAGCATGCCGAGGACGATCGACGCGACGAGACCTCCGCCGACGACCGCGATGAACTTGATCGGACCCGGGCGCGCGGTTCCCGGCAACGGCGCGCCCGGCGTCGGCGCGTACATCGGCATCGGCGCGAGACGAACGTGCGGAGCATCGATCGCATGGATCGCTTGCAGCGCGTCGGCCGCGCTCGCGAAGCGCTTCGACTTTTCCGGCTCGACCAGCGTTCGCAACGCCGACGCGAGCGTCGGATGGAGCGACGCGAGGCGATCCTCGACGTCGAAGCGTCCGTCCTTTCGCGGCAAGCGATCCGCGTCGACGTGCGTGAGGACGAAGAGCATCGTCGCGCCGAGACCGTACAGATCCGACGACGGCGACGCGTCGCCGACGAACTGCTCCGGCGCCGCGTACCCCGGCGTCCCGATGATCGTCATCCCGCTCCGATTCTCCGCGGGCGCCATCACCGTGTCGAAGTCGACGAGCACCGGATCCCAATCGCCCTCCGTGCGGAACATGATGTTCGCTGGCTTGATGTCGCGATGGATGACCGGCGGAAGGCGCTGGTGCAGGTAGTCGAGGAGCTCGAGCAACCGAACGAGCAAACGTCGCAAGCTCGCTTCGTCGACGTGACGCTGGTCGCGCGCGATGCGCTCTTGCAACGTGCCGCCGTCGAACGCTTCGCGAACGAGGAAGAACCGACCCGTGTCGTCTTGCTCGAACGCGTGCACCTTCGGGAGCGCGGGGTGCGACAGATCCTGGAGCACGCGCGTACTTCGCTCGAAGAGCTCGCGCGTCTTCCAATCTGCCGCGGGTGCCCCGAGCGTGAGCATCTTGATCGCGACGACCGGCGCGTTCGCTACGCGCGTGTCGACGGCGGCGTAGATCGTCGACATCCCCCCCTGCCCGAGCAGCGCGATCGGGCGATAGTGCGTGCAAAGCACCGGCGGAAGAGCGGTGTTTTCGGACATGCGCACGCCGAGCATAGCCTCTGATAGCCTCGCAGATCCCCCCATGAACCGTGGTGAACCGCCTCGCAAGGGTGGCGGGTCGGGGATGTACCCGGCCGGCATCGTCTTCGAGGACAGACTTGAGAACGAGGAGACGATCCTCGACGCGATGCTCACGATGCACGCGAAGGGGCAGCTCGCCCTCGATGCGTGGGACAAGCTGCACGCGGCGGCCGCGCGCGACGAGCGACTGAGCGAGCTCGCGTTCGCGTACGAGTCGGTGTCGCAGGGGAAGCGACTGAAGACGTTGCCGGGGACGGCGGTCGCCGAGTTCTTGTTTCAGGCGGCGCGCTTCTTCGGCGATACGTTCGCCGACGAGTTCGGCGCGATCACGTACCTCGAGCGCGCGCATACGGCGATGCCTACGCACTTGCCGGCGTTCGAGAAGCTCGACGTGCTCCTCGAGAAGACGAAGAGCTACAAGCGCCTCGCCGAGCTGTGGGCGGAGGCGGCGGCGCAACGGCCGCGCGCGGAGCAGCTCGATGCGTACCGCAAGGCGGCGGAGCACTTCGAGCGCGCGGGGGGTCACGACGAGAAGACGATCGAGCTCTACCAACAGATCCTTCGGCTCGATCCAAGCGACGAGGCGGCGCGAAACCAGCTCGAAGCGCGCTACGTCAAAGCGAACCGGCTGCGCGACGTCGCGCGCCTCCTCGAGCAGGCGCTCGCGGTCGATCCTCCGCCGGTGCTACGCGCCGCGCGGAAGATTCACGCGCGGCTGCTCGATCTCTACGCGAACCAGCTGCACGAGCCGGAGCGGACGATCGCGCACGTCGAGGCGCTGCTCGACGACGACGCCTCGCACGACGAGGCGCGGAAGGTCGCGCAGAAGCTCATCGTCATCAAAGGGATCGCGGCGCGCGCAGCGGCGGCGCTGGCGAAGGCGTGCGCGACGGTCGGGACTCCCGCGGAGGTCGCGCGCTACCTCGCGATCGAGCTCGAGCACACACGCGGGCCAAAGCGACGCGACGTCCTCTTGCGGATCGGGATCCTGAAGCAAGAGAGGATGAACGACGACAAGGGCGCGTTCGAGTCGTTCGAGCAGGCGCTCGCGCTCGACGGCTCCGACGACGAGCTTCGCGCGCGGTACGCGGCGCTCGCGACCAAACTTAAGAAGCAGCTCGACGCGGCGAAGACGTTGAACAAGGTCGCGCCTGCGCTGAAGGTTCCGTCGCAGCGCGCGATGGCGCAAGCGCAGATGGGGCAGCTCCTCCTCGAAGGGGGTGACGCGAAGCGCGCGAAGGCGACGTTTGTCGGCGTGCTCGCGATCCCGGAAGCGGGGCCTGACGCGACGCTCGTGGCAGCGCGCGCGCTCGCGGAGATTTACGGCAAGGAGAAGGACGTCAAAGCGCTCGCCGATGCGCTCGAACGCGTCGGACAGCTCGAGCCGGATCCGGAGGCAGCGCGCGAGGTGAACGAGCAGCTCGCGGAGCTCGCGACGCAGCTCGGCGACACGCCGCGCGCGATCGCGGCGTGGCAGAGGCTCGTCGAGTCGACGTCGCGACAGCGAGCGCTCGCGGCGCTCGAGCCACTGTACGAAGCGGCGGGCGATGCGATCGCGCTCGCGTCGATCCTCGAAGAGCGGTCCAAGGACGCGACGTCGCCGACCGAGGCGCGCGCGATGGCGTTCAAGGCGGGCGAAGTGCGGACGGCGAAGGGCGATGCGATCGTCGCGTCGGCGGCGTGGAAGCGCCTGGTCGAGAAGTTCGGCGCGGCGCGTGACGTCCACAAGCTTTGGTTGCCGCTGCTCGAAGCAGAGCGCAATTGGGCGGAGCTCGCGCGCGCGCTCGCGGCCGACGCGCAGCTCGCGCCGGAGAGCGAACGCGCGGAGATCCTCGCGCGCCTCGGCAACGTGCTGCTCGTGCGGCTCAAGGACGCTCCGTCGGCGATCGATGCGTTCAAGCGCGCGCTCGCCATCGACGCGAGCGACAAGGCTTCGCGCGCGACGCTCGAGAAGCTCGCGGCGAGCGGTGAGCAGCGTCTCCTCGCGGCCTCGGTGCTCGAACCGATCTACCGCGGCGAGGAGAACGCGCCCGCGCTCTTGCGCGTGCTCGACGTGAAAGCGACGGTCGCGACGGCTCCGGAAGAACGCCTCGCGGCGCTGTCGGAGGCCGTGAAGCTGACGGGCGCGAGCCCCGCGGAGCAGGCCCGCGGCGCGGAGCTCGCGGGTCGCGGGCTCGCGGAAGCGGTCGAAGGGCAGCTGCCGCTCGCGCCGTGGATCGAACGGGTCGATCGCTTCGCCGGACCGGGGACGGATCCGAAGAAGCGCGCTGCGATCTTGAGCCACGCGCTCGGCGATCGCGAGGTGACGTCGCGCGATCTGTCGCTCCTCGCGCGGCACGCGGGCGATGCGCTCGCCGCGACGGGCGACGTGAAGGGCGCGCTCGTCGCGTTTCGCCGCGCGCTCGAGTTCGAGCCGTCGTCGGCCGAGCTCATCTCGCGCGTCGACGATCTGCTCCGCGATCAAGGGAGCCCGCGCGAACGGATCGCGCTCCACCGCGCCGCGCTCGATCGCGGCACCGATCCTCCGAGGCGCCGAGCGCTCCTTCATCGCATCGGCGGCATCGAGCGCAACGATCTTCGCGATCTCGACGCGGCGATGCGGACGTACCGCACCGCGCTCGACGACGATCCCGACGACGCCGACGCGCACGCCGCGCTCCTCGAGATCTACGGCGAGGCCGGGATGTGGGCGGAGCTCTGCGAGCTGCTCGACGCGCGACTCCAGCGCGCAGCGCCTGAGGAGGCGAGGCACGTGCGCGCGCAGCTCGCGACGGTGGCGGCGGCGCACGGAGATCCGACGCGCGCGCGCGCGCAGTGCGCGGCGTTGCTCGGTGACGATTCGCTCGGGATCGAAGAGCTCGATTTGATCGCGCAGGTCGCCGAGAGCCTTCGCGACGATGAGATCGCGCGTGAAGTGCTTCAGCGGCGCGCGGCCTTGTCACAAGATCCGCGCGACCAAATACAGTGGCTCGAGCGACTCGGCGAGCTCGAGTGCGATCGACGCAACGATCTGGATGCAGCGGCCGCGACGTGGAAGCGCGCGGCGCAGCTCGCCGAGACGACACGCGACGAAGAGCTCGCGCGCCAGCTCTACGCGCGCGTGCGGAAGATCGCGCCCGAGGATCTCGAAGCAGCGCAACGCCTCGCCGTCCTGTGCGAGTACGCGCAGCAATGGCCGGCGCTCCCTGCGCTCTACGCCGTGCTGATCGATCACGCGGCCGACACGTCCGAGCGCGTCCAGCTGCAGCTCGCGATCGCGAAGGTGCACGCCGATCGTCTCTACGATCCGGCACAAGGCGCAATGCAGGCGGCGCGCGCGTTCGAGATCGCGCCGCGCGATCGCGAAGTCTTGGCGGTCTTCGAGCGGCTCTGCGCGGTGAGCGCCTCGACAGCGCTCTTCGAACGCGCGACGGACGAGCTCCTCGCGATGTCGTCGTCGGGCGATGACGACGACGCGGCGTACCGCGCGGATCTCCGCCTCGCGAAGGCGCGCGTCCTCGCCGGCGACGGCGCGCGACACGACGACGCGGCCGCCGCGTACCGCTCGCTGCTCGAGGCCGAGCGCCTCGACACGACGCGACAGTCCGCAGCGCTCACGGCGTTCGAAGGGCTCATCGCGGTGGATCCGACGAACGCGTCTCGACGAGAGGACGCGCGTTGGCTCCTCGCGTGGCGCGCGGATCACGCAGCCGAGGGCGCGAAGGTGCAGGCGCTCGTCGCGTGGGCGAACGCCGAAGAGACGTCGTTCGGCGATCCGGCGCGCGCGCTCGAGCTGCAAAAGCGAATCCTGCAAGTCGATCCGGAGAGCGCCGACGCGATGGCGGCGATCGCGCGGCTCGCTCTCGCGCTCGGTGACATCGACGGCGCGCTCTCGGCGCTGACCGCGCGCCGCGATCGCTGCGAAGGCCCCGAAAAGACCGCACTCGACCTGCAGCTCGCGACGACCCTCCTCGATCACACGCAGCGCTACGACGAGGCGCTCGCGAGCGTGCGCGCGGTCCTCGACGCGACGCCGCAAGACGCGACGGCGCTCGCGCTCGCTGCGCGCCTCCTCGCGGAGCCGTCGACGCGCGTACGCACGATCGCGATGCTCGAGGCGGCGTGCGAGGCGGCCGAGGACCCGGACGTTCGCGCGCAGATCATCACGCGACTCCTCGCGGCGAGCGCGGCGAAGGACGTGGCGACGCCGGACCAGCGGCGCGCGTGGTGGGAGCTGCTCCTCGACTTGCATCAGGCGCGCGGCGAGCTCGACGTGGCGCTCGGCGTCGTCGTTCGCGCGGCGACCGAGCTACCGCTCGTCGACGCGTTGTGGGATCGCGCCGAGGCGCTCGCACGTCAGTTGAAGCGACCGGACGAGG
>JAYVXB010000130.1:0-7835 GCA_043785585.1 Deltaproteobacteria bacterium | reverse complement strand
ATCTTTTGCGGGGGATGTCCGGCGACGGTGATGACCATGATCGCATCGCCTCGCGCGACCGGCGCCAGCTGATCGAGCAGAGCGTCGGTGATGCCGTTCGCGCGCGCGTAGTCGTCGATCGCGGACGAGAGCGTCGGGCTCAGCGCGACGAGATCGACGTTGTACGCCGTCTCGCACTTTTGCTTCGTGAGCAAGAGCGGCCCCAGCTGATCCCACGTCTCGGGGCTCATGCGCCCGTCCTTGAAGATGCCCAAGACGGAGACCGTCCCACCCTTCGCGTAGTCGGGCGCGTACTTCACGTTGAACTGCGCGTCGTCGCCCGCGCACGCGGCTCCCGTCGCGATCGCGACGAGGGCGGTCCATCGAACGAGGTGCGAGGGCATGAGCCGCGTCACCGCTTCGAGGCTTTCTTCCGGCGGTTGCGTAGCGCGCTCGCCGCCTTCTTCGCCTCTTCGACGCTCGGGCGCGGCGCGCCCGTGGGCGTCACCTCGCCGCCCCATCGCGCGGCGCCGACGAGCTCCTCCTTCTCCGCCTCGAACGTGCCGCGAAATGCCGCGCGTCGTTCACGCCCCACGCGCGTCTCCGCGGCGTCGAACACGCGCTCGCCGCGCAGCCATCGCGCTTCGACGTCGGGCACCGTCAACGCGATCGCGAGCGCGTTCATCAGCTCGTACGGGCCCGGATCGAGCCCCGCCGCATACGTCCCCGTCATGAGCCCGAGCAAGACGTTGCGGCACGTCGCGAACTGCGTGAGCTCGACGGGAAGGGGCAGCGTCGGGTCCGCGCGCTCGAACGCCGTCTTGCACTTCGCGACGTCGCACGAGTTGAATCCGCGGCAGTTGAGCGGACGCGCCGGATGCGCGGAGCACGCGCCATCGAGCAAGAGCGCGCACGGCTCTTTCGCGCGAGCGCGCTCTTCGATCGACATCGGCGCGAACGATCGCGCGCGAAGCGTCACCGCATCGACGACGCGCGCGAGATCGACCGGCGTCCGCGTCTCTCGAAGATGACGCGCGAGCCGCAAGACCTCGGGCACCGACGCGAAGACGACGTGGATGTGGCAGCAGGTGTCGCAACCCGCGGCGCACACCGGGAGCCGAAGCTTCGCCGGATCGACTTGCGCGAGGACGTGCTGGGTGTGCTTCTCCGCGAAGCTCCAAGCGTCGTCGACGATCGCGACGACCGCATCGGCCGAACGCTCACGAGCGAGGGTCGCGAGCGCCGCGTCGCCGACCTGATGGAGGAGCGGCGTGAACGCAGCGACGGCCTTCTCCTTCGGATCCACGACCCCGAAGCTACCGCATCGGAACGCCTGCTCCGAGAAGCGAAGCGGGATGCCGTGCGGGTTCGGGCGACCCGTTGCCCGAGAAGTGGTCCTTTTGCTTTTCGGGCCGCTAACTTCTCCGCGATTGGCCACGCACGCTCCACCTCCGCCTTCGACGAGCCCTCCGCCCGGTCGCCGCACGCATGCGTTTCTGCTCGCGTTGACGTCCGTCGTCCCGGCGTGCGCCGCGGCCGCGCATGTCGCGAGCGTCGCCGATGCCGCGCACGACGACGGGACGATTCGGGCCGTCGGGTTCGGTTGGACGGGCGCGTGGCGCGCGCTCGACGCGGTGTTCGCGTCGGTGTTCGTGATGCTCCCGATCGGGACGCGCGCGACACGGGCCGCGCTCGCGTGCGCGCTCCTCGTCGGCGTCGCGGGCGGTCTCCTCTACTGGCTCGGACGGAAGCTGCTCGCCGCGTGCGCGTACGGTCCGCGGATCGGGCCGATCCTCGCGGCGCTCGCGTCGATGACCGCGACGATCGGCGCGACGTGGCAGCTCGAGGCCGCGAGCCCGGGCGGGAGCGTTCTCGGCGCGCTGCTCGTGCTCGCGCTTCCCGCGGTTCTCCTCGCCGACGGCGCGCTGCGTGCGTCGCGCTTGCCGCTCCTCGCGGCGCTCCTCGGTGCGGCGGTGACGTACGAACCGCTCGTCGGCATGTGCGCGCTCGTTTCGTCGACGGTGCTCGCGATCACGACGTGGCGTTCGACGCGCGAGACGTTCCGCGCCATGACGCTTCGAACGAAGCTCGCCTCGCTCGCCGCGTTCGTGCTCGGCGTCCTCCCGTTCGCGCTCGGACTCTTCCGCGCGCAGGCTTCGCGCGCGCTCGCACTCGGCGTGTCTCCCCTCGCGTCGTGGGCCGGAGAACGCGGCGCGAGCTGGCCGACCACACCGCTCGGGTTCGTCGACGCCGAGATCGGCTCGCCGCTCGTCGCGCTCGCGAGCGGCGGTGCGGTCCTCGCGTTCGTCGCTCCTCGCGCCCGCCCTCCGGCGATCGCGCTCGTCACGCTCGCGATCCTCGGCCTCGTGTCGATTCGGTTCGGTGCGCCAGGCGGACCGACGCGCTTCGGTGCGCCGACCCTCGTCGCCGTCGGCGCGATCTTGCTCCTGTCGGCCGTCGCGATGCAGGCGGTCGTTCGCTTCGTCGCGCGCGCGCGCATTCCGTTCGCGAAGGCGAGCGCCGCGATGATCGTCGTCATCGAGCTCACGTTCCCCGTGCACTTCGCCGACGACGCCTTCGCCCGCTGCTTCGAGCGCGCGCGCGGTCAAGCGTCGGTCTGGGACGACGTCGCGTGGGGCACGCTCCCCGCCGGCTCCGTGCTCATGGTGAGCGACGCGCGCGTGATGCGGCGAATCCTCGCGTCGCGCGCGGCGGGCATCCTGCGCGGCGATCTCGCGGTCATCCCGACGTACGACCTCGACGGCCCCGTCGCGCGTCGCGAAATCGCGCACGAACCGAAGCTCGCGCCCTTCTGGCGCGACATGGCGATCACGACGCTCCCCGAAGAGTTCTCGCTCTCGTCCCTCGCCGCCGCGCGCCCGCTCTCGCTCGTCTACGACGCGCGTTGGGAGCACAGCCTCGCGCGTCACCTCGTCCCGGTCGGCCTCGTCGCGCGCTTCGAGACCGAGCCGCGCGGCGCGAGCGATCGCCGTCGCGCGCTCGACGGGTTCACGTCGAATCGCGATCGACTCGCGCGCGCGACGATCAACGAGCGCGATCTCGAGCTCATTCAGCTGACCGCCGTCCTCCTCCGCGCGCGAGCGATCGCGCTCGCAGCGACGGGCGACAAGGACTTGGTCGCACGCGGCATCGACGATCTCCACGCGTTCGCTCCGGACGATCCCGTCGGCGCCGTGATCGCCGCGCGCGCCGCGTTGAAGAAGGGCGCCGTCGACGTGAAGGGGCTCGTGCCGTAGGGCAGGACTACGCGCGACCGCCCTCGGTATCGAGCGAGCGCCACAAGTACCAGCTCGCGACGCTGCGGAACGGCCGCCACTTCTCGCCGTGCTTCGCGAGCTCCTTTGGCGTCGGGAGCTCCTTCTTTCGGTACGTCTTTGCGAAGCCTTTGCGAACGCCGTAGTCGCCGACCGGCAAGACGTCCGGTCGCCCGAGCCGGAAGATGAGGAGCATCTCGACCGACCAGCGCCCGATGCCGCGCACTTCGGTGAGGCGTTCGACGATCGCTTCGTCGTCCATGCGACGAATCACGGCGAGCGACGGGACGGTGCCGTCGAGCGTTTTGTTCGCGAGGTCTTTGAGCGCGGCGACCTTCGAGCCGGAGAGTCCCGCGAGACGCAGCGTCGCGTCGGGGAGTGCGGCGACGTTCTTGGCGTCGAAGGGGGTGCACGTCGCCTTCACGCGGCCGAAGATCGTCGCGGCGGCTTTGCCCGTGAGCTGTTGGTAGACGATCGACTCGGCGAGGACGCCGAACGTCGTGCGCGCGTCGGCGAGCTTCATTCGAAACGGGCCGACGCGATCGATCAGCGAAGCGAGTCGCTTGTCGCGCCCGCGGAGGTGCTCGAGCGCGGCCGCGGTATCGAAGCCGAGCGCGTCTGCGCCGCGAAAGAGATCGGTCTGCGGAGCGAGCGTGAAGCCTTCGATGGCGAGCATCCGCGCCTTCGTCTCGAGGCCGCCGGGCGCGGAGAATCCTCCGGGGCGGTTTCCCGATGCGACGACGCGATGGCACGGGACGACGATCGCGAACGGGTTCTTTCCGAGCGCTTGGCCAACGGCGCGCGCTGATTTGGGCGAATCGACACGCTCGGCGATCTCGCCATACGACAGCGTCTTCCCCGACGGGATTTTCCGCGACGCCTCGTACACGCGACGGAAGAACGGCGGCACGCCCGCCATGTCGAGCTCGATCGCGCCGAGATCGACCGTCTTGCCCGCGAGGTGCTTCGTCATCGCGTCGATCGCCGCACGCACCGAGGGCGGCGGCTTCGCGTCGGTCGCGTCCGGTACGCCGCGACCGAGCCGCGCCATCGTCGCCTCGCCGCTCGCGTCCGGCAGCTGAATCCAGACGATGCCGCGGGCACTCCATGCGACGCCGCACGTGCCGATCGCGGTGTCGAAGAGCGCGCGCCCGAGCTCGATCGTAACGGCCATGCCTCCTTCTAGCCGAAACGCGACACCTTCGGTCCGCATACATCGCCGCGCAACGACGCTGGTCCGCACACGAAAATGAACGGCTCGTGCACCCGTGCCCTTCACGCGGCCCGCTCCGTCACCGTACTTCTAGAGACCATGACAACGCGCGCTTCTCTCGTTCTCTCTCTCCTCACGCTCGCGAGCGTCGTCGCGTTCGCTTCCTCCGCGCCGGCATCGCCCGCGGACTCGCCCAGGCCGCTCACCTGTGAAGGCCGCTGCGAACGTCAGAACGCGAACTGCATCAAGAACGCACGCACCGGGCGCGATCGCGCCGACTGCCAGTTCGAGCAGCATGCGTGCATCGCGAAGTGCGGCGACACCCACTGAAGATCTGCCGATGAGCGCGCGCGCAGGCTAACCTGCTGCGCGCGCTCGATGTCCTCTCGAAGCCCGACCTCTCGCACCGCCGCGTTCGCGTATGTCACGACGGCGTACGTCCTCGGTGGCGTGCTCGCCTGGCTCGTCGCGTCGCGCCTCATGGTCGGCGCGCCGACGTGGGCGGTGATCCTGGCGGCGGACGCGGCGGCGACGGTCGCGGTCTTCGTGTTCAGCGTCGTGTTCGACAACTCGAGCTTCTACGATCCGTACTGGAGCGTCGCGCCGATGGTGATCGCGCCGTGGCTCTTCGTGTCGTCGTCGGGTGCGCCGTTCGCCCGAAAAATCACGGTGCTCGCGCTCGTCCTCCTGTGGGGCGCGCGCCTCACTTGGAACTGGGCGCGCGGGTGGCAAGGGCTCGCGCACGAGGACTGGCGCTACGTCGACATGCGCAAGAAGTCGAAGCGCGCGTACTGGCTCGTCAGCTTCGTCGGGATCCACATGATGCCGACGCTGTGGGTTTACCTCGGTTGCCTCGCGCTCTTGCCGGCGCTCGCGACCGGGACGCGGCCGCTCGGTGTGCTCGACGCGCTCGGGCTCGTCGTGACGGGGGGCGCGATCGCGATCGAGACGATCGCCGACGAGCAGCTCCGCGCGTTTCGTCTCGGCGCGCCGGGCGGTGGGAGCATCATGAATCGCGGCCTCTGGGCGCTGTCGAGGCATCCGAACTACCTCGGCGAGCTCTCGTTCTGGTGGGGGCTCTGGCTCTTCGGGCTCGCGGCGGATCCGTCGGCGTACGTGACCGTCCTCGGCCCGCTCTCGATCACGGTGCTCTTCGTCTTCGTGAGCGTGCCGATGCTCGACCGCCGTTCGGTCGCGCGCAGGCCGGCGTATGCGGATCACATGGCGCGCGTTCCCGGGCTGGTCCCGCGGCCGTGGCGGCGTGCACCCGAGGAGCGAACATGATTCTCGATGCGTTTCGAATGAACGGCCAGGTGGCCGTCGTGACGGGTGCCGGGCGTGGAATCGGCCGAGGGATCGCGATCGCGTTCGCGGAGGCGGGCGCCGACGTCGTGCTCGCGGCGCGGCGACCCGCGACGCTCGAAGCGGTCGCGGCGGAGATCCGCGCGCTCGGTCGCAAGGCGCTCGTCGTCCCGACCGACGTCACCGAGCTCGCGCAGCTCGATCGTCTGATCGACGCGACGACGAAAGAGATGGGCCGCATCGACACGCTCGTGAACAACGCCGGAGGATGGCCGCCGACGATCGCGCTCCAAGTCGACGACGCGGATCTCGAGAAGGCGTTTCGCTTCAACGTCACCGCGCCGCTCCACCTCGCGCGCCGCGCTGCGCCGCACCTCGCGAAGAGCGCGAACGGCAGCATCCTCAACGTGTCGTCCGCGATGTCGCACCTCGTCGACAGCGGGTTCGTCGCGTATGGCACCGTGAAGGCGGCGCTCAACCACATGACGCGGCTCCTCGCGTCGGAGTGGGCGCCGAAGATTCGCGTGAACGCGATCGCCGCCGGTGCGACGAAGACCGACGCGCTCGAAGCGTTCGTCCAGATGCCGGACCTCTACGCGAAGATGGTCGCGATGACGCCGATGCGGCGCCTCGGCACGACGGAGGACATCGCGGCGGCGGCGCTCTTCCTCTCGTCGCCGGCGGGCTCGTGGATGACGGGCAAGGTGATCGAGGTCGACGGCGGCACCGTCGCGACGAACTGGCCGATGCCGATTCCAAACGGGCTCGAGGATTGATCGAGGTTACGCTGCGGTCCCACCGTCCGAACCTGGAGCTTTCCCATGGTCCATCAGCTTTCTCGCAAAGAGTTTCTCCGAGTGGCCGTCGGCCTCGTCGCAGCCAGCGCCGTGCTCGAGGCGTGCAGCAGCACGAGCGCGGCCGGCACCGGCGGCGATTCCGGCGCAGCGGGCGCATGCAAAGCCGACGGCGCGAAGGACGGCGGGATCAACGATCCGCTCCATCACCTCGCGGTCCCGGCGGCGGACATCGTGGCCGGCACGACGAAGACCTACTCGATCATGGGGACGCAGACGCACGATCACATGGTGACGCTCGCGGCCGCGGACTTCGCGAAGCTCGCGCAGGATCAGAAGGTGACCGTGTCGTCGACGACCGCCCTCGGGCACACGCACACGTTCGACGTCGTCTGTGCGTGAAGGCTCGCGGCGCGGCTACGACGTCTGCGCCGTCCGCGTGATCTCGCCCATGCGGCCCGTCTGAAAATCGACGATCGCCTGGCGGATCTCCTTCTCCGTGTTCATCACGAAGGGGCCGTACTGCACGACGTCTTCCGCGATCGGAACGCCCGCGAGCAAGAGCAGCCTCGCCGATCCCGATGCGCCGTCCGCGACGCGCAATCGAACCGCGTCGCCCGCGCCGAGCACCGCGAGCTGCCCGTCCTTCACCTCTTTCCCGTCGTCGCCGACGAGGACCGCGCCACCGAACACGTAGACGAGCGCGTTGTGATCACGCGCGATCGCCGTCGTCACGTCGCCGCCCGCGTCGATCGTCCAATCCTGAAACACGATCGGCGTGTTGGTCTCGATGACGGCCCGCGCGCCGAGCGCCTCGCCCGCGACGACGCGCACCTTCGCGCGCCCGTCCGCGCTTCGTCCTTCCGGAATCTTCGCCGCAGGCACCTCCTGGTACCGCGGCCGCGACATCTTCAGGCGCGCCGGCAGGTTCACCCAAATCTGAAACCCGTGCATGCGCCCGCCTTCTGCGCGAATGCGCTTCGACGGCATCTCCGAATGGATGATCCCGGCGCCCGCCGTCATCCACTGCACGTCGCCCGATCGAAGGAGACCGCGATGGCCGGCCGAGTCTTCGTGCTCGAACTCGCCGTCGAGCATGTAGCTGACGGTCTCGAAGCCGCGGTGCGGGTGGTCGGGTGCGCCGAGCGCCTCGCCGGGGCCGTAGTCGGCAGGACCCATCTCGTCGATCATCAGGAACGGATCGACCTGCCGGAGCGCGGCGGACGGGAACGGGCGGCGAACGATGAAGCCGGCGCCTTCTTCCTGGCGGTG
>JAYVXB010000129.1:0-7841 GCA_043785585.1 Deltaproteobacteria bacterium | reverse complement strand
CGGCGCGTTCGAGGCGCGGGACGATGTCGTCGAGGGCGACGCCGTCTGTCTTGCACGCGTCCTCCAGCGTGCGCGCTCCGCGGCAGCAGTAGTCGATGTGGACGTCTTCGAAGATGCGGGTCGCGCCAGGAATTCTGATCGCGATCTCACGAACGGTTTGTGTCGGCTGGATGGACATCGTGGCTCTCCTCGGAATGAACTGAGGATGGGGCGTAGGGAGGCGGCACCGCCATGCGAAAGCTCATGACCACCTGCACCCCTGACATTCGTCATGGGCAGCGCGCGCGGTAGGAGCAAGACGACGCGCATGCGATTGCGCCTCCATTGGCTCGCCGCAGCGACGGCCGGGGTCACGCTCGTCCTCATGGCGATGGGGAGTCTCGTGCACAGCACCGGCTCGAGCCTCGCCTGCCCCGACTGGCCGCTCTGCCATGGTCAAGTCTTCCCCGCGATGATCGGCGGAGTCGAGTTCGAGCACACCCACCGGCTCGCGGGGGCGACGGTCGCGACGATGACGGCGACGCTGCTCGTCCTCACGCTGCGCGCGCGCGTGCGGCGCGGGCGCGGCTGGGTCGTCGCAGCCGCCGTGCTCGTGCTCGTGCAGGCGGCGCTCGGGGGGCTCACCGTGATCTTGCGCTTGCCGCCGGCCGTGTCGATCGCGCACCTGGCCACGTCGATGATCTTCTTGTCGGTGCTGTTCGTCTCTGCGGTGCGGCTCGCACCTCGCGAGCTGCCATCCGACGCGCGAGGCGCGGCGCCGTGGGTCGGCGTGGCGGTCGCAGTCGTCTTCGCGCAGATCGTGCTCGGTGGGATCGTGCGTCACCGGGGTGCTGCGCTCGCGTGTCTCGACCTTCCGCTCTGCGAAGGCGGGGCGTGGCCGGCTGCGGCGCTCGGGCGTCTTCACATGGCGCATCGCGCGCTCGGCGTTGTGGCTTGGCTGACGACGATCGCCGCTTCCGTGGCGCTGTGGCGTCGAGCCCGACCGGCGTGGCGCATCTTCGCTGCGGCGCCGGCGCTCGTCGCGTCGCTCCAAGTCACGCTCGGCGTCGCCACCGTGCTCGCCTACGCGCCGCTCGCTCTCGTCACCGTCCACCACATCACCGGCGCGATCCTGCTCGCGTCGCTCGTGCTCGCGCTCGCCGCGTGCGGACCAAGACTGCGCCGAGCGCAAGAACCAGTGTGACGGGCGTGCCGGCACCTAGGCGCGCGCCGCGAGAGGAGCTCTCTTCGATCGGCACGCTCGCGACGTAGACGTCGTCACCGAAGGGATCGCTGAACGCGCCGGGTGCGCTGGTGCCTGCGCCGTCGCCGTCGACGACGCCCAGGTGAACGGTGACGCGGCCGAGCGACGCCTCGGGCGCGCGCCAGGTGAAGGACCACTCGGTCGCGCCGAGACGCTCTCCGGTCGATGCGATCGTCGCAGGTCCGCCAGCGACGATCGCGTCGGGCGCGAACGCGACGACGGCTCCCGCGGGGGCCCCCGTCGTGTCGACGATCGACAACGCGAGCCCGTTCGTGTTCGTTGCCGGTGTCTTGAGACCCGCGTGCTCCCCCGTGAGCTTGACGGTGATCGTGTACGACTCGCCGGGTGCGTACGTACTCGCGTCGAAGAGCGACGCGGGGCTCGCGGAGAGGCTCGCGCGGATCTGACCGGGCGGATCGAGGTGGCACGCGCGGCAGTCCCAGCGTCGCTCGCCCGGCGCGCCCGTATAGAAGATGCCGCCACCGCCTCCCGCGCTCGCGTTCTTCGCGTACTGCGAACCCGCGTGGAATGCGCGCGCTTGCGTCGACGCCGCGACCGCGCACGCCACGATGGCCGTCGCTACTGCGAGCTTGATGGCTCTGCGCATGATGGCTCCTCTCGTTCTCCGCGCGTCCAAGCGCGCAACGTCATGAAATCCGGCTCGTCACGCGACACGAACACGTTCCCGCCTCCGAAGATCTCCGCGCCGCGGTGGAAAGTGCCTCCCGCGCGCGCATCGAGCGGCTTGGCGAAGAGTAGGCTGCGCTCGATATCGCCCGTATCGACCATCGCGCGCGCGGCGTCGAAGTTCGCACGACGCTCTTCGTCGCGCATCGGCGCGTCGCGCTCGGACTCGGCGCCGTCCGACCGAAGGCGGTTGCGCGCGAAGATGCGGAAGAAGCGGCGGCTGTCGCCGTGGCACGCGAGCTGGCTGCATGAGCGCGCGAGCACGGGCTGCACCCGGCATCGGAAGTACGCCTCGTCGAGCGGCGCGAGCGGCATCGATTCGTGAAGATCCGACGCGCACGCGACGATCGCCGCGAGCGCGGCGGTCGCGAAAATGAGCGCGCGCTTCAAAACGTCACCCCGATCGCGATCTCGCCGAGCGCGCCGGAGCGCTCGGGGAGCCGAGGAAAGTCGATGAAGCGAAAGTAGAACGCGCTGACCTTCGCTTCTGCACGAAGCTCGCCGATCCACGCGAGCGGCCGCTCGTGCCGCCACGCGATCCGCGCTCCGGCGAAGACGTCCCAGAACGATGCTAGCTCGCGGTCGGCCGTCATGTACTTCATCGGCTGCGCGTACGTCGGTGCGTAGAATGCGGCGTGGCGCTGCGCGTAGGCGCGTACGAAGGGTCCCGCGTCGACGTCGCCGAGCCCGACGATGTACTCGGCGCCGAGCGTCGCCGAAGCGACGCGCCATGAGTCGACGTAGCCGCGCGCGTGGGCGCGAAGCGCCGTGTCGCGGAAGAGGTGGCGGTTGTAGCGCACGGTCGCCGCGTGACGGAGCCGCTCCTCGGGATCGACCTCGGGCGCACCGCTCGACGTCGGCGTGCCGGCCGGTCCTCCAAAGAAGACGAAGCGGTACGGGCTCGCTTGGTATCCGTCGACGACGGTGAGCGTGTAGCTGACGTCCACGAGATCGCGCGGCGACAAGACGACGCTCGCGCCCGCGGTCCCTCCGCCGACGAACATGCGCCTTCGGAATGCGGGATCGTTCGCGCGCCCCACATGGTTCGAAACGTACGTACCCGAGACATGCAAGGTGACGCGATGGCCGACGAGATCGTAGAGGAGCGCCGCGTTGCCGGTGCTCGACTCCCAATCGCGCTCTTGCGAGTGCACGTACGACGCGCGCACCCGCCGGTAGTCGTCGCGGTACGTCGCGCCGCCCTCGATCTCCGCTCGGACGTCGTGGATCGTCCCCGTGGCAGCGGTCACCACGTCGACGGACGCGCTCGAGACGACGTCGACGAGGTACCGCATCTCGGCACCCCAGCGCCCACTCTCGGCGCGCGCCGCGAGGTTCGTCGTCGTGACGCTGGTCCGATCGCTGTCTTGGTACGCGCCCGCGCGCGCGTCGACACGCGCGAGCGACTGCGCCGCACCCGGCGCGGTGAATGCGGTCGCCGACGCGAACGCTGCGATGATCAGTTGCAGCCGCACCCGCCGCCCCCCGCGCCGTAGCCGCCCGCCGAGCCTTCGCGGTATTCGTAGACGTGCTCCTCGAGCCGCCGCTCGTCCGGAGCGAGATCGAGCTGCATCTTCGGCTTCGCCATTCGCCCGCGGTCGTATGCGTGCACGCTGCCGCAGCCGGCGAGCAGGACGGCCGCGACCGCGATCAGGAGCACCTTTCTCACGGCACCCTCGTGCGCGCCATCTCGGTCTCCGGCGCGATCGCCGACGGCACTCCGGTCGCGAAGCGGAAGTACGTGGTGCGGAGCGCGCGCATCTTCACGACGGCATCGAACGCGATCGCGCCAACCGGGAGCGCGCTCGGGACGACGACGTGGAACGTGCGCGGCGCCGTCGGCAAGATGCGCCCGCTGTACGGCACGTGCGTCACTTCGCTGAGCTCGTGGTGCAACGCGATGGCGCCGTCGCCGAGCCCGAGATCGACGCCGAGGCGCGCGGCGCTCATGGGAACGGTGCCGTCGGCTATCGGTCCGCCCCAACTCGCGACCATGTGGCCCACGCCGTCGACCGCTTGCACCTCGACCCACGCCTCACGAATGTCGCTCACGCCGCCGGGGAAGCCGTGCGCGAGCGCGTCGACGGAGGCGACGACGTCGACGCCGTCGGCGACGCGTTCGGCGTGAAGCTTCAGCGCGGTCGTGAGCTGCTTGCGTTCGTCGGCGACCATCGCGTCGTCGCCCCAGCGCGCGCCGACATAGACGTTGCCACCCGGAATGCGGTGATCCGCGACGCCGCCGGTCGTCGACATGTGGCAGTCGACGCAGCGCTTCGTCGCGGCGAGCGGGCTCGACTCGTACTCTGCGAGCGTCGACATGAGCCGCAGGCCGACCCCGGGCACGAACTCGTCGTGGCACCCCGCGCAGAACTCCGGCTTCCGCAAGCGCTCGAGCGACGCCGTCCCCCAGGCTTTGTGATCTTGCGTCCAGTCGTGCGTTCGTGTCGCGAGATCGCCGTTCCCCCCCGCGGCGATCGCCGCCTCGACGTCGTGGCAACCGACGCAGGTGACGCCGCGGCGCGCGACGAACGACGTGTCGCCGAGACGCGTGCTCGTGGGATCGTGACAGCCCGCGCAGACCCGCGCGTACGACGGGCCGCGCGCAGCGACCTCGACGGCGACGCCGTAGAGGACCATCGGATCGTCGGCCGCGTGCGCATGGGCGCCCTTGGACCACTGCGCGAACTCGGCGACGTGGCATCGCCCGCACCACGCGCCGTCGCGCGTCGGTGGCGGATCGTTCGGAGGAAAGGCGATCCAGCTCGGGCCAATGGGCTGGTAGCGGGTGACGACTCGCGCCAGTCGTCGCGCCATCGTGAGGGCCTCGGCCGTCGGCGCGGACGGATCGATCGCGCCGTGGCGGTCGGCGCCGGTGCGATCGGGCGCGAGCCCGCCTTGCTCGATCACCGCGACGAGTAGATCGTGTGGATTGAATTCCGCGTCGTCCGGACGCGACGACGTCGAGAAGAGATCGACGAGCCCCCCGTGCCCGACGCGCGCATCGCTCTTCGCGCTCGCGGGCCGGAGCGCGGCGAGGAGCCCCGCGTTGCTCGAGCCGAAGCCGTCGAGGTGACACGCGCCGCACGACAGCCAGTTGTTTCCGGTCGTCGCCAGCGCGCCTTTGGACGAGCTCGCGCGGAAGAAGAGCTTCATGCCCTCGCGGAGCTCGGGGTCGAGCGGATCGTGCGACGCCAGCGCGATCGGCGCGCCGTAAGGCTGCGCGTGCCACACGGGGTTGCCGTCGGCGAGATCGATCGTCGCCAGCGTGTGCGACTGGTCCGACAACACGAACGCGCGCTGTCCCGTGTCGTCGAGCGCGATTCCGATCGGGTGGTCGCCGGGGAGATCGCGGAGCAGATCGACCGCGATGCCTTGGTCCGTGCCGAAGACGAGCAGATCCTCACTACCGCACGCGACGACGTAGCCGAGGAGACCGTTCGGATGCATCGCTGCCGCGCAAGGCTGAGAGACGACGCTCGTATTGCCGAGCGAATCGGGGATGTTGATCGCGGCGAAGAGGTTCTTCCGGCCGGCGAAGGCGTCCGCTGCGGGATCGGTCGTGACCTCCTTGCGCGCCGAGAGATCGACGACGCTCACGGATGGGAAGACCGTTCGCTGGAACTGGAACGGATGCGTCGGCGCGAGCAGCTCGTGCGGTAGCCACGCGACGTCGCCGTTCGGCGTCCACGCGATCGACTCGAACGCGAACGGCTTGCCGTGCGGCACGAGATCGCTCGTCCCCGCGGCCTCGTCGTCGAGCGGCACCTCGACGTTCGGCGCGCGTTGATCCGCGGGCGTGTAGACGCCTTCGAGCGACGCGATCGTGACGCGCGCGTCGGCGCGGTGAAGGACGACGAGCTCGCGACGGCGTCGTGACACCGCGAGCCCCGCAGGCGAGCGACCTACGGAGATCGTGTGATCGACGACGCCGCGCGTGCGGTCGACGATCGCGACGCTACCGTCGTCTTCGATCGACACATACAGCCACCGCGGATCCGTCGCGTCCCACACCGCCGCGCGCGGGTGCGTGCCGACGGACAACGTGCGCCGGACGGCGCGCGACTCCGCGTCGACGAGCGTCACGGTCGCGCTGCCGCGATCGACCGCGGCGATCCATTTCGCGTCAGGGCTCAGCGCGACCGACGTGACGTCGGCGCCGATCGCGATCTCCTCGACGACCTTGCGCGTGTCGATGTCGACGTAGCTCACCGTCCCGACGTCGCCGTTCGCGGTCCAAACGCCGCCGCGGATCGGATCGAACACGACCGGCGACGACGCCACGTCGCGACGTGCTTCAGGCGCGAGAGCACGCGGCGGCGTCGGCTCGAGCGCAGGCAACGCGACGCTCGAGCCGGCGGGTGCCGGCGCAACGCGTGCCGCGCGCGTCGACGGTGCCGACGTATCGACGCACGCCGCGGCGAGCGCAGCGGCGGTGAGAGCGGCGACGGCGAACGGCGCGAGGATCGAAGCGCGCAGCGCCATGGACTGGTGATGTTGCTCGGACGTGACGCGGCGCCCATGATGGAAATCATCGCAGCGCTCTCTGCGCGCTACCATGAGGCATCATGACCGCGCCCGTCCGCACTCGACCCACGCGACGTCGCGTCTTGAATGGCGCGCTCGCGTCGATCGCCGCGGGGGGCGTCGGCGGCCTCGTCGCTCTCCGCGATGCGCGCCGAGCGTCGAAGGGCTCGGGTGCGATCGCGTCCGAACCGACCGGAGGGTCCGTCGCGATGCCCGAGTCGTCTTCCGAGATCGACGTACGCGGCGGCGAGGATCGACGCGAGGACGGCCGTCGCTCCACTCCTCCACCGAGACATGCGCGAACTCTGAAGCGCCGAGGAGCGCATCGCGATGCGAAATGTCATGGCCCCCAAGGGCCGCGCCCCGTACCGGATCGTTGGGAGGTGGCTCATGCGCGTGTCCGCGTCCGTTTCGGCGTCGTTCGCGGTTGGGATTGTCGTCCTCGTGACGCTCCTTCCCGTCGCGTGCACGGTGAAGGAGCCCGAGGACTCGACGTACTTCCAGCGAAGCGTCGCGCCGATCCTCTCGACGTCGTGCGTGCGCACGAACACCGGCGCGGGGTGCCACGTCGCGGACGCGAAGGGGAACGCCTTCGGCAACCTCGATCTCTCGGGCTTCGACGGCATCGACCGACGCCGCGATCTCTTTCCCGACTACGGACCTTACGGTCAGCCGACACTTTTGTTGAAGAACGTTTCCCCTTTCCAGGTCCACCTCCAGGCGTACGACGGGACCTTCGCCACCGTCGTCACCGACATCAAGCACGCTGGCGGTCCGATCCTCGACCCGAACGCGAGCGCGTACCGAACGCTTCGCCGTTGGATCGAGAACGGCGCAACGATCAACAACACGGGGAGGCCACCCGCTCCGCCGTCAACCGGCGTGTGCTCATCGGAAATTCCGTCTGCGCCAGGCTTCGATCCCGCGGTCGATCCCCCCGACGCGGACTTCGCCGCGTTTCGCGATCGGGTAACGCCGGTGCTCCGCGCCTCGTGCGCTTCTTCGAGCTGCCACGGATCGGCGGCGAACGATCTTCGGATCACGTGTGGGGACGCGCCCGAGCAGGTGCGGTGGAACTACTTCACCGCGGCGGAGTACCTCGCGCAGACGGCCGAGCAGAGCGAGCTCCTCCGCCGCCCGCTCGCTCCGTCGCAAGGCGGATCGTTTCACGAAGGTGGTGTCGTATTCGAATCGTCGGCCGCCGACGGTTACCGCGCGCTGCACGACTGGGCCACCGCGCACGGCCCGCCGAAGCTCGCAGCGCTCACGCCGGAGTTTCAGTTCTTCGCGCATCGCGTGCAGCCGCTGCTCGTCGCGAAGGGGTGCATGCTGCTTCACTGTCACTCGGCGTCGAGCTTTCACGACTACCGGCTGCGCGGCGGTTCGG
>JAYVXB010000128.1:0-7858 GCA_043785585.1 Deltaproteobacteria bacterium | reverse complement strand
CAAACCGATGCGCGCGCTCACGCGACCCGTGTCCGCCATGCCGCAACATCTGACGAAGGACGCCGACTCGATCGCCAAATGGAAATCCGGCGGCGCGTTGTCGCTGGTGATCGACGTCCCGACGGTCGACCATCGCGCCGGCGAGAGCCCGGTCAAAGACCAAGGGCAGCGCGGGACGTGCTCCGCCTTCGCGACGGTCGCCGCGCTCGAGCCGCTCACCAAAAGGAAGACCGACCGGTTCGGGAACTTCTCGGAGAACGACGCGTTCAACGGCGCCGAGCAGCTCCTCCGCATGGAGTGCACGCAGGGCGGCGGCATTCCCACGTGGGCGGCCGTGGAGGTTGCGATGACGAACGGTCTCTGCCCGGAGATCTATTTCCCGTACACGTCGTCGTGCGCGGCGCCGGGCATTCCGTCGTCGTGCGTGACCGCGCCGCACGCGAAGCTGACGAGCGTCTACCAGATGACGACGCCCGCGTACTCGATCCCCAGCGTCCCCAACGTGCCAAAACACCGCGCCGACAACGTCGCGCTGCTCGAGTCGTGGATCCGCGGTGGGCACGACGTCGTCTACGGAATCCTCGTCGCCGGCACGGACTGGGTCGACTCCACTCTCGACAAAGGCATCATCGACGTGCAGCTGGACGGAGCCGGCCAACCCATCGGCGCGATGGACGCGCACGCCATCTTGCTGGTCGGCTACGATCATCCAAACAAATATTTCATCTTCAAGAACAGCTGGGGCAAAGACACCGGGCACGACGGCTACCTCTACATCTCGTACGACTACGTGCAGACGTACGCGATGTACGGGTTCGCCGTCATCGATTGAGCTCACGTAGTTCGCAGTTCCGCCAAAGCGTCGCGCGAGAAGGGCGACGTCGAGGCAACGCGGGCGGGACGGATGCGCCGAAAGCGAAGAGTGTCCGGCGCAGTACGTTTGTGTTGGAATCGCGGTCTCGAGAATGACTGCTCCATCGAATGCCGCGCGTAACGTCATCGCGTTCGTTCGATTGGGTCGATTCAAGTTCTTGGCGGGAGGCGTCGTTCTCTATGGGCTCGGGGCCGCCGTGGCGACGCGCGGCCATGCGCTCGACGTGCGCGGGTACGTGTGGGGTCAGGCCGCCATCACCGCGATCCAGCTCATGACGCACTACGCGAACGACTATTTCGATCTCGCGGCCGACCGCGCGAACACGACGCCCACGCAGTGGTCGGGCGGGAGTCGCGTGCTCGCCGACGGGACGCTCTCCCCGCGCGTCGCGCTCGTCGCCGCGTGCGCGCTCGGCGTGCTCGCGTTGATCCTCGGTGTTGCCACCGCCGTCGTCTCGTCGAGCGCGCGCGCGCTCGCCGCGCTGCTTCTCGCGTTGGTCGTGGCGTGGAGCTACAGCGCGCCGCCCATGCGTTTGCACACGCGCGGACTGGGCGCCCCGAGCGTGGCGCTCGTCGTGGGCGTCCTGACGCCGCTGACGGGGTGGTTCGTTCAGGGCGGCGACGCGATCGCGAAGATGCTCGTCGTCGTTCTGCCGATCGCCTTCGCGACCGCGGCGATGATTCTGGTCATCGACTTCCCCGACGCCGAAGGTGACCGCGCGGCCGGCAAGCGCACGCCCGTCGTTCGCTTTGGACCGCGCGTGGCCGCACGCCTTGCGACGCTGCTCGTGCTCGGAGCCTACGCGTCGCTCGCGATCTTCCCCTTGGCCGGCGTACCGAGCACCGCGCTCTATGCCGTCGCCGCCACGCTGCCGCTGGGACTCTGGCTCGTCGCGCGGCTCCTTCGCGGAGACGGCACGAGAACGACCGCGTGGGAGGGTCTCGCGCGTACCGGCGTCGCGTGGCTCGCGGCGCTCGTCGCGCTCGAGCTTGCCGCGTGGGTCGTCGGCATCGAGTAGCGCGCCTGCTGCCGGTCCCGCTACCACGACCGAGAGTGACGACGAGCCACTACGGGTGACGACGGCTCCCTTTCTCGCGGCTCGATGAGAGCTGCGAATGCGATTCACGTATGCTCCCGCCGGTGAAGCAAGCTCACCGCGAGAGCGCCGAACGGATTCGTTCTCTCATCTCGACCGCGCAGGCGATCCCCGCCGTATTCCGCGCGTACCTCACGAGCGTTCCTCCCGACGAGCGCGATGCGTGGGTGGACTTGGTCTTCGGCCTCGACTCGTTGCCCGACGACGGCCCCGAGCTTCCGCGAGGCTGCGTCTCGTACTTGCCCTGTTCCGTCGACGCCCTCCTTCGCGTGCTCGATCATGCGCGCGTGCAGCCCTCCGACGTGTTCGTCGACGTCGGCGCGGGCGTAGGGCGGTCGGCCGCGCTCGTGCACCTCTTGACCGGAGCCGCCGTGATTGGCCTCGAGATTCAACCGGAGCTCGTGCGCGCGTCGCGCGACCTCGCGAAGCGCCTGAACGTGCGGCGCTTCTCGCCGATCGAAGGCGACGCGGCGCAGCTCGCCGGCTTCCTCACGATCGGATCGGTCTTCTTCTTCTACTGCCCGTTCAGCGGCGAGCGGCTGGAGAGAATCCTCGACGACCTCGAGGCCATCGCGCGCACGAGAGAGATTCGGGTCTGCTGCGTCGATCTCCCGTTGCCGCCGCGCCCGTGGCTCACGCTCGCGTCACCGCCCGCGGAGGACGTCGCGGTTCATCGGAGCACGCTGCTCGACGAGTCGACGACTCGAGACGACGCGCGTGATTGTCGCGAAGGAACAGGGCCTCGGCGTGCGCCCAAGGTCGTCGGACCCCTCGAGCCCTGAACGGGGCGCGGCCGCTTCGCCTGACTAGCGCGTTCGTGCCTTCGCAAATGTATCTCCGACGCTGGCCGCAACCTTGCGCTTCGTAGAGCACGCTCTCCGGCGTCGGCTCGCCGATCGCGACGACCTCGATGCCGTCGCCTCCGCACGCCAAGCTCCTCGCGGCCATCGCGCGAACGTCGGCCTTTTCGCCGAGCGCGCAACCGAGCGGAGTCAGTGTCGCAAGCGCGAGGGTGGTCGCAATGCGCGCGAGCGAAGCGGATGGCATGGTCGCAGTGTAGCTACTCTTTCACGAATCGCGCGACCACGACGGCGCGCACTTCGCCGTCGTGTTCGCTCGGGGCTCGCTATTTCGGACTCAAAGGCAATGTAGCTTCCGGCAAAGGATGGCCGTGCGACAAACGCCGTCGCCGCAACAATCGACTTTCCCGCTCGTGCAGTCGTCCGCGGCGCAATCTTTAGAGCAATTGGCGTGGGTCTCGCTGCCGTTGCACACGCCGTCGCCGCACACCGGCGGCGGCACGCGATCGGTTTGCAGCGCGGACAAGTACTTCGCATTGACGAGGTTGTTCACCGATACGTTCGAGTTGTACGTGAGACCGTGACCATTCGGCGCTCCTTGCGTGAGCGCATTCGGATCGTCACACAAGTGTCCGTTGGACCATGAGCTCCCGTCGTGCACCGGGCCGAGAAGCGCGCCATTCATGCTGAGCACGCCCGAGCCCGACGTGCCGTGGCACCCGTAGAGATCCGTCTTGACGTCGTTGTCTCCACCGAGGCCGAATCGTCCGCGCTGCACGCCCCCTGACCACGGTACCGACTTGAATGGCAAGAACGCGTTCGTCGGAGCGGCCACGTAGTGCCAATTGGAGGCGTGGCTCGCGAGGTTTGTATAGTGCGCAATCATGTCCGGATTGTTGTTGGTCATGAACAGCTCGTGGAACCAGTACATGGAGACGGCGCCGCTGGTCGACGAATCATTCGCGATCGGCACCCACGCGCCGTGCGCCGGGCGTGTCGAGCAGTGGAGCATCGTGACGTCGGATGCGGCGATGCCGTCACAGTTGTAGGCGCTCGCGCCGGCGGGAGTGTACGCGCAGCGCGACGCGATCTTGCAGGTGAACGAGCTCGACGTGTACCCCGCGGCTTGGGTCATCGTGTGTCCGAAGATCGGCGTGTAGTTGGGGAACGTGCCTGTCATCGTCGCGTCGAAGTAGAAGTCGTCGACGTTTGCTTGGGTCACGTCGTAGGCCATCGTGGTGAAGGTTTGGTTCGCAGGATCGTACGCATTCGTGTTCGCGAAGCAGTGGGAGGAGGTGATCGCATAGTGGGGCGAGACGAAGGTGACACCACAGCTGCCGCGCACCGGGAGGTTGCCGTACTGCGTGGAGGAGACGGAGGTCGGAGCGTGGTTTCCATCCAAGAATGGAATGAACACAGCGCCCGTTGCCTTGGACGCCGTAGAGCCGTCCTGCACGACCGCGGCTTGGTGCACGGGAATCGCGGCGAGGTCGACGGCTTCGCTCGCCGAGCCGGTGCGTTCGTTGGCGGATGAGCATCCGACGGCGAGGAGGACGCCGAGAAGGGAGAATGAGCGGAGACGCGAGAGCTGCAGAGTGCGGGACATGTTCGCGACGGGTGCACGCGATGTGCCGGCGGCGCGTGAATGGAACGACCTCACGTTTCGTCATGCGCGACGGCAATCGCAACCGACGAGGCGTTGCATGCGGCGCGTCGCGCGTTGCATGCGGCGCGTCGCGCGTTGCATGCGCGACGATCCGCAAGCCGCGATGTGACGTCGCGCGGCGACTTCTTCTCCGTCTCGCCGCGACGCTTCGCGATCCCGACGTCGACGACCCGCACGTGCAGGCCGTCGCGCGTCGCCTCGCCCCTACTGAACGCTGACGTCGTCGAACAGCGTGTACGTCTCGTCGCCCGCGTTGTTGTCGTCGCGGTTCACGAGCGTCAACGTGTACGTGTGATTCGCCGTCAACGTCGCTGTCACGCGCTTCCACGTGCCGGTGTTCGTGCACGTCTTCGCGAGCGGCGTCGTCGTCGTTCCGGTCGTCGTGTCCTTCAACGTCGCGGTCGCCCAGTCGTACGTGACCGTGTCCTTGCAGACGACGCGAACCCAAAACGCGAGCGTGCCGCCCGTCGACGGCGCCGTGAACGACTGCGCGATCGTGCTGGTTCCGTTGGTGGCTTTTCCGACGAGCCCGAGCTCCGCCGAATAGCGTCCCCCGTGCGGCGTCGTCGCGATGCTCGCCGCGCCTGTCGACGTCCACGGCGTGAGCACGGTGGATTCGAAGTCGCCGTTCGTCAGCGTCGCCGGCGGCGGCGGCGCCGTCGTCGTCACGGTGACGTCGTCGTAGAGCGTGTACGTCGGATCGCCGGACGCGCCGTCGTCGTGGCTGATCAACGTCAGCGTGTAGCTGTGTCCGCCGACGAGCGCGCTGGTGCTTTGCTTCCACGCGCCGGTGTTGGTGCACGTCTTCGCGAGCGGCTTCGTCGTCGTTCCCGTCGTGTTGTCCTTCAGCGTCGCCGTCGCCCAGTCGTACGTGATCGTGTCGGTGCAATGGACCGCGTACCAGAAGGAGAGGGTGCCACCGTCGGTGGGCGCCGTGAACGTCTGCGCGATTGAGCTGTCGCCCGTCGTCGCGCGCGTGCTCCCGACTTGCGCGGCGTACCTGCCGCCGTGCGGGCTCGTACCGACCGATGCAGCTCCGACGCTGATCCATCCAGTGAGATCCGTCGTCTCGAAATCGCCGTTCGTGATCGTGCTCGGCGGCGTCGACGACGCGACACCCACGCACGCGCAGGCCTTTTGCGACCAGATCTTTTCGATCTGGAACGTGTCTATCGGCGTGTACTGCCCGCGGCACACGTCGCCGATCTCGTCGCCCGTCTCGTCCGTCCATCCCGCGCCGATGACCGGATCGGTGATCGCCTCGGCGATCTCGTGCGAGATGAGCGGGTTGTTGTATTGCGGGTCCGCGTTGTACGTGATGACCGCGTAGTAAACGACGTTCCCGCTCGGATCGCGGAAGCTCGCGTGGTGTCCGACGAAGCCGTTCTGCTGATCGAACAGCGATGTCACGCCCGGCGGCAACATGAAGACGTAGAGGCGGCTGTCGGTGCGCGCCGGCAGGACGCCGGCTTGGAGCTCCGCTTGGATCTCCGTCTGGATCTGCGTCTCGTCGAGCGTCGTGCCGCTCGCGAGCGTCGCGTTCGCGAGCGTCGGGTTCGCCCACGATCCGGTTTGGATCGTCAGCGCCGACGTCGAGTACTCGCTGAGTCGCGCGTAGAACGCGGGGTTGTTGCCGACGTCGGCCCAGGTCTGGTCGTACGTCGCGCGCTCGGCCGCGCCGGCGCCCGACCAATAGCTACCCCAGTAGACGTGCGACAGAGCGACGGACGGGATCACGAGGCCGGGCGGCGTCACGATCCGCATCGTATGCGCGCAGGTCCCCGCATCGACGGGCGCCGCGAGCGCGGTCGGCCCCGCGGGACGCGCCCCGTGGATTCGGCCGACATCGAGCGCCTGGCCCTGGTTGGTGGACGAAGACTCGCGGTTCGATCGATCGAGGTCCGACGCGCTGCACGCGAGGACGAAGCAAAGGCTCGATGGAATGAGAAGGTATCGACGCATGAGATGGCTCTCCTGACCCGAGCGGGTCGGCGATGGTTGTGTCTGCCTCGCGCACGTCGCGCGGCGCGCGTCAGGTACCACGCGTCGACGAAAAACGTCGTGCCCCCCAATCGGGCGACGCGACGCCGGCGTCGGCAACGGACTCCGTCGATCGCAGCTCGCCCGTGCGCGACCGAAGTGGCTCCGCGGGCGAACCGCGTCACTCGGTCGTGATGACCGCCCGTAGCCCGGTCGGATCTGCGTCGGCATCTCCGTCGTTCCCGTAGTCGACGACGAAATCGACGATGCTCCCGGCGTTGAGCTGGTTGTGCGCTTGGACGAACGACACCGTGTTGGCGCCGCCGTTCGTGTTGATGGTCTTTCCCGATCCGACGGAGCCGTTGATGAGGACGGTGACACTGACCGTCGTGAGCGGCGCTCCGCCCGCGCCCGAGAGCCCGGTGAAGAGCGCGTCGATGGCGTAACGGCCCGTCGCCGGCGCCGTCCAACGAACGATCGAGTGCTCGTTGCTCGCGCCCGGATGGAACCCGAGCGCTCCGGCCGTCATGGTGAAGGTCCCGCCGTACGCGACCGTCGAGTTGCTCGCGTTCCGAAAGACGCTCGGCCGGAGCGATCCGGGCGTCGTGTCCCATACGTCGAGCGTCGTGAGCACGGTCGAGTGAAGGAGGTAGGGCGTGAACGTCGACGCGAGCTGCGCCGACCAGCCGTACGTCCAATTGCCGCTCGGGTTCTGTGTCGGGGTGAACCGCGCGGCGGCGTCGTCGACGCACACGACGCCCATGCACGTGAAGCCCGGCGGACATGTGGTCGGGCACGCCGTCGCGTCGCCGCGTCCGCCGCCTTCGACCACGCCCGCGTCGGTCACGCCGCCCTCGCTCGTTCCGCCCTCGGTCCCCGTCGAGCCGTCGACGCCACCGTCGTTCGCGCTCGCATCGGTCGTACCGCCATCCGCCGGAGGCGCCGCCGTGAACGCGTCCCCGCCGCATGCGACGACCGACGCCGCGAGAACCGCCAACCCCCACTGCGCTTTCATCAAGAAAAGCGTAGCAGGCCAGCCGCCGACTTGCGCGAGCGCGACGCGATGCCCGAGAGAAGCACTGTAAGCTCGCACGATGGCCGATCCACCGACCGCCTCCGCGTCGTGCGAAGTGCGCGCGGAGGTCCTTCGTCGCAATTGGGCGGTCCCAATCGTCAGCGCCGTCGTCGCCGTCGCCGGCGTGCTCGTCGGCCGCACGGCGCTCGGTGCACCCGCGGCAGTGTTCGGGTGGGTGGTCTCGTTCGTCGCGGCAGTTCTTGCGGGAGGCTCGATCTCGCGCAACGCGTTCCCCCGCGCGCGGCGCGTCTCGCTTCGCGCATCCCCCGTCGAGCTCGCCGTCGGCGACGAACCGCCGATCGCGGTCGATCGAATCGCCGAGGCGAAGCTCGACTCCATCGGTGCGAAGCACGCGACGATGAGGATC
>JAYVXB010000127.1:0-7861 GCA_043785585.1 Deltaproteobacteria bacterium | reverse complement strand
CGCTCGCCGACGCGAACTCGTCGATGTCGAGCGCGTTGTTGATGACGCGCACCTTCTCGGGGCAATGCGGAAAGAGGGCCGCCGCCGCGCCCGACACGCAGACGATTCGGCGGACGCCCGCGCCTCCCGAGAGGCGTCGGTGGAGCGCGCGGACCGCCGGCGGGATCGATGTATACCGCACGTGCCAGAGCGCAGGCACACCAGTGGTCCACGCGAGCGCGCCGCCGGCGAAGTCGGCGTTGGTGCCGTTGCAGTAGACGAGGTCGAAACGCTCGCGCCGGATGAGCGACGTGAGGCGTCCGATGGCGAGCGCGCCTTTGACGACGTTGCCGGCGAGCCGTGCGCCTCGAAGGGCGAGCGGCGCCTCGAAGTCTGCGCGCTCCATCGCGCGCCGCCACGGCTCGATCGGGTTCTCGACGAGGTTGTTCTCGAAGCGGATCTCGTCGGCGACGCCGCCGCCGGCGAGGAGCTCGCTGATGACCCCTTCGCGCGGGAGGATGACCGTGCGGTGCACGACCTCCGGATCGAGGAACTTTAGGATGTAGAAGAGGCTGCGTCCGGGACCGCCGTTGCGCGCGGTGTCGTTGATGAAGGCGACGCGGACGCGGCGGGTGGGGCGAATGACGGGCTCGCGCGCATCGACCGGCGCGCTCTGCGCGTGGACGGCCGACCCGTTGGTGCGTGTGGGCGTGGAAGGCATCAGGGAGAAGGGACTCTGACGATAAGGGGCCTAGGCGCGACCTGGCCAACTGCTTGAGGAGTGACGGAGGCGTACACCAGGGGCGACTCCTCATGCTACCGGCTTCGCGCTGCGACTTGGGCTAAAGACGTGCCCACGATGACGCGCCGCCTCACGGTGACATGGAGCCGCCAGCTCGGCCGCAGCGACGCCGTCGAGTACGACCGCTTCGTCGACGAAGCAGCGGGCGGGCACGCTTCGCAAACGCGCGCGTGGGGAGCGCTGACGACCGCAACGCGCCCGCTCGCGGCGCGGTACGTCGTCGTGCGCGATCTCACGCGCATCGTTGGCTCGGCGCTCGTGCTTCGGCCGCGTGCGCTCGGCCCCCTGGTCGCGCCGGTCGCGCGCGTCGAGCGCGGACCCGTCTGCGCGAACGTCGCGGATCTCGCGCGCGTGCTCGAGGCGATCGTCGCAGCTTCGCGCCGGCACGGCGTGGCTCGGCTGCAAGTGATGCCGTATTGGACCAACGGCGAAGCTGCCGACGCCGAGGCCGCACTCGCACGCAACCGCTTCCGCTCGGTGCAAGGGCTCGACGGCGCGCACGTCGCGACGCTGCGCATCGACGTCGGCGGGAAGAGCGACGCGGAGATCCTCGCCGGCAAGGATCGCGAGACGCTGCGCAGAAAGCTGCGGCAGGCCGAGAAGGCGGGCGCGACCGTGCGCCGCGGCGAGCGCAGCGACATGCGCACGCTCGCGAAGCTCCACGACGATCTCATGGGTTCGCAGTCGATGGAGAAGAAGCCCGCCGCGTGGTTCGACGCACTCTGGGATCACGTCGCACACGACGGCGCGCGCGGAGCGGTGTTCGTCTGCGAGCACGACGGCGAGGCGATCGCGGCGCTCTTCGCGAGCCGCCACGGCTCTCTCGCGACGTTCGTTCTCGGCGCGTCGACGGCGACGGCGCGCTCCTTCTCGAAGATGGTGCTCCCGATGATGGCGGCGATCCGCTGGTCTCGCGACGTCGGCTGCGCGCGGTTCGACATGGGCGGCGTGCCGATGGACGGAGACACGGACGAGAAGCGTGCGGCGATCGCGCAGTTCAAGTTCGACTTCGCGAAGGCGCGGGTACGCCTGGTCCGGGAGCACGCGCGCTGGTTCTGATCGTGCTAAGTCGAGAGCGTGGCGCGGGCGTATTTGTGCGTTTCGATCGACTGCGAGTGCGACAAAGGCGCGGGTTGGCGCTCGCAGCGGCCACTCGCGTTCGAGGGGATCGCCGACGGGATCGCGCGGCGCCTTCAGCCGCTTTTCGTGCGTCGCCGCGCAAAGCCGACGTACCTCCTTTCTCCCGAGGTCATGCGCGACGCGCGCAGCGTCGAAGCGTTGTCCACGCTCGAAGGCGATCACGAGCTCGGCACGCACCTGCACGGCGAGTACGCCGAGCCCGACGCTTTCGAGCCCGACGTCACCGACGTCTTCCAGCGCGACTACGCGCCCGACGTCGAGCGCGCCAAGCTCACGTACCTCACGGATCTCTTCACGCGCACGTTCGGTCGTCGCCCCGCATCGTTTCGCGCGGGACGCTTCGGTATCGGATCGTCGTCGATCGGAATCCTCGAAGAGCTCGGCTACTCCGTCGAGTCGAGCGTAACGCCGTTCATGGACTGGTCCGACAAAGCGCCAGGTCTGACGTTCGTCGGCGCACCGACGCAGCCGTACCACCCTGATGCTGGCGTCCCGAGCAGGGTCGGAAGCAGCCCCATCCTCGAGGTGCCGGTGACGATTCGCCCGCGCGCGATGCAGCGGTTGCCGATGGTCGGGAAGCTCGTCGAGCCGCGATGGCTCCGGCCCACGAAAGGAACCGCGGCGTCGCTCGTCGCCGTCGCGCGCGACGAAATCGCGGCGGCGCGCGCGGCACGACCCGACGCGCCCGTCGTGCTCAATGCGATGTTTCACAACGTCGAGATCCTCGCCGGCGCGAGCCCATACGCCGCGACCGACGCCGACGCGAAGAAGATCCTCGATCGCCTCGACGCGCTCCTCGCGTTCGCGTGGCGCGAGTCGATCGCCGTCATCGGCCTCGGCGACGTTCCGGAAATCTTTCGCGACGCGGGCGACGACGCGAGGGCCACCGCGTGACGCCGCGGCGTTCGATCGTCCGAACGACGCTGCTCCTCCTGCCGCTGCAGATCGTCTTTCGCGCCGGTGAGGCAGTGCTGCCGCTGCTGCTCGCGATGTGGTTCGGCCGGACGAACGCGACCGACGTCTACTACTTCGCGTGGGCCGTCTTCGCGCTTGCCGGCGCGCTCGTCTTCTCGGCGTACCAAGACTCCGCGCTCGTCCCGATCCTCGCCGAGGTGAGGCGCGAGAACCCGAAGGCGCTGCCTGACGTCATCGGCTCGATGCTCGCGCACACGCTCGTCTTGGCGACCGCGCTCGCCGTCGTCATCGCGCTCGGCGCGCTCGCGTGGTTTCACCTGCGCTACGAGGGCGAAGACTTCGCGCTCGCCGTGCGCATGATCGTTCCATTCGCAGTCTTCCTCATCGCGCTCACCCTGAAGACGTTCCTCGGTGCGCTCCTCAGCGCGGAGCACCGCTTCTTTCCGCTGCCGCTCGCGAGCGCGCTCGGGATGGCGACGACGATCGGGATCATCGCGGGTGGACGCGCCTCGATCGGCGTCCTCGCGATCCCCATCGCGTCGCTCGCGGGCGAAGCGGTCGCGATCGCGGTGCTCGCGTGGACGGTGTTCGGTCTCCTCGGGACGAAGCTGCGTCTGACGTTCGCGCGACCCGAGCCCGTGCGGCGCTTCGCGCGCCTCATCGCGTCCGAGGTCGGCGGCAGCGCCGTCACGCGCGTGAACCCCGTCGTCGATCAGCTCATGGCCGGGCTCGCCGGCATCGCGGGGGGCGGCACGTTGCTCCGCTACAGCGGCGACGTCTCGTCGCTCCCGACGTCGATCCTCCAAGTGACGCTCCTCCCCGTCCTTTTGTCGCACCTCGCCGACGACTTCGCCGCGCGCGACCTCGAGAAGATTCGACGCACCGTTCGCCGCGCGCTCGTCGCGGTCGGAGTCGTCCTCGGCGTCGCCGCGGTGCTCCTCTACGTCGCCCGCGGTCCGCTGCTCCGCTTCGTCTTCTTGCGCGGCGAGATGGACGCGGGCGGCGTCGAACGGATGATCCGGCTCTTGCCGTACCACCTCGTCGGCCTCGCTCCGTTCGGCGCGCTCCTCGTCCTCGCGCGCGCGCACGTCGCGATACAGAACAGCCGCATCATGCTCACGATGGGGCTCCTCAACGCGGGGCTCAACGCGGTCTTCAACGTCGTCCTCTTGAAGGCGATCGGCCTCGAAGGGATCGCGCTGTCGACCTCGTGCGTGCAGCTCGCGATAGCGATCGTCTTCTGGTTTCGACTCGAAGCGCGCCTCGGGGGACACATCGAGCCTGTGCCGCGATGACGCGCGTCGTCCACGTCGTCGCGGCCGGAGAGATCGGCGGCGCGGAGCGACTCCTGATCGATCTCGCGTCGAGACCCGACGCGAGCGGCGCGGAGCACGCGATCGCGTTGCTCTCGCCCAGCGAAGCGCTCGCGCGCACGCTCCGCGACACGGGCCTCCGCGTCCACGATCGCGGGCCTGTGCGCGAGGATCCGCTCGCGTACGTTTGGGGAGCGCTCGGACCGCTCGATGTCGCGTGGATCGCGCGGATCCTCCGCGACGAGCGCGCCGACGTCGCGCACCTTCACACGTTCGCGTCACAGGTCGCCGGCACACGCGCGGCTCTCCGAACCGGCGCGCGCGTCCTTCGGACGGAGCACTCCACGCGCGTGTACGTCGATCCCAGCTGCTGGCCCTTCTCGCGTTGGTCCCTCCGCCGCGCCGACCGCGTCATCGCGATCAGCGATCACGTTCGCGACGTCGCGCTCGCGAAGGCTCCCTGGGCTCGCGCCGCGATCCGCGTCATTCGCAACGGCGTCGACGTCGCTCACTTCGCGCCTCGACCGCGCGCCGACGTCGCAGGCGCGCCTCTCCGGTTCGTGCTGGTCGGACGCCTCGAGCCACGCAAGGGCGTCGACCTCGCCATCGACGCGATCGCGATGGTCCCCGACGTTCTTCTCGATGTCGTCGGTGACGGCGCGGAGCGCGCGCGCCTCGAAGCGCATGCGATGGCACGCGGCGTCTCGTCGCGTGTGCGCTTTCACGGCTACCTCGCGGATCCGCGCGACGTCATCGCCGCGGCCGACGCCGGCCTCTGCAGCTCGCGCGAAGAAGGGCTGGGCATCGCGGTCCTCGAGACGATGGCGATGGCGCGCGCCGTCGTCGCGCTTCCCGTCGGCGGCGTTCCCGAGAGCGTCATCGACGGGGAGACCGGTGTCCTCGCGCGCGCACAGAGCGTCGCCTCACTGGCCGATGCCATGCGCGTCACCGTCAGCGATCGTCCGCGACTCCGCGCTCTCGGCGAGCGCGCCCGCGCTTTCGTCGTCGCGCATCGATCGATCGAGACGATGTGCGCGTCCTATGGCGCGGCGTACACCGAGCTCACGCGTCGCTGACGCGCCCGTGCGCCGCTTCGAGCATGCCGTCGGCGATCGCGTTGGTCAGCGCCGCGAATCGCTCGCGATCGAAGTTCGCGCCGCTCGCGAGCCAATCGACGTGCGACGCGTCGCCGCGGCCGCGCGATGTCTCGTCGGGAAAGTGCCCGAGCACGTCGAGGTGATCGGCGTACCCAGCCCACGCGACGCGCCCCCAAATCTGCGAGCGAATCGGCACGACGCCGTCGTTGGCGCGCGCTCCCGGCGCACGACCGAAGACGCTCGTCAGCGTCGCCTCGGCTTCCGCTCCCGCGTTCTTCGCCGCGCACGGATAGCGGTCGTCGAGCCGCGCCGTGATCCCGTGGAGCGCGGCGAAGATCGTGTGCGAGATCGTCTTCCACGGGCTGGTGAGGTTTCGCATCCAGTCGCGCGGCGACGGCGGAGGCGCCATCGATGCGGTCGATTGGTAGAGGACGCCCGTGCGATCGGTGATGCCCGCTTGAAAGAGCTCCATTGCCTCGGGCGTGAGCTGGATCACCGCGCCTTGGTCTTCCTTGATCGCGTCGAGGTACGCGCGCACCTCGCGGCTCCCCGCGTCGTCGAGCACGCGGAGGAGCGAGTCGGTGGCGCGGTCGAGCATCTTGATGTCGAGCCCGAGCGCGCGATCGATGCGGCCGATGGTCACGACGAGCGCGCTCGCCGCGGCGATCGGCGGCGAACCGAGCGACAGCGCGATGAAGGTGAGCGCGCTGAGCGCGTAGAGGAGACGCTGACCGCTGACCGTCGCGAAGAACGCCGCCATCGGCGTCCCGAAATGCGGCGTGCTCAGCGTCGTCACGCTCGCGAGACGCGGCATCCAACGGAGCTGATCTTCGCCGACGCCGAGCGACACCTCCGGCGACGCGAGCATCCGCGCGTCGAGGCCGCCCGTCGAGTGCCCGACGAGATGAATCGGCCCGCCGCGTGCCGGATCGTCGTCGCCCTCCGACTCGCACGTGCGCGCGACGAGCTCCGCGAAGCGCGCCGCCCGCCGCCGCACGGAAGCGGTCGGCGGGACTTCGAGCACCCACGTCGCGACCTCGTCGCCCGCCGCGCGGATCCTCGCGCCGACCGCGCGCTCGAGATGCGCGAAGTAGTCGTACGAAGCGAGCCGCCCGAAGCCGAACATCCCGGGCGAGAAGTAGACGCGGTGAAGCACCTATCCGTGGTTGGGACGCACCCAGATGCCGAAGCCGTAACCGCCGGAGCCCGCGCCGTCGAGCGCGACGATGAACTTGAACTGCACGTCCTTCTCGACGCACACGGCCTTGTCCCAATCGACGATCGCAACCGCCTGCGCGTTCTTGTCGACCCACAGGACTTTATTTTCCATCGACGCGATTGCGACGTCGAGATCCTTGATGCTCGCGTCCGCGACGGCGAAGAAGCGGTAGCAAGCGCCGCCGATGAGCTTGAGCGTGTAGACGTCGCCCTTGTGATCTTGGCTGAGCTCGCCCTGTTGCGGCTTGCTGTAAGGGAGCATGCCCGTCGGCTTGCCACAGCGCCCGATGAGCTCGTTGTAGTCGTCGACGTACTTACCGGAGAGCTTCATGTGCTCCCAGCACTCTTTGTCGCCGGCGGTCTTCTGCGGCCACTGCGTCGACGACGGGGGCTCTTCCTGCCGCTTCTTCACGTCGTCATCGATCGGAATGATCTTCACCGCGCCGTGCGGGCCGGGCGGCGCGGGGCCGGGGCCCGTGTGCTGTCCCTCGCCTCCCGACGTGAGGTTCGGGTTGCTCTGCGGATGATGCGAAATGTACATCTTCGCGTAGTCCTTCTGCGGCGTGTCCCCGGTGTTGCCGTTGTCGGCGAGCCACTTCTTCCAGCACGTCGACGCGTCGCCGAGCTTCTCCTGATCTTTGCAGGAGGCGTATGCGTCATCGTTGTTGATGGGCGCCAGCCCAGGCCCGGACCCGGGCCCCGGAGCCACCGGCAGCACGCTCGGACCGCAGGCAACGAGGCCGAACAGTGCGCACACCGCACCTGCCACAACATTTCCCCTGACACTCATGTCGATCTCCTCCTGCTACTTTTTCTTCCAGAGCCACATCGCGTACGTCCCCGCGCCCTTGCCGACGCGCGCATACAGCACGACCTTTTGCGCGCGCTGGATGCAGAACGGTCCGTCCGGGTTCAGCACCGGCATCGGTCCACTCGACGAGTCCTCGGCGATGACGGTACCTGCCGTGTCTTTGATCCCCGTGTCGAGATCCTGAATGCCGGCGTCACCGACGGCGAAGAGGCGATAGCAGCCGACGTCGAGATCCAGCTCGAACTGCTTCTGCCATCCCTGATCCTGCGAGAGGTGGCGACTGTACGGCGACGCGACGGCGACGAGCCCGAACTTCGTTCCGCACGCGTCGCCGACGGCGCTGATGTCCGCGGTGAGATCGCCGGTGCGCTTGACGAGCTGCACGCACTTGCCCTCGGGCTTCGGGACGGTCGTCGGCGTCGGCGCGGGGCCGGGCTTGCTCGTCGGCGGCTGTTCCATGTCGTACTTGATCATGCTGCGATCGATCTCCGCGAGGAGGATCTCGACCGGCGTCCTGCACGAGTCGGGCGGCCCCGGACCCTGCTCGGCGTTCGAGCACTTGTCGATCTGGCCCTGCTCGGAACCT
>JAYVXB010000126.1:0-7865 GCA_043785585.1 Deltaproteobacteria bacterium | reverse complement strand
AAAGATGTTGCAGTTTGCAGGCTCGTTGTCGAATGCAGCGACGACCTTTCCGACGCGCGCGAGGCGCGGGGCGGTGTCGCGCTTGAAGGCTTCGTCGGGCATCGCCGCGTCCGGCTTGAGCACGAGCTCGGTCCCGGCGAGGCCGATCGGGAAGCCGAGATCGCGGAGGCTCTTGAACGATCCGATCCCCATGAGCGGGAGATCGCGACCGGTGAGATAGACCAGGATCGCGCCTGCGTCGTAACAAGCGCGCGCGAACGCGACCGCACCGGCGAGCGCGGCGTCGTGCGTGAGGTAGTCGTCGGCGAAGAAGCGATCGCGCCAGAACGTCGTCGCCTCGGCGATGAGGTCGACGTGGTCGATGCCGAGTCGCTCGAGCGACTCGGTCAGGAGGTACGCGAGCTCGTCGGCGCGCGCGTCGCGCAGACGGCGCGCGACGTCGGCGTGGCGCTTCTCGATGACGACGGCAAAGTCGTGGAGGATGGCGCAGGTGCGCGGGCGATTGTCCATGAGCGTGCCGTCGAGATCGAAGACGACGACGGGCGTCGGCGTGGACGCGGCGCGCGAGCCGCTGTGCTGGGAGAGCGCGATGACGTCGCGCAGCAGCGCACCCTGCTCGTTCGGGGACAGCCGATGGTACATGGAAAGCGAAACCGGATAGCAGAGCGCGGACGCGAACGCACGGCGTTTCGCGGTGTTTCGTCGCGGCGTCGTGTGTTGGCAGGTGTGTTGGCAGGCGGCGATTCTCGCCGAATCATGCTAGATGCGCTGGCGATGGCGGCCCGTCACGATGATCGAGCGCGCGACCACTACGAGGTCCTCGGGGTGGCCCGCGGCGCGACCGCAGACGAGCTCAAGGCGGCGTTTCGCAAGCTCGCGCAGCAACACCATCCGGACAAGAACCCGGACGATCCGCACGCCTCGGTTCGCTTCAAAGAGATCAACGCGAGCTACCAAGTGCTGAGCGATCCGCAGCGGCGCGCGATGTACGACCGCTTCGGGCATCGCGCCGAAGACTCGGGCTCGCCGTTCTCCGCGACCGGGCCGTTCAGCGGCGGCGTCGTCGACATCAGCGACATCGCGTTCGACGGCATCTTGGGTGACTTGCTCGGCGTCTTCGGCGTCGGGCGCGGCGACAAAGGCGATCTCAAACGCGATCTCGAGCTGTCGTTCGAAGAGGCGGCGTTCGGCTGCGAGAAGGAGATGCGCTACGAGCGCGTCGTCTCGTGCGGCGACTGCCGCGGCTCCGGCTCGGCCGCGGGGAGCATCCCGGACTCGTGCGGCGCGTGCAACGGCCGCGGGCGCGTTCGATTTCAACAGGGGCTCTTCCCGATCGCCGTCGAGCGCACGTGCTCGCGATGCCACGGAACCGGCAAGGTCGTGAAGAATGCCTGCACCACCTGCCGTGGCGCGGGGCTCATCAGCGCGACGAACAAGCTCGAAGTGACGATCCCGCCCGGCGTCGAGAACGGCGCAACGCGGATGGTGCAAGGCGGCGGCAACCGACCGCGCGCCGAGAAGCCGGCGGGCGATCTCGAGATCACGATCTCGGTCCGACCGCACGCGTTCTTCCAGCGTGTCGGCGACGACGTCGTCTGCCAAGTGCCGATCACGTTCACGCAAGCGGCGCTCGGCGCCGACATCGAAGTGCCGACGCTCGACGGCAAAGGCAAAGTGCGCGTGCCGGCAGGAACGCAACCGGGGAGCGTGCTCAGGATCAAGTCGAAGGGGATCCCGCACCGCGGCGGGCTCGGGCGCGGCGATCAGCGGATCGAAGTCGCGATCGAAGTGCCGACGTCGCTCTCGGCGCGGCAACGCGAGCTCCTCGAGGAGTACGCGAAGGAGTCGAGCGAGGACGTTCAGCCGCAGCAAAAGTCGTTCGTCGAGAAGCTGCGCGATCTGTTCGGCTGACGAGATCGGGTGCAACGGGTGTGCACCCCGGTGCACGGTTTTGCACCCTTTCGCGGCGCCGTCCGTTCGCGGAGCGTTCGAAAGGCGCAGAACGCTTGGGGCGCGACGCGGCACGCCAGGTGCAGAGTGGCTGAGTGGTTCAACCACTTTGGAGGCCACCATGGAACGCACCGATCTCGTCGTCGTCTACACCCCGGTCGGTGGAGGGCACCGCGCCGCAGCGCTCGCCGTTGCGGAGGCGGGGCGCGCGCGTGGGCTCCGCGTCGAGGTGCTCGACCTCTTCGAGCACGCACCGGCCGTCTTCGGGCAGAGCTACGTCGCCGCGCATTTGACCGGGCAGCGCGCCCTCCCCAACTTCTATGGGACCGCATACTTCGCCGCGAACCATCGCGACGGCGTCCTCGATCCGGTGCGTCGCGGCTTCGATCACATCGCGTACGCAGGACTCGTGAAGCGCGTCGTCGAGCTCGCGCCGCGCGCGGTCGTCGCGACGCACCACTTGCCGCTCGTCGTGCTCGGTCGCGCGCGGCGAATCGGCGCGCTCACGGCGCCGCTCATCGGCGTCGTCACGGACTACACCGCGCATGCTTGCTGGGCCGAGCCTGGCGTCGATGCGTTCTGCGCGCCGTGCCACCTCGCGGAGATCGAGCTCGTCGAGCATGGCGTGCCGCGCGAACGCATCGTGCGGACGGGCATTCCGATTCGCAGCGCCTTCGAAGAGATCCGCGTCGCGCGCGATCCGGCGCGAGGCGAAGCGATGCGCGTCCTCGTGACGATGGGCGGCTTCGGCGTCGGGCCGATCCGGAAGATCGTCCGTTCGTTTGCGTACCTGCCCTTCGTCGAGCTCACCGTCGTGTGTGGAGACGCCCCGCAGCTCGTTCGTCGCGTCGCGCGCGAGGCGGAGCGCTTTGGAGTACGCGCGCGCGTGCTCGGCTTCGAGCGCGACATGGCGGCGCGCGTCGCGGAGGCGCACGTCGTCGTCGGCAAAGCGGGCGGGCTGACCGTCACGGAGACGATGAGCGCGGGGCGACCGATGATCGTGGTCGGTGCGGTTCCGGGGAACGAGAAGATCAACGAGCGCATGATCGTCGACGCGGGAGCCGGCTACGCCGCGCTTCCGGCGCACGTCGGCCCGCTCGCGGCCTGGATGCGACGCGCGGAGGCGATCGAGGTGATGGGGCGGCGCGCGAGGAAGCTCGTCCTCGCAAACGCCGCGGACCGCGTCGTCGACCACGCGATGGCGCTCGCGTGGCGCAGCGAAGGAACGCGGCGAGCGCAGAACGCGGCATGACTCCAAATCGAGATGGTGCGTAACTCACATGTGAGTTACCGTTCCGAAATCGGGGCGGCGCCGGGCAAATGATCGCAGAATCGACACCGATGGCGGACGCGATCACGCAGACCACGGCGCGGGGAGCGCACACCGCCGTCGACACGCCGCTCGCCGTCGACCCAGGTCCGGCGGTGCGCTCGGTTCGGTGCGCGGTCCGCGGCGTGAAGAAGGCGTTCGGCGCGCAGCCGATCCTTCGCGGCATCGATCTCGACATCGCCGAAGGCGCGTTCGCCGTGCTCGTCGGGCCGAGCGGCTGCGGAAAGAGCACGCTGCTCCGCCTCGTCGCCGGGCTCGAGCAAGCCGACGAAGGGACGATCTCGCTCGCCGGTCGCGATGTCACCGCGCTGCCGCCACGCGATCGCGACGTCGCGATGGTGTTCCAGAGCTACGCGCTCTACCCGCACCTCTCCGTTCGCGACAACCTCGCGTTCGGCCTCAAGCTGCGCGGCGCCGCGACCAGCGAGGTCGACTCGCGGATCCGCGAAGCGAGCGCGATGCTCGGGCTCGACAAGCTGCTCGATCGATTGCCGAAGCAGCTCTCCGGCGGGCAACGGCAGCGCGTCGCGATGGGACGCGCGATCGTTCGGCGCCCGACCATCTTCCTCTTCGACGAGCCGCTCTCGAACCTCGACGCCGCCCTCCGCGCCGAGGTACGCGTCGAGATTCGCAGACTCCACGATCGCCTCGACGCGACGACGCTCTACGTCACCCACGATCAAGTCGAAGCGATGACGCTCGCCGACACGCTCTGGGTATTGAACGGCGGCCTCGTCGAGCAGAAGGGCGCGCCGCTCGAGGTGTACGAAAGGCCGCGCTCGAAGTTCGTCGCGACGTTCCTCGGCTCGCCGCAGATGAACCTCGTCGACGCGAAGCTGGCGCGCGACGCGGGCCGTTGGGTGGCGGACGGCGGCGGTGTCGTCGCGCCCATCGACGAAGATCGATTCGGCAAGTCGCTCATCGAAGGACGCGCGGTCACCGTAGGAATCCGCCCGCACGATCTCACCCCCGCGAACGGCGCCACGCCCGCATGCACGCTCAACGTCGAGATCGTCGAGGCGCTCGGCTTCGAGGCGTTCGCGCACGGGTGGCTCCGCTCGAGCGGCCCGCGCGTCATTGCGCGCCTCGAAGCGAGCGACGCGCGGCGCGTGAAGGTCGGCGACGCGCTCCCGCTTGCCGTCGACAAGACGCACGTGCACCTCTTCGATCCCTCGACGGGACGCGCGCTCGACGCGCGCGAGTGAGCTCGATGAAGCGGTCGCTCGTGGTCTTGCTCGCGGTGGTGCTGTGCCTTGCGATCGTGCCGGGATGCGGCGAGCCGACGCCGTCGGTGGTGCTGTGGCACGCGTACCGCGGCGCCGAAGAGAAGGCGCTCGTCCAGCTCGCGCGCGACTACCAGAAGTCGCACGGCGTGCGGATCGAGCTCCTCGCGATCCCGTTCGACGCGTATGCGGCGAAGCTCGAAGCGGCGGTCCCGCATTCGCACGGTCCGGATCTGTTCATCGAAGCGCACGAGCGGCTCGGGTCGTACTTGAAGATCGGCATCGCGGCGCCGATCGGCGACGCGCTCCCCGACGCGGAGGTCGCCGAGTTCGACGCGACGGCGATCGACGCGGTGAGCGCGGGCGGTGTGCGCTACGCCGTTCCGCTCGCGAGCAAATGCCTCGCGCTCTACGTGAACAGCGCGCTCCTTCCTGCCGTGCCAAGGACGATGGAGGAGATCTCGGCGCTTCGCACGTCGCTCCCACCGACGAAGTATCCGCTCGCGTACGAGGCGGCGAATCCGTATTTCCACGCTGCGTTCCTGCATGCGTTCGGCGGAAGGATGATCGACGAGCACGATCAGTTCGCGTTCGCGGGCGAAGGAGCGGCGAGGTCGCTTCGCCTCGTTCGCGACATGACACGCGCGAGCGTTTTGCCCGACGAGCCGGACGGCGCGCTCGTCGCGCGGCTCTTCGCGTCCGGCGACGCGGCTGCGGTCATCAGCGGTCCGTGGTTCGCGGCCGATCTGCACGGCAAGGTCGCGTTCCGCGTCGCGCCGTTGCCGCGCCTCGACGAGGCGGGCGGTCCGCTGCGTCCGTTCTTGACGGTCGATGGTGTGTTTCTCACACCAACGGGCGCGAAGCGAGACGAAGCGCGTGCCTTCGCGCGGTGGCTCGGGAAAGAAGAGTCGGCGGTCGTTCGCGCGACCGTCGGCGAACAAGTCGTCGCGACCGAGAGCGCGTGGGCGCGGCCCGAGGTCGCGTCGCTCGTGGTGCTCGAGGCGTTTCACCGCGCGGCGAAGCAGGCCGTGCCGCTGCCGACGACGAACGCGATGCGCGCGACGTGGGTCCCCGCGCTTCAAGCGATCCGCAAAGTCCTCCGCGGCGACGCCGAGCCCGAGGCCGCGCTCGACGAGGCGCGCGCGCGCTTCGACGACGCGATGCGACCACCGCCGCCTCCGCCATCGCCGACACCGCTCCTCGTCGTCCTCGGTCTGCTCATGCTCGCCGCGGCGCTGCTGATGGTCCGTCGCGCGCGCCAGCCCGGCTTCGCTCGCGAGGTGCGCGCGTCGCTGCCCGCGTACAAATACGTCGCGCACGCCGCCATCGCCGTGCTCGCACTCGTCGTCCTTCCGCTCGTCGCGGGCGCGCTCACGTCGTTCTTCGCCGGAACGCGCGACGCACCGATGTACGTCGGCCTCACGAACTACCGCGAGATCCTCACCGCGCGCGGCGGCTCGCTCCTCGCGCACGGCTCGTTCTATCTCACGCTCCTCGTGACGATCGCGTGGACGCTCGCCAACGTCACCCTCCACGTCGCGATCGGTCTCGCGCTCGGCGTCGCGCTCTCACGTCCGCTGCTGAAGATGAAGGCGCTCTACCGCGTGCTCTTGATCCTTCCGTGGGCGGTGCCGTCGTACGTCACGGCGCTCGCGTGGAAAGGCATGTTTCACCGCCAGTTCGGCGCCATCAACGCGATCTTGAAGTCCCTCGGCATCGAGCCCGTCTCGTGGTTTTCGCATTTCTCGACGGCGTTCGCGGCCAACGTCACGACCAACGTGTGGCTCGGCTTTCCGTTCATGATGGTCGTCACGCTCGGCGCGCTCACGTCGATCCCGAAGGACGTCCTCGAGGCGGCCGAGGTCGACGGCGCGACGCGCTGGCAGCGGTTCCGCCTCGTGACGTTCCCGCTCTTGAAGCCCGCGCTCTTGCCCGCGGTCGTCCTCGGCGCGGTCTGGACGTTCAACATGTTCAACGTCGTCTTCCTCGTCTCGGGCGGCGAGCCGGACGGCACGACCGACATCTTGATCAGCGAGGCGTACCGCTGGGCGTTCACGCGCAACGCGCAATACGGCTACGCGGCGGCGTACGCGGTGCTCATCTTTCTCCTGCTCGTCGGCGGCTCGCGGATCTTCGGGCGGCTCTCGAAGGGCGAAGAGGCGATCGCATGAAGCGCTTCGCTGGACCGCTCCTTCACGTCGCGCTCCTCGCGGCGGTGCTCTTCGCGATCTACCCGCTCTTGTGGGTCGTCTCGATCGCGCTGTCGCCCGGCGGCATGACCGAGCAAGGCGGCGCGATTCCGATCCCGACGCATCCGTCGCTCGACAATTTCGCGACGGTCCTCGGCGTCGGGAACGCCGACAAAGCGTGGCTCTTCGCGCGGCAGCTCGTCAGCTCGCTCGTCGTGTCGCTCGCGACCGCCGCCGTCGCGATCGCGATCGCGACGCCCGCCGCGTACGCGCTCGCGCGTTTCCCGTTCGTCGGCGCGAAGGCCGGAATGCGCACGCTCCTCGCCACGCAGATGTTCCCGACCGTCGCGAGCGCGGTCCCGCTCTACTTGCTCCTCGAAGCGCTGCACCTCCTCGACTCGCGCGGCGGGCTCGTCCTCGTCTACGCGTCGACCGCGGTGCCGTTCGCGATCTTCCAGCTCCGCGGCGCGTTCCAGTCGATCCCCGTCGATCTCGAAGAGGCCGCGATGGTCGACGGCGCCACACGCGCCGAGGCGTTCTGGAAGGTCGTCTTGCCTGCGGCGCGCCCGGCGATCGCGGTGACCGCGCTCTTCGCGTTCATGAGCGCATGGAACGAGTTCATTCTCGCGGCGACGCTGCTGTCGCGCGAGAGCGCGTTCACGTTGCCGGTCGTCCTGCAGCGCTACGTCGGCGAGCACGATGCGGCGTGGGGACCGTTCGCGGCGGGTGCGATCCTCGTGAGCATGCCGGTGATGGCGCTCTTCTACGTCGCGCAACGCCACATCGTCAGCGGGCTGACTTCGGGCGGCGTGAAGGGCTGAGCCTCAGGCGTGAAGGCGAGGAGTCGTCAGAGGCTCACCTGTTGGTGTACGAGGGGTGAGTCCCCGCCGATTCTTCGCTAGCCTCGCGGGCGATGCGCATTCGAACCAGCGTCGGCGAGCTCTACGTCGAAGAGAGCGGTGAGGGGCCCGCGGTCGTCCTCTTCCACTCATTCCTGCATCACGGCGGGATGTGGCGCGCGCAGGTCGAGGCGCTTCGATCGCGCTATCGGGTGATCAACATCGACGCGCCGGGGCACGGACGCAGTGAGAAGCTCGCCCGCGTCATCGACATGGACGACTGCGCGGACGCCATCGCTGCGGTGCTCGACGCACGGGGGGTCGAGCGCGCGGC
>JAYVXB010000125.1:0-7891 GCA_043785585.1 Deltaproteobacteria bacterium | reverse complement strand
CGTCTTGTGCGCGATCGAAGCGGCGCCACGCGGCAAGTAGTCCAACCGCGACAGCGCGCGGAGGGTTCACCGCCAAGACGCCAACGCGCCAAGGGTCCTTGGATCGAATCCCTTGGCGGCTTGGCGCCTTGGCGGTCCTCTCGAATCCTCAGGCCGCTGCGCGCTTCTCGAGCTTCGCGAAGTAGTCGCGCGCCAAGTGGTAGTTGTCTTTCTGCGACGGGTGAAACCCCGGCTTCAGGTACTCGAGAAACGCCTTGCGGATGTCGTTGCCGCCGACCATCCCTTTCTGCTTCGCCTCGCGCCGTTGGCGGAGCAGCTCGCGCCACGAGACGCCCTTCTCTTGCCGCAGGAGCATCCCCGCCCCGGTCATCCAGAACGCGACGAGCAGCGCCGTCGCGACCGCGGCGCCCGCGATGCGGAGCGCGTAGCTCGGATCGACCTTCTGCAGAACGTCGAACGCGACCGCCTTGTGCTCGATCTCTTCGGCGGCGTGCCACAGAAGCAAATCGCGCATCGTCGGGTCGAAGTACTTCTCGACCGCGCCCTTCTCGAACGCCGCCTCGGCGAACGTCGCCGTCATGTGCTCGGCAGCGACCGTCACCGAGAGCGCGAGCTTCTTCGGAGCGATCGGCTCGATGATCCCGAACGCGAGCTTCTCGTAGAACTTCAGAAACCCGTCGACCTCGTACCCCTGCGCGCGCATCACGTCGAAGAAGCGCTCGTGCTCCATCCCGTGCCGCACCTCTTGCCCGATGAAGGCGCGCACGTCCGCCATCAGCTTCGGATCGTCCGCGCAGCGATCGGCGAACGCGCGGACGCTCCGCACGAAGAAGCGCTCGCCGAGAGGGAAGACGAGGTGGAGACCGTTCGCCATCGCGGACGCGAAGGCGCTTCCGGCGACCCAGTGCCGCGGAACGCTCGCGAAGGGGAACGTGGGCTTGCGAATCGTGATCGACGGGCGTTCGGGCTTCGTCGTCTGGGACTGCGTCTGCATGGTCATCCTCACCTCCAACGAGCTGCATTGAAACATAACCGTTTTTATGTGCGCGGCAAGTAGCCGGCGCGAAGAAACCGGCGCTTCAATCCGACCTCCGCCTACTTGAACGCGCGAACCACGAGCTCGACGAGCATCGGCGCTGCTTCGATCGCGCGCTGCTCTTCGCGCCGCGCGACGTAGCGCATCGCGACCGCTTCCATCGCCGACACGAGCGCGAAGATGGTCAGCTCGTCGGGCGGGCGCTTCGCCTCGCCCTTCGCGTAAGCGTCTGCGACCCCCTCGAAGAGGAGGCCCACAAATCGCGAAAGCATGGCCTCGTGCAGCCCCTCGTTCTTCGGATCCGCGGCGCGTACCTCGCGGAAGAGAACGCGCGCGAGCGCTCCTTGCCCCGCGATGAGGGTGAAAAAAGCCTCGATCCCGGCCGTGACGCGCGAGATCGGATCCGAGGTCTCGCGCACGCGTGCCTCGATGAAGCGGAACGCGAGGTTCGCGGCACGCTCGTGGACCTGGAGCAGCACGTCACGCAGATCGTCGAAGTGCTCGTAGAACGTCCGCCGGCTCATCCCCGCTTCGGTCACGATGTCCGCCACCGAAGCGTTCGCGAACCCGCGCGCGCCGAAGATCTCCGCGGCCGCTCCGAGCAGGCGCAACCGCTGCTCCTCGTGGCGCTCCGCCGCGCTCTGCCCGCGATCGTATTTGCCGCGACCCTGCGCGCGCGCGGCCTTGCGCCCGCCGCGTGATGCGCTGGTCCGCTGTCGCTTTGCCGGTGACATAGAAACAAACATGTTTCCCTCGTAGTCCGAGCCACGTCAACGGCGACGCGAGCGACCCGGAACCTCTGCCGTAGGTGGCGAGGGAGTTTGAAATTTCTCTCCCCCCTCGGGCGAAGTAACGGGCGGAGGGATTCCCATGTCGTCATCGATGATCGTCCGAAGCGTCCGAGAGCTCCCCAACCCGAACGTCTCCGGAGTGCTCTCCTTCTTCATCCCGGGGCTCGGACAGCTCTACAACGGCAAGTTCTTGCGCGGGATTTTCTGGCTGATCATCACGCCCGGTCTGTGGATCGGGACGGGCGGCATGCTCGGATGGGTCTGCCACCTCGTCGCCGCGTACACGGCGTACAGCTACGCGCGGTCGGCGCGATGAACGCGCGCCTGCTCACTCCATCGAAGGCGGCAGACCCGGCACCGTGGTGAGGTCCGGCATCGACTGCTTCCCCGTGCGCTCCGTCGGCAGCCACACGTGGAACACCGTCCCGCCGCCTTCGGTCGTGTCGACGTCGATCGTCCCGCCGTGCAGCTCGATGATCGATCGCGCGAGCGACGGGCCGAGACCGAGGCTGCCGTGACGTCGCGCACGGTCGGCGTACTTGAACGCCTCGAAGATCTTCTCGCGCTCGGCCGACGGTAAGCCGCGTCCGGTCGACTCGACGTCGATGCGGAGGCGTTCGCCCGCCGCCGGCAGCGTCGCGCGCACGCGCACGATGCCGTGGTCTGCGAAGCGCACGGCGACGAGCGCGACGGCCGTGAGCGCCTGCGTGACGCGCGTGGGATCGACGAGAATGCGCGGTACGCCGGGCTGGATCTCGCCGACGATTTGCACGTCGAGCCCCGCGACGAGCTCGCGCGCGTCGAGCACGGCGGGCATCACGATGTCGCCGACGCGCGTCCACTCCGGTGTCATCGTGAGCTCGCCCGCCTCGGCGCGCGCGGCGTCGAGGATCGTGTCGATGAGGTGGAGCAGCTCGCGGCCGCGCTGCTCGACGATCGTGACGCTCTCGCGCTGACCGTCGGTGAGCTTCTGGCGCGAGACGAGCTCGGCGAAGCCGAGGATCGCGTTGAGAGGCGCCTTGAGATCGTGGCTCATCGACGCGAGGAAGAGGCCGCGCATGCGCTCGGTCGCGGAGCGCGCATCGATGGCGTGCTCCTGCGCCGACGCGAACCCGCGGAAGACGTTCGCGAGCTCGTCGATCGCGTTCGTCAGCTCGGCGACCGAGTCGAAGCGCGCGTCGGTCGGCAAGCGCGTGCCGCGAATGACGTCGAGCGCGCCGGTCGCGTGCACCTCGCGCGTCGCGAGTGCGACGTCCTTCGCGAACGCTCCGCCGATCCGCGCGCCGAGCATGCCTGCGAGCGCGATCGCGGCGAACGCGATGAGCATGTAGACGCCGGTCGTCGGGCTGAGGCGCGCGGTGTCGAAGCGAATCGTCGCGTGCCCGTCGTCGAGCGGCACCGTGAGGAACGTCTCTCCGCGATCGTCGTGGAGCACGCCGAAGCCTGCCGGAGCGGGCGAGAGCTCGGTCGTGAACCCGTGAAACTGCGCCGCCTCCACCGCCTCGAGGCGCCCCGTCGTCGACTTGTTCACCGGCTCGAACACGCCGCGCGCCAGCTCCGCCGCGTCGACCTCGCGCGACTGCGTGTCGAACGCGCGAATGTGCGCGTGCACCAGGAGCGACGCCGCGAGCGCGACGAACGCGACCGGCGCGACGACCGCCGCGAAGAGGCGCATGCGAACGCGCCGTATGCTCGCTTGCCGCGCTTCGAGGAGCTCGATCGCTTCGCGCGCGACCTTCACGGGCGCAAGCTCGATGACGCGCGCGACCGACGCGCGCACCGTCACGTAGAACGGCAGCGCCGCCATGCTGACCATCGTCATCGCGAGCGTGACGAGCTCGACCTGCGTGTAGAGATCGTTCGTGTCGGGGCGGATCGGCGCGAGGAGGCTCGCCGCGCAGACGACGAACGTCACGCCGACGTCGACGGTCACGAGGCGCGCGGGGACCGCGTACAGATCGAGGATCGCTTCGGGCTCGACCGCCGTCGAGCCGACGGCGAGCGCACGGAGCGTGGGGCGCAACGGCCGCGTGACGAAGAGCGTCGCCACGATCACGAACGCGAAGAGGAACATCGTGGCCCACGTGATGAGCGACGCGCTCCCTTCGACGACCGACGGATCGAGCAAGAGAAGACGCGGCGCGAACGCGACGACGACGAGCGTAATCAGCGCGCCCGTCACGATCTGCAGCACGACGAGGCGCGCGACGAGGCGGACGGCGGCGTTGTTCATCGCGGACCCCGCGATGCGGGGGGACGCGTCGACTGCTCGGTCCACGCCGGCAGGAGGCACCGGAACGTCGAGCCGCGTCCGATCTCGCTTTCTACTTGAATCGTCCCGCCGTGCATCAAGACGAGCCTTCGTGCGATCGCGAGGCCGAGCCCGGTGCCGCGCTTTCGTCGTCGCTCGTCGCCCGCCTGCTTGTACTCCTCGAAGATCATCGCCCGCTCGGCGGGGCTGATTCCGGGGCCGGTGTCGCGGACGGTCAGGCGTGCGTAGCGCCCCTCGCGCATGACGTCGACGACGACCTCTCCGCGCTGCGTGAACTTCACCGCGTTCGCGACGAGGTTCGTGACGATCTGCCGCGTGCGTCGCGCGTCGGCGTGCGCCATGACTGGCTCGGTCGCGACGAGGCGCACGACGACAGGACGATCGCCGACGAGCCCCGACGCTTCGCGCACGATCTCCGCGGCGAGCTGCGTCATGTCGACGCGCGTCCGCGTCAGCTTCAGCTGCCCGCTCTCGAGCGCCGAGAACTCGAGGATGTCGTTGATGAGGTCGAGGAGGTGCTGCCCCGAGCCGCGTATCTGATCGACCTCTTCGCGCGCGGACTCGGTGAGCGGGCCGTCGACCTCGGTCGTCAGGATGTCGGCGAAGCCGAGGATCGCGTTGAGTGGGCTTCGGAGCTCGTGGCTGACGGCGGCGAGGAACGCGGAGCGGTCGCGATCGGCGGCGCGGACGCGATCGAGATCTTGGCGGTACGATTGCTGGGCGGCGGTGAAGCGTCCGACGAGATCGTTGAACGCGGCGGTGAGCGCGCCGACCTCGTCGATCGTGCGGACGGGGACCGGCTCGCCCGTCGGCTCGGATCGCACTTGAACCATGCCGCGCACGCGACGCGCGACGAACTCGACGTCCTTGTTCGCGTCGCGCGCGACGGCGTAGGCGACGATCGCCGCGATGCCGATGAGCAGCGTCGTCAGCGCGAGCAGCGCGCGCACCATCGCCGGCGCACCTTCCGGCGCGCTCGGCTCGCGAACGAACGCGAGGAGAAAGTTCGTCGCGGGCGCGACCTCGAGCGGGCGCACCGAGAAGCGCGTCCGCCCGAGCCCCGTCACCGCCTCGCCGTGCTGCGCGTGGACGACCGCCTTCAACGCTTCCTTCTCCGTCCCGCCGAGGCTCGCGTCCATCACGACGTCGCCGTCGCGCGTCACGACGAGGAGCTCCGCGCCCGTGCGCCGCGCCGCGAGCTGCATCACCTCGAGCCGCTCGCTCACCGGCGCCTCGGCGAGCCGGGCACCGATCGTCGCCGCGAGGAGGTCCGCGCGCGCCGCCGCGTGCTCGTCGCTCGCGCGCGAAAGATGATCGAGCCCGAAGAGCCCGATCGCCAACGCCACCGCGATCCCGACGAGCACGACGACCGCCGGCGCGAGCGGCAAGAGCGGCCACGCGCGACGGAGCGGCGGCAGCGGCGCCATTCGCGTCGTGCCCGTCGCGAGGCCGAGGCCGCCGAGCGGCGCGGGGCCGAGCGCGCTCGGAGGCGCGGGCGTGCGCGGGTCCACGAGCGCCATCTTACACGGCGGGACGTTCGACGAAGAAACGTCGCGACGACGTTGCTTTCGCGCGCATCGTCCTTACGTATGCTGGGATTCCTCCTTCGCAGCACCCTTCCGGCCGGTTCGCATCGGCACTCTCTTTCGCCGGAATGTGGACGGAACCCGATCCGTTAGGTAGGTCGATCCCAAGGCGATGTGACGATCATGCGAGCCCTCAAAAAAGCCAAATCGTTCCCCGCGAAGGCGCTGGCAGTCCCCGTCACGCTCATCGTCTACGGATGGCGCGAGAACGCGCCCGGGACGTTGTCGTGGGTGTTCCCCAGTTTCTCTGCGGCACGCACGGCGGTGCGCGCGTTGCGAAACGCCGCGCGCTGGCTCATCGTCGCTGGTCCCACTGGCGTCGCTGCCGAAGAAGATGTCGACGTCGATCGCGTGCGACGCGACGCGCTCGTGCTCATGGAGTGCTACGCGTAGCGACGGCAGTCACCTGTCCCGGGACACTCTCGGATCTGTCCGGGACACCCGTCGCCGATCCGAAGTCGTTGAAAATCCACGACGCGCGTTTCGGCACGCCGAGTGCTCTCCGCCCTCTCCGAGCAGCCGCACGGCCCAGCGCGGAAAGGATCGCTACACTATGCCCATGGCCTCGTCGTTCACGACTCGCCTCGGCAACACGACCCTCCGCCATCTGCGCGCCGTGCGGCCGCTCGACTTTCCGTCGAGCGAGCCGTGGGAGGAGAAGTTGCCGGAGACGAGGCGCCACCGCGGACTCTGCACGCTGCTCTTCGAGCTGCTGAGACGCGAGCTCGCGCCGGCGGATTGCGTCGGCTCCAACCAGTTCGTCTATTGGAACGCGCGCGACCCGAAGCGCAGTTGTGCACCCGACGCGTTCGTGAAGCTCCGCGTGCCGGACGAGGACTTCGAGACGTGGAAGACGTGGGAGCGCGGCGCGCCCGAGCTCGTCGTCGAGATCCTCAGCAAGCACGATCGCGAGCCGTACACGTGGGCGGAGAAGCTCGTGCGCTTCCACGAGCTCGGCGCGCGCGAGGTCGTGCGGTTCGACGTGACGCCTCGCAAGGGGCGCGCGCGGCTTCGCGTGTGGGATCGCGTCGAGGACGACCTCGTCGAGCGCGCCGTTGCGGGCGAAGTCACGCCGTGCGTGACGCTAGGGCTCTTTTGGATCATCGCACCCGCGCCCGACTTGCCGGCCGCGCTTCGCCTCGCGCGCGATCGCGAAGGGCGCGATCTCCTTTTTTCTCCGATCGAGGCCGCGGAGGCCGCGCGCTCCGCGTCGGAGGCCGCGCGCTCTGCATCGGAAGCCGCGCGCTCTGCATCGGAAGCCGCGCGCGACGCCGCGCAAGCGCGCGTCGCGGAGCTCGAGGCCGAGTTGCGGCGTCGCGGAGGCCGCTGAAAGACGTTTCGACGAATCGTCCACCCGCGAGCACCAGCGGGGACGAACGAAGGGGTCGTGCTATCCCTTCCCCATGACGCGCGCGCTCCTCGTTCTCGCGATCGCGATCACCGCGTGCGGCGGCGTCACGTCGCTCGGCTCCACCGACGGCGGCGCGACCGACGGCAGCGCGATCGACGGTGGCTCCGGCGGTCCAGGAACGATCGCGTGCGGCGCGCTCGTCTGCGACACGCGCAAGAACGAATACTGCTGCATGGAATCGCTCACCGTCGGTACATGCCGCGACAAATCCGCGAGGAGCGCTTGCGACGGCTTCGCGTTGTCGTGCGACGACTCGACCGACTGCCCGGCGGCGACGCGCATCTGCTGCCTCCGACCGCAAGGCGCGGTGTCGAACGCGGGCACCGGGTGCCAATCGACGTGCATCCAGAACGCGGAGACGTACCAACTCTGCAACGTCGCCGCCGAGTGCGAGTCCGGCAACGACGCGGGCTGCGTCGCCGAGACGTGCGGCGGCCGCGCGCTCAGGACGTGTGGCGCGATCTATCCGCCGTCGTGCAAGTGACGACGGTCACGGCTCCGCGTCGGCAGGTCGGGTGACATGCGCGATTGCGAGCGCGTGATAGTCCGCTCGCATGCATCGAAGCAACGCGCACCGAGACGTCCTCGCGGTCGTGAAGGACCACCAAGCCTTCGCGCGACTCCAGAAGGTCGACGCCGCACTTCGGCTCGGAGAAGACTCGGGCGAGCCCGAGCTCGTCGATGTCGGCCTCGTCCTGCATCCGTCCGTCGAACGCGCGCCGTACCGGTCCACGCCGCGCAACTCGCTGAGCTTCGCGAGTACCGGCGGCGACGGCGTTCACTTCGGGTTTCTCC
>JAYVXB010000124.1:0-7896 GCA_043785585.1 Deltaproteobacteria bacterium | reverse complement strand
TCGGGATCGGCGTGAGCTCGTGGCCGCCGTCCTTCAACGGGAAGAGTCCGACGCGCGGACCGAACGCGCTCGTCGGCGTCGCCTTGCCGCTCGACGTCGCGCTCGCCGTGCCGCTCGCGGGTGCGAGCGCCGTCGCGGGATCCGCGCTCGCCGACGTCGTCGCGACCGGAGGCGGGCTCGTCGCACTCACGGGCACGGAACGGTCGACGTAATTCTGCCAAAGAAAAATCCCGCCGACGAGCGCGCCCACGACGAGAATGCGGAGGACCCACGTGCCGCTCCGGCTGCGAGGAATGATCGCGAGCAGCTGCTTGCGGCTCTCGACGACGGCCGCCGATCCGAGCGTCGCATTCGAAGGCGCCGAGTGCGGCTCGGGCTCGTCCTCCGGCGCGAGCGCGAGGCGTCTCTCTCGCTTGGTCGCGAGCGTCACGCGCGTCGGCACGCGGCTGGGCGGCGCGGAGTTCGCGTCGACCTCGACAGTGCCGTCGAACGCGCCGACCGGCCCGTCGTCCGACGTGAGCACGGCGCGCACGCGCGAGCTCGCCTCTTTCAACGCACGCGACACCATCTCGTGCCGCTTCGTCGCGCGATCCGGCAGGTGCTCCGAGACGAACGCCGCGATGTCCTCGTTCGCGCACGGGAGCTCGAGCTCCGCCATCGCCGCGTCGATCGCGCGCCGCATCGCCGCGCACGATTTGTATCGAGCGTCGGGATCGCGCGCGAGCGCCTTCATGATGATCTCTTCGACCACCGCGGGCACGGCGCCTTCGATCGGCGGCGGCGGCTGGTCGACGCTGAGCTTTTGCAAGAGCTCGAGCTGGTTGTCGCCGTCGAACGGCAGACGATCCGCGACGAGCTCGTAGAGGCACACGCCGAGCGCCCAGACGTCGACGCGCCGATCGATCGCGCGACCGAGCGCCTGCTCCGGCGCCATGTACTGGAGCTTGCCTTTGATGATCCCCGAGCGCGTCTCTGGCGCGAGTCGGTTCGTCGCCTTCGCCACGCCGAAGTCGATGATTTTCACGTCGCCGCCGGTGCTGATCAAAATGTTCTGCGGCGACACGTCGCGATGCACGACGCCGAGGAGGTCGCCGTCGTCGGCGCGTAGCTCGTGCGCCGCATGGAGCCCCGACGCGGCCTCGCCGATCACGCGCAACGCGATCCCCATCGGGACGCGCGCGCCGTTCTTCGCCGCGAACCGCCGCACCTTCGAGAGCGCCTCGCCGTCGACCCACTCCATCACGAGGTAGACGACCTCGTCCTGCTCGCCGAGATCGATGATCTGCGCGACGTTGGGGTGCTGGATCTTCGCCGCGATGCGCGCCTCGTCGAGGAACATTTCTTCGAAGTGCGGATCGTCCGACAGCTCGGAGCGGATCGTTTTCACCGCGAGGAGCTTCTCGAAGCCGTGCTTTCCGCGCATGCGCGCGAGCCAAACCGTCGCCATCCCTCCCGACGCGAGCGGACAGAGCAGCTCGTACCGGTCGAGCGTGTAGCCCGCTTTGAGAGTCGACTCCGTTTCTTCCATTACGCGCGTCTATCGTAACGCTTTTCGTCCGCCTCAGCCCTCGACGAGGCCCATCGTGTTGCCTTCGGGATCGACGAAGAGCGCCATGATGACGGTGCCGACGTCGGTGCGAGGCAGCACGGTCGTGCCGCCCGCGGCGTGCACGAGCGCGAGCGCTGCGTTGATGTCGGGGACGCCGACGTAGACGACGACGCTCGATCCTTCGTGCATGCTCCCGCCGATCCCGCCATTGATGCCGCCCTTGCCACCCGACGCGACCATTCCGTAGTTCATGGCGTTGTTTGCGTCGATCTCCCACGCGAAGACGTCGCGGTAGAAGTCGTGGAGCTCGGACGGCATCTTCGACTGGATCTCCCAGTGGACGACCTGGTTGCCCTTCGGCATTGGCATCGCAGCGGGCTCTTTCGTAGCTGCGTTTTTCGTAGCTGCCTTCGGTGCCGCCTTTTTCGCGACGGCTTTCTTCGCGACGGCCTTCTTCGCGACGGCTTTCTTCGCGGATTTCTTCGGCGTCTTCTTCTTGGCGGCCATGGAATCCTCCGGGACGGAGGATGCTAACGCAACGGCCGAAGCGGCGCGGCCCTTCCGTTCTCAGGCGGCAAATGTCGGTGGAACGATGCGTGCGCCTTCGCCGGCGCGGCGCACGCGTCCGAGCGCGATCGCCATCGTCATCGAGCCCGACGTCCGCTCGAGCGGGCCAGACGCAAACGCGTATCCGCTCGGGCGCGCGTCGAGCGCGACGCTCGCGGCCGCATGACCGAGCGCGACGAGCGCGGCAGGACCACGGCGCGTCGTACGGAGGCGCGCGACGAAGCCGTCTTCGAACGGCGGGAACGTTGCGCGCCTTGCGATCGCCGGCGCGCGAATTCCTTCGAGCGCGAACCGCATCGCGCTCTCGAGCGGGCGCTCTTGCTCCGTTCGTTCCGGGAGCGCGCGCGTGGTCGCCGCGCTCGGCCGGGCGACGATCTCCATCGACGCGCCGCACGCCCCCGCAAGCCGCTTCCACCCTTCGAGCAGATCCGCGCGCGAACCTTCCGGCGCGTCGTCGTCGGCGGCGGGCGCGGCCTCGGAGAACATCGGCGGTAGCTCCGCCACCATCGTGGTACGCCATGCGCTTGCGTGCACCGACGCGACGTGTGTCCCCTCGCGCAATCCCCATGACACGCTCGACTCGAACCCGAGACGCGCGAGCACGAGGCGCGCGATCGCGATGGCACCGCCACATTCGATGAGCAACGCATCGAACGCCGCGGCGCCGCCATCGGCGATCGCGTTCGCCGCGTGGACCTCGATGACATCGCGACGCAGAACGAGCCGCCACGGAAGCGCGTCGTCGCCGATCGCGGGCGCGAGCGGGCCGTACTCGAAGAGGAACTTCAGCACGGACCGACCGTGGTCCGCGTCCCGCACCGCGACGTAGCGCGTGCGCGACGATCGCTCCGACGTACCGCCAACCTTCGTCATCGCCCCTCGACCTCCGGCTGCTCGTAGAGCAACCGCCGTTCCAGCCTCAGCGGACGGGAAGCGACGCGGATGTACGCGATTTCACGAGGATGCGAGGGGCGGAGAGGATGTCGCACTGGATCGCGGGGGCGCGACGAGGGGATCCAGAGGGCGGACTTGTTTTCAGTATTGCAGTCGCGACCTCGACCTCGACCTCGACCTCGACCTCGACCTCGACCTCGACCTCGACCGCGACCCCGACCCCGACCCCGACCGCGACCCCGACCGCGACCCCGACCCCCTACGCAAACCTCACCCTCACCGTCATCCGATCCCAATCAAAGCTCGTCACGTCGATCACCGGCCGCGCCCTCCCGCAAACCGTCACCAGCGCGCGCGTCACCCCAATGGTCAGCAACCGATAGTGCAGATCCCGAAAGTACGGGAACTGCGTGAACCGAAGCTCGCCCCCCGCTTCGTCCGCGTCCACGTCGACGTGCCCCGCGCCGCGCCGAATGTGATTCCACATCGCCGGCGCCTTCCGCAGCACGATCGTCGGCGACCCGAGACGCATCAGCAGTCGAAAGAACTGGTTGATCCCGAGGAGCGTGCACTCCTCCATCGCGTCGACGAAGACATCGTCGAGCCCGCCCGCGATCACCGCGTGCATCGCACCGAGCGCCTGTTGAAGCGCGCGCTCCGGGTACCACTCGGAGGCGTCCGGCGCGAGGAAGACGTCGCGGTACGACCGATCGAGACGCACCGCCATCGCATCGATCCACTCTTCGCCGCCGCGCTCGAGGATGTAGCGCCGCGCGGTCGTGAACCAGATCCCTCGGACCTCGCTGCGCGGCAATTCCCCCATGCGCGCTTGCTCTTAGCACGCGATCGCGGCGCGACACCGTGGCGTCTCAATTGGCAAAGGGGACCGATGGGCGGCCGCGCCGTGCGACACTTTCGGCCGCATCCCGCAAGGATCCGCAGGAGACGCCATGCCCTTTCGAAACAGCTCGTTCTCGTTCGTGTGCCTCGGGCTCGTCGTGGCGCTCACGCTCTGGTCGTGCGGAAGCACGAAGAGCGGCGGCTTCGAGCCGTCCGACGATGGTGGCGCCAATGGCGACGGCACGACCGGCGACGACGGCGGCATTTCGTTCACCGATACGGGCACCGGTCCCGACACCGGACCGGCGGCCGCGTGCGATCCGACGTCGTGCATGGCCGCAGGCGGAACGTGCAACGGCGGCACCTGCACCATCACCGAGAACCCTGGCGGCGTCATGCCAGGTGACCAGACGAAGCTGAAGAACGGCGGCACCGCGGACTCGGCGTTCGCGTGGCTCTACCCGTACGACAAGACCGTCTTCCCGCGCGGGCTCATTCCTCCGACGATGCAGTTCGGTGGAACGTCGCCGGACGCGACGTACGTGCACGTGACGTTTCCCGGAATGGACTACACGGGGTTCTACGGCGCTTCGAATCCGGGGCGCGTGAAGCCGTCGGCCGCCGTGTGGACCGCGATCACGCTCGCGGCGAAAGCGAACAGCGACGTGAAGGTCGACGTCACGAAGTTGTCCGGCGGCAACGTGACGGGGCCGATCACCGAGACGTGGTCGATCGCCCAAGGCAGCCTGCGTGGGACGATCTACTACGAGACGTACGACTCGCAGATCGCGGGCGGCCTCGGCTCCGTTGGAATCATGCGGATCGATCCAGGCGCGACGACGCCGAGCGTCGTGAAGAGCGGATGCGGAAACGTCTGCCACACGGCGAGCGCCGACGGATCGACGCTCGTCGCGAACACGCAGCTCTCGTTCGGGAGCGCGAGCTACGATCTCAGGAACGACGCCGGCGTCATCAAGGCGCAGAACGATCTCTCGTTCACGTACGGCGCGCTCTACCCCGACGGGAAGTTCCTCATGTCGGCGACGAGCTACCGAACGTGGGCACCGGGGTTTCCGGGGAGCACGCCGTCGAAGCTCTGGGACACCGTCACCGGTCTCAACATCCCTGCGCCCGGATGGGACGGCGTGATCACGAACGCCGGCACCGTCGCGTTCTCGCCCGACGGGAAGCACATCGCGTTCAACCACATGGACACGGGCGGCGGTCACACGCTCGCGGCGATGGATTTCAACGTCGCGACGAAGACGTTCTCCGGCCTCGCAGACATCGCGCACGACGCGACGAGCACGCTCGCGTGGCCGGCGTTCACGCCCGACGGCAAGTGGGTCGTCTACCACGCGGGGTCGAGCGCGGCGTTCGAGACGGACAGCAACGCGACGGCCGACGTCTTCATCGTCGATCTCGCGACGAAGACGACGCATCGCCTCGACGCGCTGTGCGGATACAAGGGCGCCGGGCCGACGACGTATTTGCCGGCGAACGATCCGAAGCTGACGTTCGCGCCGACGGTGCTGCCGGTCGCGGTGGGCGGGTACTACTGGGCGGTGTTCACGTCGCACCGATCGTATGGCAACACGCTCGCGTCGAAGGTCAATAACGACCAGGACGGCAAGCTGTGGGTCGCGGCGATCGATCTGTCGCCGAGCGCGGGCGCCGACGCGAGCCATCCGGCGTTCTACCTCGACGGGCAAGAGCAGACCGCGGACAACCTGCGCGGCTTCTGGGTGCTGAGCCCGTGCAAAGCGGCGGGCGGCGCGTGCGAGACGGGCGACCAGTGCTGCGACGGCTTCTGTCGACCGAGCAGCGACGGCGGCGCGCTCCAGTGCGTCGCGCCGCCCGGGAGTTGCTCGAACGAATACGAGAAGTGCTCGACGGCGGCCGACTGCTGCAACCACGCGCAACAGTGCATCAACGGTCGCTGCGCGCAGCCGCCGCCGAGGTAGCGCGCGTCGCGTCGCGCGCGTGTGGCAATCGCGCCGTCGCGTGCGGCGGAAATGTACGTCCACTGCGTCACATCCGCGCATTTTCCCGCGATTTTTCGCTCGCGCTGGTTGGCGCGCGCGTTGCGTATGTGGGCGATTGAAAGAGAGGAAACCATGTCCATCATTACCTGGATCGTGCTGGGTCTCGTCGCGGGCTTCATCGGAAGCAAGATCGTCAACAAGAGCGGCGAAGGCGTCGTGCTCGACATCGTCCTCGGCATCGTCGGTGCGGTCGTCGGCGGATTTCTGTTCAACGCCTTCGGCGCGTCGGGTGTCACCGGCTTCAACATCTGGAGCATCTTCGTGTCCGTGATCGGCGCCGTTGCCGTGCTCGTCGTCTACCACGCGATCACAGGTCGTCGCGCTCACGCCTAGTCAGACGGGATCCGCGTCGACGTCGCCTTCGACGTCGCCGAGAAGATCTCGCACGTCGGCCTCGTCGAGCCCGCGAAGCGCACCGGCGTCTGCGCTGATGACTGCCTTCGCGAGCTCGCGCTTCTTGCCTTTGAGCAGGCCGATCTTTTCCTCGATCGTCCCCTGCGCCACGAGGCGCACGACGGTGACGGCGCGCTCTTGCCCGATGCGGTGCGCGCGATCGGTTGCTTGATCTTCGACCGCGGGGTTCCACCACGGATCGCAGTGGATGACGGTGTCGGCCGCCGTGAGGTTGAGGCCCGCGCCGCCCGCCTTGAGCGAGATGAGAAAGAGCGGGGCCGCGCCCGACTGGAAGCGCGTGACGATCGCGTCGCGCTTGGTGCTCGATCCGTCGAGGTACTCGTACGCGATGTTCTCGCGATCGAGATCCTCGCGCCACAGCGACAAGAGCTCGACGAACTGCGAGAAGACGAGCGCGCGCCGCCCTTCGTCGGCAAGCTCGCGCACCAGCTCGAGGAACGCCGCGCGCTTCGCGCTGTGCTCGGCGGGCACGGTGGGATCGACGAGGCGCGGATCGCACGCCATCTGACGAAGGCGGAGGATCGCCGTGAGCACGCTCATGCTGCTGCGATTGAGCCCGACCTTCTCGACGCGCTTCTTCACGCTCTCGCGCAACGTGAGCGCGAGCGCGTCGTAGAGGCGCTTTTGCTTCGGCTTGAAGACGCAGACGCGATCGATCTCCGTCTTCGGCGGCAAGTCCGGTAGCACCTGCGCCTTGGTCCGTCGCAGCACGAACGGACGCACGACCGCGCGCAGGCGCTCCGCGACGACGCCGCTCGGATCGTTGCCGATCGGTCGCTCGTAGCGCTCGTCGAAGTCGCGCGCGGTGCCGAGCATCCCCGGGTTGACGAAGCTCATGATCGACCACAGCTCGAGCAGCCGATTTTCGACCGGCGTGCCGGTGAGGGCGATCCGCATCTCGGCGTCGAGGCGGCGTGCGGCGCGTGTCGTCGCGGCGACGGCGTTCTTCACGTTTTGCGCTTCGTCGAGGACGGCGCAGCGGAGCTTCGTGTCGGCGAGCCAATCGACGTCGCGCCTGAGAAGGCCGTACGTCGTGATGATCAGATCGTGCTTCGGGATCGACGGCGCCAGCTTCGCGCGCTGCGTGCCGTGCAGCACGAGGACCTTGAGCTGCGGCGTGAAGCGCTCGGCCTCGCGCACCCAGTTGCCGACGACCGACGTCGGGCACACGACGATCGAGGGCGCACGCCCGCTGTCCTCTTTCCATCGCGCGAGGAACGCGAGCGTCATGATCGTCTTGCCGAGCCCCATGTCGTCCGCGAGGATCCCGCCGGCGCCGAGCTCGCGCAGAAACTGGAGCCACGCCACGCCCTCGATTTGGTACGGGCGGAGCGTCGCGTTGAGCTGCTTCGGGAGATCCGCGTCGGATCGGATCGCGAGCGAGCGAAGGCGCGCGCGCAGCTCCGTGACGTGCGCGTCGACCTCGCCGCCGTGCTCCTCGACCCAACGCTCGACGCGGCCGAGGTGATGCGGTGCGAGGCGCGCCTCGGACTTCTCGCGCAAGAGCGCAGCCGACTCGTCGACGAGCGCGGCGATCTCGTCGGTGATCTTCGCGAGCGTCCCGTCCGCGAGCGACACCCAACGCTT
>JAYVXB010000123.1:0-7896 GCA_043785585.1 Deltaproteobacteria bacterium | reverse complement strand
AAGACGCTCATCCGCGACGCGAGCGCCTGCGCCATCGCAGCACGCCGAGGATCGCGAGACCGCCGAGGCCGAACGGCGCTGACGACGTCGTGCTTCGCGTGTCGACCGTGCGGCAGTTGCAGCCGCCGCCCGCGAGCGTGCTTCCGTCGCTGGCGCTGGCGTCCGACGAATCTGCAGCGTCCGCGAGGACGGTGCCGGAGTCGTCGACGCTCGAGTCGGGCGCTCCCGAGTCGGCGACGCTCGAGTCGGGCGCTCCGGAATCGGCGATGCGGGCGTCGGGCGCTCCCGAGTCGGCGATGCTGGAGTCGGGCGTTGCGGAGTCGGCGACGCTCGAGTCGGGCGCTCCGGAGTCGGCGATGCTCGAGTCGGGCGCTCCGGAGTCGGCGACGCTCGAGTCGGGCGTTCCGGAGTCGAGCGTCCCGGAGTCCGAGCCCATGCCCGAGTCGGCGCCCGCGTCCACGACGTTGGTCACGCAGGCATTGCCGGTGCACGTCTGGTTGCTCGCGCAGATGCCGCAACTGAGGAGGCCACCGCAGCTGTCGGGGATCGTTCCGCACGTTTGCCCGACGCCGCACGCGCTGATCGGCGTGCATCCACAATGATTCGCGGTACCGCCGCCGCCGCACGTCTGCGGAGCCGTGCAGTTGCCGCAGCCCATCGTCCCGCCGCATCCGTTGGGCGCGGTGCCGCAGTTCTGTCCACCGGGGCACGTCGGCAGCACCACGCAGGTCACGACGACCACCCGCGCGGTCGCTGCGTGCACGGCGGACGGCGCGGTCCCGATGACGGTGAACGTCGTCGTCGACAGCGGCGCCACGCCGGTCGCCGTCAACGTGAGCGTCGACGTCTGCCCAGCGGTCACGCTCGGCGGAACGAACACGCCGGTCACTCCAGTGGGAAGGTCCTGCACGTTGAGGACGATCCTCTCGGCGACACCGCGGGTGAGCGTCGTCGTGACCGTGTACGGGACGGTCCCTCCTTGATTCAGGTTCTGCGTCGCGGGAGAGACGCCGATCGAAAAATCGTTCGCTGCGCACGTCGGAAACTTCACCGACGCGATCTGCGTGTCCCACGACGATCGACCCGCCGTGTGAAAGAGCTCGGTCGTGTACCAGAACGTGCAGTCGTCGACGGGGTCGACCGTCATGTTGCTGTAGTCGCCCCAACGGCCTCGCCGCTGCGGCGCGTAGTCGTCGAGCTCCACCGCGGTGCCCGTCGCGATCACCGTCTCGCCTTGGCCCATCACGCCGAGCGCGTCGGTCGCGAGCCGCCCGGTCCACCCGATCGACGGATCCTGCGTCAAGCTCGACAAGCTGAAGCCGAGCGCCACGCCGCGCGCTTGATCTTGCGCGAGGCTCCCCATCCAACGCCAATTGGTATCGGCCGGCGCGTACGTCCCCTGCTGGTAGACGACAGGCACCGCGTTCGGCGATCGGATCTCGTACCAGCGCACGCCGCTCCCCGCTCCCCCGACGACCGAGTGATTGACCATGAGCGATTCGTGCGTGCCGAAGTTTCGGTACGTGAGTCGGAACATCATCCGGTCGTCGATGGCGTCGAGCGTCACGTTCCCCGGCTCGGGCACGCAATGCTGACCGCCCGACGCGTCGCACGTCGGCGTGAAGCCGGCGACGGTGAGCATCGTCGGTCCCGTGACCGTCGAGCTCGCCGGCGTCGTGAAGTCGACGTGCAGCTTCCACAGATCGAGGCTGCTATAGGGGCCGTTGCACGCGCTGTAGTCGAACTGCAGAAAGAATCCGGGCGTCCCGACGGGTGGCTTGATCGGTCCATCCATGTTGACGGGCTGCGCGCCGAACACCGTGAACGGTTGCGGCGCCGGGCACGCTGGCGGGTTGGCGTAAGCCTGGAAGAAGCACTGCTGCGTCGCCGGCGAACCGGCGAGCATCTTCGCGCGGTCGTACGCGCAGAAGTCGTCGCCCCTGAAGTTGGCGGCGCCGAACATGTGGAACGCCGCGTAGTACGCGTCGGGCCACACGCCGAACTTTCCGTAGTCGTTGATCGCGTACGGGTAGCTGAACTCGTAGAGCCAGTACGCTCCCGTGGGATCGGGTGTCTTCGATACGGCGATGCACTGGAACGACGGTCCGGCGTTTCTGTTCTGGTTCGGCAGGGCGAACTGCGTGACGAACCAGCGATCGGCCATCTGGTCGTAGAGAACGACGGGATCGCCATCGTTGCGGCGGCACGGATCGCCGGCGGGCAACGTCGACCACAACGTGTTGAGCAGCTTCGACGCTGCGACGACCGTCCCCGATTTGTTCCATACCTCGATCCCGCCGTTGACCACTTGCACGAAATGGTTCGGCCCGACGGCGCCGTTGGTGTCGGGCGGCGTTCCGGTTTGGGTGCCGGGCGAGGTCGAGCTCCCCTGTCCGGCGACGTTCACGAGCGCCACCGGCATGCTGAGCACCGGTGCTTGGACCTGCGCCACCGGATCAGGCGTCGTCTGCCTCTCGAGGATCGGCGTGCGCGGTCGCGTGCGAGGGATTCGTTTGACCTCGTGCTCCGACTCCTCGCGCTCGTCGTCGTCGCGCGCCGACGGAAGATCGGCGAGCGCCGGAGAGCTCGTGGGGTACGCGATGCCGACGCGCGGCGTGCGCTGAACGATCGAGCGCGACGTGTCTGCCGGAGCGGCGACGAAGTTGGGCGGTCGGTCGTCGACGCCGAGCGCCGAAGGAGGCGCGACGGCGCTCGTCGGTTCGGCAGGCGGAGCGGAGGCGTCCGGCCCGTTGTCGTCACTGCCGCTCGATGGCGAACCGCCGGAGCACGCGCCGATGGCGAAGACCGCGAACCCGACGAGGAGGAGCGTCAGCCATCTCGCTCCCGAATGCGATCGGTGCATGCCGAAAGGCTACGAGCGAAGAATGCCGCGCGGAAGAAAATGTCACCGTTGCCTCGATTGCGCGAGGCAGATTCGCGTGGCAGCATCGCCGCGATGCCGAGCGTGAGTGTCGTCATTCCTTGTTACAACGGAGAACGCTACCTTCGCGAGGCGCTCGAGAGCGCCCTCGGCCAGACGCGCGCCCCCGACGAAATCCTCCTGCTCGACGACGGGTCGATCGACGAGAGCGCCGAGATCGCTCGTTCGTTCGGCCCGCGCGTGACGGTGATCTCGCAGAAGAACGTCGGCCAGAGCGCGACGCGCAACCGCGGCATCGACGAAGCACGCGGCGACTTCATCGCGTTCCTCGACGCGGACGACATCTGGCTGCCCGAGAAGATCGAGCGACAGCTCCGTCTTCTCGAAGCGACACCGAGCCTCGACGTCATCTACACGCCTTACTTCAGCCTCACGCCCGACGGCGCCACGCAACCTGTCTCGGTGCCCGACGCAGCGAGCATCGTCAAGGCGCTCCGCCTCGCGTGCCCCATCGTCCCGTCGACGGTCATGGTTCGGAAGTCGCTCGTCGTGGGTGAGCGTTTCGATACGACGCTCTCTTCGTCGGAGGATTGGGATTTTTTCTACCGCTTGTCCAAGCGTGGCTCGTTCGGAGTCGTCGACGAGCCGTCGATTTACTACCGGTACCACCCGGCGAGCATCACGCACCGGAATTGGTTGTCGATTCTCGCTTCGGCGCAGACCGTGGCCAAGAGGATCCAAGCGGATTTTTCGGGCATGGAGCGCTTGACGCTGAAGCGGAGTGTCGACGGGCGTCTCTACGCGAACGCGGCGATCGCCGCGCGCGATCAAGGATCACCCGAAGGCCTTTTCTACGTCGCGCGGTCGATAGGGGCGTGGCCATTCGCTGGCGTCGCCAGCGGACGCCACAAGCTTCTCGCGAAGCTCGCGCTCCAGCGCGCGCGGGGTGCGTTCGGAACGACGTGAAGCAGCGGGCAGTCGGGCGCCTTTTCCGATCGATCACGCACCAAGCTTCGCGCCGCGAGAACCGGCTCAATCCGCGCGCGTGACCTCGACCTCGTCCTCGAGCCAGCCTTCGACGTCGCCGCCGCGCTCGACGCAAAACATCACGTGGTGAAGGGCCCGCGTGGTCCCTGAGCCGAACGTCATGTCGGGGCACAGCCCGGCGTACGCGCGTGGCGACGGAGTGCCCGGGCCGAGCACGGTCTCGAGCTTCGTCCTGCGCGCGAGGATCGACGGACCGTGACGCTGGAGTTGCTTCTCTACGTCCTCCGGCATGCTTCCTTCGGGATCGCGAGGATCGATCGGATCGGGCGGCGGCTCGAACCGCGCGTGCGCCAGGCATCCGCGTGCGTCGAACGAGAGCGTCGCGCGCGCGAACGCGACGCCGGCGAAGACCACGTCGCGGAGGACGCACCGGCGCGACGCGCGATCGCAGCCGCGACCCGCGAGCAGCGCCACGGCATCGTCGAACGTCGACGTCCAGGCGAGCGAAATGGCCGGCTCGTCGAGGACGATGGCGTCGGTGAGGAGCACGTCGCGCATCTGGGACGCTCAGTCGCCGAGGTCGGCGTGTGCCGCGTTCATCGCGTCGGTGATCTTCGGCGAGAGCGACCGCGCGTCGCCGGGCCGCGAACGCTCCTTGCCCTGCGTGAGGTGGCGCTTCGCTCGCAGCTCGTCGCCCAGATCGTACGCCGAGAGCCCGCTCATGCACCGAGCCAAACAGCGCGCGCCTCGGGCGTCAACGACTCGACTGTCGTTCCACGCGAGCGACGAGGCGAACGAGCACCCGCGGGGGCTGTCTCGCGCGCGCTGGCTACTACTCGTCGTTGCGCGCGAGCGCGGACGCCTCGCGCGGGGCAATTCGCATCAACGCGGGCGCGGGTGTACGTGAGAAATCGCGCATTTGTGCGCTTGGCCCGCCTGTTGCGAAGAAGCCGCTCTCGAAAGAGAGGGAGCCATGTCGATCATTACGTGGATTGTGTTGGGCCTCGTCGCGGGATTCATCGGGAGCAAGCTCGTCAACAAGAGCGGTGAGGGTGTCGTCCTCGACATCGTCCTCGGGATCGTCGGCGCCGTCGTCGGCGGGTTCTTGTTCAACGCGTTCGGTGCGGCGGGTGTCACCGGCTTCAACCTGTGGAGCATCCTCGTGTCCGTCATCGGCGCGGTCGTCGTCCTCGTCGCGTACCACGCGATCGCAGGGCGTCGCGGAGCGGCGGTCTAGCCATGACGACGAACGCGAAGATGACCAAACGAACCTCGAAGTCGAAGACCAAGCCGAAGACGGCGTATGCGAAGATCGAAAAGGTGCTCGCGTCCACCGCTACGCTTGCGACCGAGATCGCGCGCGGCACCGAGCGGCGCATTCGCGAGATCGCGGCGAGCGTGAGCGCGAGCGACGCGCACGGCGTGACCGCGACGGATCTTCTCACCGACCAGCACCGGAAGGTCGAGCGGCTCTTCGATGAGCTCGAATCGGCGAACGGAAGCGCCTCGACGCTCCTTCGCACGCTCGCGAACGATCTCGCGGCGCACATGACGATCGAAGAGCGGCTCTTCTATCCGGCCGTTCGCAAGCTCGACGAGGGCTTGATCCTCGAGGGTCTCGAAGAGCACGCGATGGGTCGCTTCGCGCTCGAGCGACTGCTCGCGACGACACCTGGGCACGAGGCGTTCAAGGCGCGGACGAAGGCGCTGAAGGAGCTCATGGTCAATCACCACAAGGAAGAGGAGCGCGATCTCTTCCCCAAGGCTCGCAAGGCGATGTCGAAGGAAGCGCAGCGCACGCTCGGGGATCGGATGAAGGCGCTCTTCGACGAGACCGTGCAGCGCGGGTACAAGGCTGTGCTCGCGAGCCTCGACGGGTCGGACGGACCCCGCGCGGGCAAGTCCACGAAGAACGGCTCGGTTGGTTCTTCGATGAGGACGAGCGCGCGGGGTTCGGCACGCCGACGCCACGCGCCGACGAGCGCGTAGCGCGGCACGCCCTTCGCTTTGGAAGGTGCCAGTGACGCCAATACAACTACGCCGATCGCTTTCGCAACGGGCCATTCGCTTCTTCCTCGAGACTTCGTGCGGAGTCGAGCTCATCCAGCGGCTGGGCCCGAGGACACGCGCGTGACAAATCCGCCTCGCGACGACCAACTCGTCACGCGTCACGCGCCGTTCGTCCTCATCGTCGAGGACCACGCCGACACGCGCGAAGCGTACTCGCTGCACCTTCGCATGTCGGGCTTCCGCACGTGCGAGGCGGAGAACGGCGCGGTCGGCATCCGGATGGCGCGCGAGCTTCACCCCGACGTCATCGTCCTCGACTACGCCATGCCGCTCATGGACGGAGTGCAGGCGTCACTCTTCTTGAAGCGTGACGTGTCCACACGAACGATTCCGATTCTCATGTTGACCGCATTCCGCGAAGCGCTGGGAGGCCGCGCGCAATGCGACGCCTACCTGGACAAGCCGTGCTCGCCGCACGCCATGGTCGACAAGCTCCGCGAGCTGCTCGCGAGCAAGCGGAGCGCGTGAGCCTGAATCAGCGCGTCCCGAGTGAGCGCTAGATCTTCGGTCGATCGTTTTTTCCCATTCGCTCGAGGAAGCTCCCGCGCACCTCCCAGATGCACCGCTTCGCGTGCAGCGCGCGGCACTCGATGTGACGCGCGACGGGCGCATCGACGCCGATCGCAATCGCGACCTCGCCGCACCATCCCGTGAGAATGCTGCAGAACGTGCTGTTCGGATGCGGCACGCCGGTCACCTCGAGGCGCACCATGTCCTTGCCGATGACGAGCAGGAGCATCGACCCTCGGTCGTTGAACTGACTCCAGAGCCCAGCGATCCGCTTCATCATGAACTCGGGATTCGTCACATAGAACGCGATCCGAAGGAGCACGCCCTTCATGTTCGCGCGCGCGCCGGCGGCGCCGATCTGCTCGCCGAGCTTTCCCGGGGGACTGCCGATGCATCGCTCGGCGACCTCGACGAACTCGCAGAGCTCCTCCATCGGGTGCCAGTTGATCGCGATCGCCGAGACGTACCTGTCGCGGACGTTGGGGCTGCACGCGCGCACGACTTCGCCGAGCATGTCGCGGCCGTGGTGCTCCTCGACGAAGCGAGCGGCGTTGAGTAGTCCCTGCGCCTTTACGTTCATGCCCTCGGACGACGAGGATACATGACGCCTCGGTCAACCAGCCCCGTTCTCAAGACGATCCCCACTCGATGACGAACGCGCAGACCTTCGCCCCGTCCGCGACGCATGCCTCGTCACGCACGCGAACGTCGCGCCGGACCCATTTGAGCATTCCGCTGACCGCTCCCGCGAATGCCGTGCACTGTTCGGGCGCGAGCGCCGCCGGCGTCGTGAGCTCCACCCGCGAGCGGTCCGACGTGTCGCGCAAAAACCGGAGCTCACCCCAAGCGTGGAAGCGATGAAAGATCGAATCTCCTGCGCGAAGGACCGTGTGCGGTGAGCGATCGATCTGAGCGGAGGCGAGGCGCTCGGGCACAGTCGCGCGCGAAACGCGTTCGGCGAGCGCGAAGATGCGCGCCTTGTCGCCCCCCGAATACGCGCGGAGGTACGCCGAGTACGCAATCGTCGGAAACAAGAGCGTGGGGTGAGCGACAGCGTCGGCGAGCACGTTCGCGTCTCTCGACGCGAGCGTCGCGACCAGCGCGCGTTCGTTCTCCGCGCCGATCTCGCGTGCGACGAACTTACGCATCATGGCGATCCCTCCGCCAAACGAACGCGGCTCGAGCTCGCGATCGAGCGCTGAGGCGCCGAGCGACGTCGCCGCCGCGGCTGCCGGGAGGGCGGGCTGCGTACCCAGGGCGAAGTCGAGCGCGTCGACCAGCGCGGTCACCGTCTCGTAGCGTTGCGACGGATCCGGCGCGAGCGCTCGCTCGAACACGGCATCGACCGAGGCGCCCAAATCGGGTCGCAATCGAGATGGCGCCGCGAATGCCCCCTCCATTTGCGCCGCGAGCCGCAGCGACATCGCGAGTCGCGCGAACGGCGCGAG
>JAYVXB010000122.1:0-7897 GCA_043785585.1 Deltaproteobacteria bacterium | reverse complement strand
ACCTCGTCGCCCGCTTCCTTGCCGAGGAGCGAACGCGCGAGTGGGCTCGTGACACTGATCGTCCCTTGCGCGATGTCCGACTCGTCGGCGCCGAGGATGCGGTACGTGACCTCTTCTTCCGTCTGCGTGTTCGAGAGCTTCACGTACGCACCGAAGGCGACGCGACTCCCCTCGACCTTCGACGGATCGATCACCTCGGCGAGCGCCAGGTTGTGCTCGAGCTGCTTGATGCGCCCTTCGATGAACGACTGCTTGTCGCGCGCGGCGTGGTACTCGGCGTTCTCTTTGAGATCGCCGTGCTCGCGCGCGGTCGCGATCGCTTGGATCACCGCCGGGCGCTGGACGCTCCGCAGGTTCTGCAGCTCGTCGCGAAGGCGCGCGTACCCATCGGGTGTGATCGGGTTCTTATCCATGGCGGCCGCGTTTTAGCATAAGGCTTCGGCCACCGGACCAGGGGCAGACCACGGACGGCCGAGAGCGAGGCGCATGGGAATCATCGGGGAGCATCCAGAGAGCGGGCTTCGCATCGATATTTCGCGCGAGCGCGACGGCGGACCGCCGTGGCGTTACGTAGGCGAAGCGGTCACGCCGGGCGCGCGCGTGGCGATGCGCGCGGTGGTCGAGGCAGACGGCACGGTGACCGTCGACCTCGACGATCCGGCGCCGGAGGTCGCGGAGAAAGCGCGGCTCATCGTGCGTGCCGCGTACAAGCACGCGCGCGAGGCCGACGAGAACGCCGCGCCGCCGCGGAGGATCCAGCGCTGGCGTGCGGAGCCGGCTTAGCTCGCCGTCGCGACCGGCGCGTGGCGTCGCCACGGACGGAGCGCTTCGAGCTGCGCGCACACGGAGAGAATGCGGTCCTCGCGGCCCGGCGGCGCGACGACTTGCAACCCGATCGGCAACCCGTCCGACGCCATCCCCACCGGCACCGACGCCGCCGGAAAGCCGACGATGTTCCACTGCTGCGTGAACGGGACGAACGACGTCATCTCGAGGAGCGTCTTCGCCATCCCGGTGTCGGACCAGCCTTCGCCGCGGATCGCGGTGCGCGCGAACGTCGGCGTGACGAGGACGTCGACGTCGCGAAACCAGTCGAGCATCCGATCGCGGAGCGCGTGCGATCGCTCGATGCGGACCGGGCGGCGCCGCGTGAGCCAGCGTCCGATTTTCACCATCTGCTGCGTGCGCGCCTCGAGTCGCTCGAACGGAAGACCCATCGACTCCACGTCCTCGGCGATGCCGCAGTAGAAGCGCTGCAAGAAGACGAGCGGCGCGTGCGCGGCGTACGGCGGATCGCTCTCGCTCACGGAGTGACGCGCGGCGCGGAGCGCGTCGGCGATGGCGGCGAGCGCTTGCTTGATGTCCGCATGCACCGTGACTCCAACGGCCGGCGACTTCGACGAGAACGCGATCCGGAGCGGGGCCTCGGGTGGGCGAGGATCGGCGTGCGTCGACGTGCCCGCGAGCACGTCGAGCATGCGCGCGGCGTCCGCGACCGTCGTCGCCATCGGCCCCCACGCCGACAGACCGAACCAATGCGAATCGAGACCGCCCGCGCAAGGGACGAGGCCTGGCGTCGGCTTGATCCCGAAGACGCCACAGCACGCGGACGGTATGCGAATCGATCCGCCGCCGTCCGAGCCCTGCGCGATCGGGACCATCCCCGAAGCGAGCGCCGCGGCCGCACCGGCGCTCGATCCGCCGGTCGTCCTCGACACGTTCCACGGGTTGCGCGGCTCGGCGAGCGCAGAGCTTCCGAACGCCCAAATCGACAGCTCGGGGAGCGTCGTCTTTCCGATGACGATGCAGCCCGCGGCGCGCAATCGGCGGACGAGCTCGTCGTCGCGTTGCACCGGTGCGTTCGACGTCGCGGCGCTCCCGTGCCGCGTCGGCTCCCCGGCTACGTCGACGGAGTCCTTGATCGCGACGGGCACGCCGGCAAACGGAAGGCTCGCGAGATCGCGCCTGTCTTCGAGCGCACGCGCCTCGGCAAGCGCACGCTCGGCGCGTACGACCTGGAACGCGTGCACGCGCCCGTCGAGCGCCTCGATCCGCGCGAGGTGCGCCGCGACGATCTCCTTCGGCGATGCCTGCTTGCGACGCACGAGATCGGCGAGCTCCGTGGCGCTGCGACCGGCGAGATCCATGCGGGCGAGCGTAAGGCGAAGCCGCGACGAAGGACGGGCGAAAGTGAACGCCTCGCGTTTCGCGTGCACCTGGGTTAGCGTCCGCGCGCTTCGAACCATGCGTATTCGCGCCTCGATCATCCCCTTCGTTCTCACCGCGCTCACCGCAAGCGCCGGCATGGGTCCGTTCGCCGCGCTGACCGCGTGTGCTCGGCCCGACGCGAAGACGGCGCTCGGCTACACCGCCGATGCGAAGCGCAAATACGAAGAGGCGCTCGAGGAGTTCAAGGCGCGAAACTGGCTCGAGGCGACGCAGCTGATGCGCGAGGTGAAGCGCAAGTACAGCTACTCGAAGTACGCCAAGCTCGCCGAGCTTCGCATCGCCGACGTCGACTACGAGCAGGAAAAATACGCCGACGCGATCCGCGCGTACCGCCAGTTCATTCACGATCACCGCTCGGATCCCGAAGAGGTCGCGTACGCGCGCTCGCGGATCGCGGAGGCCGAGTACCAGCAGATCCCCGACTCGTTCCTGTTGCCCGCGGGCGAAGAGCGCGATCAAGCCGGCGTCCTCGATGCGTACAAAGAGCTCCGCGGCTTTCTCCACGACTACCCGAACGCCAAGGAGAGCGAGCACGTCCGTGAGCTCCTCGCCGAGGTCACCGCGCGCCTCGTCCGGCACGAGCTCTACGTCGCGCGCTTCTACTTGCAGAAGGACAACTACGACGCCGCGATCGCGCGCATCCAGTACGCGCTGCGAAACTTCAGCGCCGCGGTCCAAGGACCGAACGGCGAGTCGACGGGCGACTCGGGCCTCGAGCCCGACGCGCTGCTCCTCCTCGGCGAGACGTACCTGAAGATGCACCGGTGGAACGACGCGCGGCAGGCGTTCATCACGATCGTCGAGCGCTACCCGCGTAGCCCACTGACGAACCAGGCGAAGAACTACCTCGAGCTGATGCAGCGCAAGCGCGTCTAGCCTCGCTCGCGACCGGCTACTTCTTTGCCGCTACTTCTTCGCCGCCGCCATTCGCAGCGCGACCTTCGACACCTGCTTGTAGAACGTGTTCGGCGCGAGGCCACATCCAGCGTCCGTCCGGATGCGGGATCGCGTAGAGCTTGCCCGCGTCGCACGTGTCGAGAGCGAACTTCGCGACGTCGTCGGCTTGGATCTTCGACTTCGCCATCAGCTTCTCGGCGACGTGCTTCATGTCGTCTGCGTCGGCGGGGCCGCGCCCGTTCTTCGCGATGTCGGTCTTGAAGAACGTCGGACAGAGGACCGTCACGCCGAGCCCGATCGGCGAAAGCTCGCCGTAGAGCGTCTCGGACAGCGCGACGACGCCCGCCTTCGTCACGTTGTACGGACCCATCATCGGCGCCGACAGCAGGCCCGCTGCGGATGCGACGTTGAGCACGTGACCGCTCTTCTGCTTCTTCATCCGCGGGAGGAACGCGTGGCATCCGTGGATGACGCCCCACAAGTTGATCCCCATGATCCACGCCCAGTCGTCGAGGCTGACCTCGCCGACCGCGCCGCTGACCGCGACGCCCGCGTTGTTGATGAGCAAGTCGGTCCCGCCGAAGCGCTCGTCGGCCTCCACCGCGAGGAGCTCGACCTCCGCCGCGCGCGCCACGTCGCACGTGAAGGCGTGCGCCTCGGCGCCGCTCGAACGAAGCATCGTCGCGGTCTCTTCGGCCGCGTCCGCGCGGTTGTCGGACGCGATGATCCGCGCGCCTCGACGCGCGAGCTCGAGGCAAAACGCGCGTCCGAGTCCGCCGCCGGCGCCGGTGACGACCGCCCTCATTCGATTCGGTAGGCTCATGCGCGAACGAGTGTACCTTGAGGCGCGCGTTGCCATGACGAATCCCGCTCCCCCGCCCTCCGGCGTCCCCACAGCAAAGACCGTCCTCGTCGTCGACGACGAGAAGAACATTCGCCGCACACTGCAGCTCGTCCTCGAAGGCGAGGGATACAAGGTGCTCAGCGCCGAGACGGCGGAGCATGCGCTCGAGATCCTTGCGAGCCCCGAGTCGCCGGTCGATCTCGCGATCTTCGACGTCAAGCTCCCCAACATGAGCGGGCTCGACGCGCTCGATCGCATCAAGCAGGACGACGCGACGAAGGATCTCCCGATCATCGTGATCAGCGGCCACGCGACGGTGAACGACGCCGTCATGGCGATCAAGCTCGGCGCGAGCGACTTCTTCGAGAAGCCGCTGAACCGCGAGCGCGTCCTCGTCAGCGTGCGCAACGTCCTCGAGGCCGCGAAGACACGCCGAGCGCTCGCCGAGGCGTCGCTCGCGCAGCTCCAGCGGTACGAAATGATCGGCACGAGCTCGGTCATCAAGAAGCTCTTCCACGACATCGAAAAGGTCGCGCCCACGAAGGCGAGCGTGCTCATTACGGGCGAGAGCGGCACCGGCAAGGAGCTCATCTCGCGCGCGATCCACCGGCTGTCGCCGCGCGCGGACGGGCCGTTCGTGAAGGTGAACTGCGCCGCGATCCCGCGCGAGCTCATCGAGAGCGAGCTCTTCGGGCACGAGCGCGGCGCGTTCACTGGCGCGCAAGCGAAGAAGCGCGGCTTCTTCGAGCAAGCGCACGGCGGCACGCTGTTTCTCGACGAGATCGGCGACATGGAGATCATCGCGCAGGCGAAGGTGTTGCGCGCGCTTCAGTCCGGCGAGATCTCGCGCGTCGGAAGCGAGCACGTGATCCACGTCGACGTGCGCGTGCTCACCGCGACGAACAAGGATCTCGGCAAGGGCGTCGAGCAGGGCGGCTTCCGCGAGGACCTCTTCTTTCGACTCAACGTCTTCCCTATCCGCAGCCCCGCGCTCCGCGAACGCGTCGAGGACATTCCGCTCCTCGCCGAGGCGTTCATGGAGGGGTTCTCGCGCGAGAACGGGACGAAACGAAAGCCGATCGATGCCGACGTCGTGAAGGCGCTCGGGGAGCGAAAGTGGCCGGGGAACATCCGCGAGCTGAAGAACGTCGTCGAGCGGATGGCGATTCTCTCGGGCGATCGGGTGACGATCGCGGACCTCCCCGAGGATCCGCACGAGAGCCCGTTCGGTGAGGAAGACGCGCCGGACGCGCCGGGCGTCACGGCCGCCGATGCGCTCGAGGACGATCTCGCGGACGCGGCAGCGCGCGCGACGCCCGCTCCCGCGACGAGCGGAGGAAAGCACCTGACGTTGCGCGAGTTCCGCGAGCAGGCCGAACGGCAGTACATCGTCGAGACGCTGAAGATGACCGGCTGGAACATCTCGCGCACCGCCGTGATGCTGGGTGTCGAGCGCACGAACCTCCACAAGAAGATCCGCGCGTACGCCATCAAGCGCGGCGAGGGATGAAGCGCGCGATCGTCGCGACGATCCTTCTCGTCGCGTGCGGACGTTCGGACACGCACGAGACGCCAGACGCTTCGTCCGCGCTCGAATCCTCGAGCACGTTCACGCCCACGCCGGCGCCCACGCCCACGCCCACGCCCACGCCCACGCCCGCCCCCCCCTGCCCCGCCGGCATGCTCTTCGTCTCCGGTCGCTTCTGCCCGAAGGTCGAGCGCGACTGCCTGCACGACGAGCCGAACGGCGCGAACCACATCACGCTCTGCCACGCCTTCGCCCACGAGACGCGCTGCACGGCGCCCGAAGAAGAGCGTGCATTCTGCATCGACGAATACGAGTACCCGAACGAGAAAGGGGCGCACCCGCCGTGGATGGTGTCCTGGGCCGACGCGCAAGCGACGTGCCTCTTCCGCGGCAAGCGCCTCTGCTACGAGAGCGAGTGGACGATGGCGTGCGAAGGCCCGGAGCGCCTCCCGTTCCCGTACGGGTGGGATCGCGACAACGCGGCGTGCAACATCGACAACGAGTACATCGCGCCTTCGATCGAGAAAATGAACGCCGTCGATCCGCCCGACGCCGGCGATGCCGCGGTGCAAGCGCCCGAGCTCGCCCGGCTCGATCAGAGCGTCGCGAGCGGTGCGTTCGCGCGCTGCGTGAGCGGCTTCGGTGCGCACGACATGACGGGGAACTTCGACGAGTGGGTCATCAACGATCAGCCGGTGCCAGCGAAGGGCGCGGACACCGGGAAGTACTCCGCGCTCAAAGGCGGCGCGTGGGGCCACGTTCGCAACGCATGCCGCCCGCTCACGACGAGCCACGCGCCGCAGTGGTCCTACTACTTCGTGTCGTTCCGTTGCTGCGCCGACGCGCGCGGCTCGCCGCGGTACGCTCCACCATCGAGCGCGTTCCCCGCGCCAGCGGTCACGCCTGCGGACAAGGCGCCGCTCACGAAGGTCGTGCGGCCCGCGGGACCGAGCAAGACGAAAGTGAAACCGATCAAGTGACCGCGGTATGCTCCGTTTGCGACGCGGGACGCGGAAGACGTCGTGAGGTTTCTCGCGGGCGTGACGGCGCGTTACGGCGCGGCGGATCCCGAAGGGGTCGGCTTGCCTTCGTTTTGTTTCGCGTCCTGCATGCGCTCGCGCATGAGCACGAACGTCGCGACGCCGACCAGGGTCGCGATCGCGAGAATGAGCACGAGGTTGCCGCGCGTCTCGCGGCGACGGCGCTGCTCGCGTCCCGGTCCGACCGACGAGGGCGGCTTCTCGAGGCGGATGCGGCCCGACGAGTGGCGACCGCCGCGGCTCGACGGCGGCGACAAGTTCGACAGATCGCTCATGCTCTGCGACGGCACAGGCGCGATCGCGTCGGCGAGCTTGGGTTTGCGCCCGGCCATCACGCGCCGCACGTCGCCGAGCATCGCGTACGCGCTCTCGTAGCGCTGCAGCGGATCGAAGGAGAGCGCGTGGTCGACGATGTTCGCGATCGGCTCGCTCACCGTGGGCGCGACCTCGCGCAGCGGCGTGGGTTGGGTCGCGGCGAGCGCATCGGGCTCTCGCGCGTCGCCTCGCGGGTATTTCTTCGAGAGCGCGTAGTACATGCATGCTGCAAGCGAATAGACGTCGGACTGCTCGCTCGCCGGCTGCACGATCGGACCGCACCGCTCCGGCGACGTGAACGGCCCGCGGCGTCGCGATGACAGCATGTCGTCCTCCGCCGCGCGCGCGCCGAGGCCAGGCGGCGTCGCGAAGTCGCACAGGCGAATCGATCCACGCGCGGTCACCAGGATGTTCGTCGGCGTGATCGCGCCGTGCAGAATCCCGTGCGCGTGCGCCATCTCGAGCGCGTCGAGCACCTGCTCGGCGACGCGCAGCACCTGCTTTTCGTCGAGCCCGCCCTTCGCCGCGAGCACGTCGAGCGTCTCGGCGTCGGTCCACGGGCGCACGACGTACGGCGCGCCGTCGGGGTCGGTGCCGTCCTCCATCACAGGCAGCACGCGCGCGTGGTTGAAACGGTTGGCCGCGTAGCTCCCGCGCAAGAAGAGGCTGCGCGCGCGCTCGTGCGTCGCCACTTTGCCGATCATCAGCCGCACGACGGCACGCTCCGCCGCGTCCTTCGATCCGCGCACGGCCTCGTACGCGGCGCTGACCGGGCCCGCGCCGAGGAGCTTGGTCAGGCGCCACGCCTTCAGCTGCGTGTTGACGCGTTTTTCCGCGAGCGCGCGGCGCTCCCCGGGCGAGCGCGCCGGCGGCGGAGGCTCGGGCGGCGCCGCAGCCTGCAAGCGCAAGCTGAGCGGGCTCGGCTCGCTCGAAAGCGGTGGATCCGAGGATGGCGGCGCGGACTGCGGCGGGGGCGTGATCGGGTCGGGCATTTTGCGACTAGCTAGCCCTTATAGTCAGTCCCCGCCCGTCGAGCCATAGCCG
>JAYVXB010000121.1:0-7903 GCA_043785585.1 Deltaproteobacteria bacterium | reverse complement strand
GGAGGGCACGCCGTGGGTCATCACGTTCCAGAACTACATCTATCGGTGGGACGGCCACGCCTTCCAGCCGCTGCCGGGATGCGCGAACTCGATTGGCGTCGGTGCCAATGACGCCGCGTACGTCATCGGCTGCGGCGATTGGGTGAACCAAGGCTACGGCGTCTACCGGTGGAACGGGTCGGACTGGGACCACGTCCCCGGCGCCCACGGCTACAAGGTCACCGTCTCCGCGCACGGCATGCCGTGGATCGTCGACGGCGTCGGCAACATTCACCAGTGGATGCCCTGACCCGTCGCGACGCGCTCAGAGCGGCGCCGCCAGAAACGTCCCGTGCTCGGCGAGGAGCGTTTGGAGCTCCTCCGGGCCGGGCATGGCTCCGCTCGCGCGGATGATGGCGGCGAGGCGCTCGAAGTAGAGCTCGTAGCCCGAGGGGGTCAACGCGACGAGGTAGCGCGCCTCGACGTCGCCGGAGTTTGAAAAGCCATGGGCGAGACCTCGCGAAGCAAAGATCGTCTCGCCGCTCGTTGCGGTCTCGTACCCGTCGCCCACGCGGAAGCGGAGCTGCCCTGAGATCACGAAGAACGCTTCGTCGTGGCCGACGTGAACGTGCTCCGCAGGGCCTTGGTGCCCTGCCGCCATGCGCGCTTCGATGAGCGTGAGACAACCGCCCGTGTCGGACGCGGAGACCTTCACGCGCATCTGCCAACCAGGAAGCTCGATGAGCCCTCCGCCATCGACTCCGGTGTGCGTGCCGCGGCCCGAGCCGCCCATCGCCAAGTAGCGTTCGAAGGACATGGCTCCAGCAATCTAGCAGGGGCCACGGCTGCGGATGATGACGCGCTCGATAGCCGGGGAGCGATCCGCACTTCCGTCGGCGACCGATCGCTTCTGCCGGCCGCTATCTGTCACTCGCTCGTCAGCGATTCTCGCGATGCGTCCGCGCTCAGACCTCCGCGAACGTGTCCGCGTGTCGATCGTAGAGGAGCAACGTGCCGCGCTCGAGGTCGAGGTAGAGCGCGTCGACCTGAAGGCTCCCGTCCTCGATTCGCGCCTTCAACCACGGGAACGCGAGCAGGTTGGCCAAGGACGACTTCAACGCCTCGAGCTCGCATGTTCGCTGTCGCTCCTCTCGCGAGAGTCCCTGCATGCTCAATGCGCGGTCGCGTGCAGGACCGGCGATCTCGAGCCAGAGATTGATGAAGTCGGTCGGGGGCGCAGGCGGATCCAAGAGCGCCCGGATGCCGCCGCACCCGGCATGGCCGAGGACGACGAACTGACCCACCTTGAGGACGCGGACCGCGTACTCGATCGCCGCCGAGGTGGAATGGTGGTGCTGGTCCGGCTCGTAAGGAGGCACGAGGCTGGCGATGTTGCGAATGAGGAACACCTCGCCCGGGATCGCGTCGAACACGCGCGTCGTGTCGATGCGACTGTCGCAGCACGTGACGATGGCGTAGCGCGGGTGTTGAGGCCGGCCGGCCAGGCGCTCGAAGCGCGCGCGGTTGGCTTCGAAGTAGTCGGACCGAAAACGTCGGAAGCCCTCGATGAGTCGTTCCATGGGGTGCGCAGCTTAGTAGAGTCGCGGCGAATCGATCAGGCAACACATCTCGCGCTCGATTTGAGCGCCACGCGGCCATCACGACCGAGTGGCCCGTCGCGCGCGCCAACAATCGCCACGTCGCGCCATCGACGGGTGCTAAGGCCATGAAGGGAAAATCACCCATGCCGGTCTTTGCCCCGAGCCTGGGGTCGTCGGCGTCGTCTGCGTAGCGCTACTACGGCTGGACGCCGCGCCGATCCTCGGCGTTCATCCTGCGCTGAAGCCGCTCAAGTTCGATGGCCATCATCGGCGCGCAGGCGCTGCGCGGTCGGCGCTCGCGCTTCAACCTCGAGCGGCCGCTCGACGCCGCGCTGACGAGGACGATGTTCCGCGGCATCGCCGTGCTGCTGCTCGCCATGGCCGCCATCACGGTGCTCGCCACGGTGCGGCCGCTCGCGCAATCCACGCTCCTCTCCGTGGCGTGGCGCGCGGCGCTGTGGATCCTCCTGTTCGCCGCGGTGTCGGGCTTCGGCATGGGCGGCCGCGGCCGCCACACGATCGGTGGCGAGGACGGCGGGCCTGGCATGGCCGTCACCAACTGGAGCACCACGCACGGCGACTTGCGTGTGTCGCACTTCTTCGCGCTGCATGCGTTGCAGTTCCTCCCGCTCTTCGCGGTCGTCCTCTCGCGGCTGCCGCTAGAGCCGTTTTCCATGACGTTGATGCCCCCACCCGCCGCTCAAGATTGATCACTTCTCATTGCGTTGATAGCCATTCTCCAGCCGACTTGGAGGGTCAGCAGCTCCTCGTATCCGCGGCCTAACGTGAGCCACCCTGGCTCGCCGTTGTTTTTGAGATGGCCGCCGAGGCGTGCCAGATGGGTAAGCCCATCGCGTGGCGATACAGGTGGCGGCAAGGCCTTGTTTGATGGTGAATGGGCCATCAAATAGAGTTCGAGCTCGGTAAAACCGAGCCGCGCTGGCGCGTTCGGCGTCCGGCGTTTTTAGCGCCTTGAAGTACTCCTTGATCGTCCAGCGAAGTCGATAGATGTCGACGACACGCTCGATGGCTTCTGCGGTTGACACATCTTCGGTGGTGAAGAGTACCCATTCGACGGCGGGCTCGTCGGGGCTCGGCGAAACCTCCCAGACGCGGACGACGTTGACGAAAAAGCCCGCGCTCTCGACGCTGCTATACCGTGTTTTTCGCATCGTCACGCGCGTCGTACCCATCGCGAGACGAGCCACTCGCTTGTTTCGCGCGGGGTGCTTGATTCTGAGATTGAGTGGCTTTCGATGGCGATGGACACGCTCGGTGAGCTCGACGTCGCGAACAAGCGCAGGCTCGCGGATGTCGTCGACCGCTTGTCGAAGCCCGACCACGCTGCCGTCCGGGCCGACGAGCCTGTCGAGCTGACCTGCGCGGATCACGAAGCGCGCATCGTCCTCATGCATCGTCGCCATCAGTTCGAAGAAGTCGCCCTCCGCGTCGGTGACGTGTACCGCCTCGAACGCCTCTTCACGTGCGTCTTCGACAGCGGCCACGCCGCGTAACCATCGACTCGATTCGCGGTTGGTGTCCGCCAGGATGGCTCGATTCGGTCGTTTCCGGGCAAGCACCATGTCGCCGGTTCGCGTTAGCGTATCGACGTTGATCACGCCGAGCGGAATGCCGTCGCGGGATCGATGACGACCGCGTCCTTCGAGTCGAGGCCGAAGACGACGTACGTGAGCGTGAACGTGATCGGATCGAAGAACGTCTCGATGTTCGGTATGGGACGGCGTTCCTTCAAAAGCGACTGTTCTCTGCATCGGGGATGCCGGACTCGCCGGACCTGGCGGGCGAAGGATCGCGCACGTTTCGACGCGCAAGGCACCGCCGTCCCAGCGCTTCCGGCGCAGGCGTCGCGCGGCGACGCAAACCGTGCGCCGACAAAACCGCCCAGCGTCCTCGGCAACGCCCGGCGTGGTATGCCCGCTTGCACATGGTTCGCTGCGCCTTCTGCACGTTCGAACGAAACGTTGGCGTAACGGCGTCGTACTCCTCCGATATGAGCGTTTCCCATCCGCCCCTGATCGTCGGGACGTGTACACGCTTCGGCGCATCGTTTCGCTCGGAGCTCTCCTGATGGCCGCCTCGTCGCTCGCCGGGCGGATCGCGCTCGTCGTGATGGCGAAGGCTCCGGCGCTCGGTCACGTCAAGACACGCCTCGTCCCGCGCATCGGCGCGGAGGGGGCCCTCGCGCTCTACAGAGCGTTTCTCGCCGACAAGCTCGCGCAAATCGCGCTCGTTCCGGGCGTCGCGCGCGCGGTCGCGTTCGCGCCCAGCGAGGCCGAGGTCGCGATCCGGGAGATCGCCGGCCCCGACGTCCGGCTCATCGCGCAGCGTGGCGCGGATCTCGGCGAGCGTCTGCGCAACGTCGTGAACCAGCTCGTCGACGAGGGCGCAGCGGGCGTGCTCGTCGTCGACGCCGACACTCCGACGCTGCCGATCCATGCGCTGGTCGAGGCCTCCCATGCGCTCGAACGCGGCGCGGTGGTGTTCGGGCCGGCGTGGGACGGAGGCTACTTCCTCATCGGTCTCTCCGAGCCGTGCGACGCGCTGTTCGAGGGGATCGATTGGAGCACGCGGCGCGTCCTCTCTCAGTCCGCCGCGGCCGCGCGCGCGAGCGGGAAGGTCGTACGCTTCCTCGCGTCGTGGGCGGACGTCGACGAGCCCGCCGACTTGGACCGACTCGCGCGCGAGATCGCGATCCTTCCGCCGTGCACACCGGGCTTTCCTGCGCACACGCGTGCGGCGCTGGAGCGACTGGGCATCCGCGCGGAGATCGCGGCGCGCGACGTCGAGTGGACGACCCTCGCGACGCGCCCCGCGTACGCGAACCCGTGGGCGCGCGTGACCGAGAGCATCGTCGACATCGGTGCGGGCCGCCTGACGCTGTACGGAGTCGTCTCCTGCGGCGCGTGCGTCGGCGTACTTCCGATCGCAGCCGACGGTCGCGTCGTGCTGGTGCGCCAGTTTCGGTACGTCGCGCAGGCGATGCGATGGGAGATGCCCACGGGCGGCGTCAAAGAAGCAGAGTCGCTCGAAGACGCCGCGCGACGCGAGCTCCAAGAAGAGGCGGGCTTCGTCGCGACGACGTTGGAGTCGCTCGGCGCGTTCGATACGAGCAAGTCGATCGTCGCCGAGACGGCGCACCTCTACGTCGCGCGCGGACTCGAACCGGCGCGCGCGATGCCGGAGGACACCGAGCAGATCGAAGTGAACGCAGTGACCGTCGAGGAAGCACTCCGAATGTGCGACGCTGGCGAAATCATGGACTCGATGACCGTGGTCGCGCTCATGCGTTACGCGCGGTCGCTCTCCAGGATCGGTCCGTCGTGAGCGAAAGCGTCCTCGTGATCGGTGGCGCGGGCTTCATCGGCTCGCACCTCGTCGACGCGCTCCTCGCGCGTGGCGACCGCGTGCGCGTCCTCGACAATCTGCTGCCGCAGGCACACCCGACGGGCACGGCGCGCTTCCTCGACCGCCATGCCGAGCTCCTCGTCGAAGACGTCCGCGACCGCGCCGCGGTGGACCGCGCGCTCGACGGCGTCAGCGTCGTGTTTCACCAAGCCGGCATGGTCGGAAACGGCCAGTCGATGTACGACGTCCGTCGTTACGCCGACGTGAACGTCGTCGGGCAGGCGACGCTGCTCGAAGCGATGATTGCGCGGCGCGCGCAGTTTCGAAGGCTCGTCGTCGCGTCGTCGATGGTCGTGTACGGCGACGGTGCGTACCGATGTCCGGAGCACGGTGTCGTCGGCCGCGTTGCGCGCCCCGAGTCGCGCCTCGTCGCGCGCATGTGGGAGCCCATCTGCCTGCAGTGCGGCGCCGAGGTCGCCCCGGTCCCAACGAGCGAAGAGCACGCGCAGCATCCGACGAGCACGTACGGCATCTCGAAGCAGGCACAGGAGCAGCTCGCGCTGGTCGTGGGCCGCGCCCACGGCATCCCGACGATCGCGCTCCGCTACCTCAACACGTACGGCTCGCGGCAGGCGCTGTCGAATCCGTACACGGGCGTCGCCGCGATCATGAGCGCGCGCTTGCTCAACGGGCGCGCTCCGACGGTCTTCGAGGACGGCGGGCAGCTGCGCGATCTCACGCACGTGTCCGACGTCGTGCGCGCGAACCTCGCAGCCGCCGACGCGGGAGACACCGCGCTCTACGAGGCGCTCAACATCGGCACCGGGCGGTCGGTGTCGATCAAGGAGATTGCTCGCGCGCTCGCCCGCGGCCTCGACCGCGCGATCGAGCCGGAGGTCACCGGCGAATACCGCGAGGGCGACATTCGACACTGCTATGCCGACGTCTCGAAGGCGAAAGCGCTCCTCGGGTGGGAGGCGCGAGTCCGTTTCGACGATGGAGCGCGAGAGCTCGCCGAGTGGGCGCGCGACGAGCGCCCCGTCGATCACACCGAGCGCGCGAACGCCGAGCTCCGCGCGATGCGGCTCATTCGATGACTTCGCCGCGCGAGCACATCCTGGTCGCCGTGATCCCCGCCCTCGACGAAGCGGGGAACATCGCGTCCGTCGTCGCCGGCTTGTTGGCGCACGTCACGACCGTCGTCGTCGTCGACAACGGGAGCGCCGATCGCACTGCCGAGCACGCGGCGTCCGCCGGCGCGGACGTCGTGCGCGAGCCGGCGCGCGGTTACGGCGCGGCGTGCCTCGCGGGCGTCGCGCGTGCGCGCGAGCTCGGCGCCACCGTCGTCCTCTTTTGCGACGCCGACGGCAGCGACGATCCCGCCGACGCGCCACGTCTCCTCGATCCCGTCGTCCGGAACGAATGCGACTTGGTGCTCGGCATTCGCACGCGAGACACCGTCGACGATGGCGCGATGACGCCCGTACAGCGCTTTGGCAACTGGCTGGCGCCACTCCTGATGCGCGCAATCATCGGCGCGCGGTATTCGGATATGCCTCCGTTCAAAGCGATTCGGCGGGAGGCGCTCGACGCGCTCGCGCTGGACGATCGCGGCCACGGCTTCACGATTCAGCTCCTCCTGCGCGCGCACACCGAGGAGCTTCGCGTCGTGGAGATTCCCGTGCGCTGCCGTGCACGCGCGAGCGGCGTGTCCAAGGTGTCCGGGACCGTGCGCGGGAGCGCGCGCGCGGCGGTGAAGATCGTGAGCACGATCGTGCGTCATCGCAGCGGTGCGCGCGCAGGCGTCGGTCACGCGACGTACGTGAAGCGGTAGTCACGTGGAATCGGTGCGCGAACCGAGCAAGCGCCATCCGTACTTTCTGCCGAGCGTCGCTCTGTACGCGCTGCTGCTCTTCACCTGGTCCGCGCTGCGGCACGCCCACTACGGATCGTTCGCCCACGATCTCGGCGCGTACCATCAGATCTTCTGGAACCTGGGCGCGCACGGAAGCCTCTGGAGTCCGATCGAGCAAATGCACCAATGGTCGGCGCATCTCGAGGTCGGGCTTCTCCCCGTCGGCCTCCTCTACCGCCTTGCACCGACGCCGGCTTGGCTCTTCGCGTTGCAAGCGGCGTCGAGCGCGGGCACCGCGGTGGTGATGGAGCGATTCGCCGCGCGGATCATCGGCGACGCGCAGCTCGCCTTCCTCTGCGCGCTAGCAACGGCGCTCACTCCGCAGCTCCTCTTCGCGAACATCTACGACTTTCACAGCATCACGCTGTGCGCGTTTCCGATGGCGCTCGTCGTGCTCGGAATCGAGATGGACGCCGTGGTGACTGTCGCGCTGGGGGCCGTGATCGCGCTTTCGCTGCGCGAGCAGATGGGGCTCGCGCTCGCGGGAGCCGCTGCGGCGTGGGTCGTGCGCCACGGGCGGCGTCGCGCCTTCTACGCGCTCGCGCTCGGCGCGATCGGTGTCGGCGTCTGTGTCGCCGAGGTGGCGTGGCTCATCCCGTCGTACGCGGGGGGCGGTACGTTCCGCTACGCCGCGCGCTACGATCGGCTCGGGAGCTCGGGCGGCGGCGCCCTGCGCTTCGCGCTCGCGCACCCGCTCACGTTCCTGTCGCTTCCGTTCGAGGGGCGGCGTCGCCTCGTCTACCCGCTGGTGCTCGCGAGCGGAGCGGCGCTGCCGGTCGTCGTCGCGATCGTCAAAGCGACGCGTGCCGCCGCCGCGCCGATCTTGGTGCTCGCGCCGCTCCTTCTCGTACAGCTCTACAGCTCTTCGGTCCCCGCGTTCAGCATCGAGTTTCACTACGGCGCGCCCGTCGTGCCACTGGTCGGAGCGGCAGCGATCGTGGGGGTCGGGGCTCTCGCGCGCCGCGGACGAAATCTCGCGCTCGGTCTCGCGATCGCGTGGCTCGTCGTCACGCTGACGCACGCGATCGGCGCAGTGGGACCG
>JAYVXB010000120.1:0-7917 GCA_043785585.1 Deltaproteobacteria bacterium | reverse complement strand
GCAGGCGCCCCGCAGCGACCGAAACGATCTCGCCACTCACGACGTTGATGCGCACGACATCGCCGTCGGTCGCGACGAGCGCCGTCTGATCGTCGATCGGCGCGCCGAGACGCATCGCGCGACGGATCGGCGGCTCTTCGGTGCGCCAGCGCGGATCCTTGGGACGGAGCGGCTCGGGCACCTTCACCGCCGGAGCCTTGTCGAACGACGTGAGCTGCCCGCCGGCCTCGACCTTCACGGCCTGCCCGTTCTGCAAGACGATCCAGAGCGTCTCGTCGTCGACCTGAAGCCGCTCGGCGCGCGAGCGAAGCTGCGACGTCACGTCGCTCCACGTTGCGCCACCATCCGGCGACACGAGCGTGCGTCCCATCTCGGCGAGCGCCGCGGCGCGCCCGTCGTCGAGCGCGGCGACGTCGATGAGCCCCGACGGGGCGACAGGGAGACGCTTGCCCGACGGAATCTCGACGATCCATCGCTCGCCGGCGTCGCCACGGAGCATGACGCTCTTCGGCCCGAACGACAGCTCGGAGATGTCGGACGCCGTCGCGACGAGCGGCTTGAGCGTCCCGTCGAACGTCTCGCTGAGGAACAGCGCGTTGCGCGTACGGAAGAGGAAGCCGCCGCCGAGGCGTTTCGGTAGACGGTGCGCTCCGATGAGCGGCTGCTCCGCGACGTCCTTGGCGGTCTTGAGCGATGCGCCTTGCGCGATCATTCGCAGCCCGTCGAGGATGACGCCCCGCACGCGGTCGCGCGCGGGAGTCGGAGGCGCACCGGGCAGCGCCGTGGGGCCGAGCGCGAGCGAGAAGAACGATCCGGATCGCACGGGGGGATCCGCGAGGACGTATTGCGGCGGCGGCGCGGGCGGCTCCGTGCTCGTCGGACTGGTGGTCGTCGGGCGTGAGATGACCGGCGCGGGGCGCTGCTCGCCGTTGCCGCAAGCGAGGGCAACGACCGGGACCGATGCGGTCGCCGCGAGGAAGAGCGCGAGCTTCGCGCGGGTGCGAGCCATGATGCTCATAGTACGCTCGACGAAGCGTATTGATTTGGAAAGCGCGGCGATTGGTACCCGCTTCGATTCCCGGCGCGTTTGCGATCTTGGATCTCAGACGTCGATTCCGAGGACCGCGGCGTAGGCGACGCGAACGTCGTGCGTCACCGCGACGTAACGCGCGAGGAGCGCATCGCTCGCACCGCCGCGCGGTCCGTCGCGCATGCCCATGCGGCGCGCGAGGAGCGCGAGCCCCGGCGCCCCTTCCTCGAGGAGCTGCGTGCTCGTCCCGTGAAGAACGCGCAGGCGTTGCTCGAGGCGCCGCAAGAAGCGGTACCCCTCGCGAAGCGGCGCAGCGAGCGGCGCGTCGAGGTAGCCGCACGCTTCGAGCGCGGCGAGCGCCGCCTCGGTCTCGGTCGTGCGCACGCGAGGATCACCGCCGAACTTCATCTGAAGCCACTGCGCCGCGAACTCGACGTCGACGAGCCCGCCGTGCCCGACCTTGAGATCGTACCTGTGCGGGCTCTGCTCGAGGCGCTCGCGACCGAGCTCGCGCTCCATACGGAGGCGGAGGTGATGGATCTGCGGCGGCGGCGCCGCGCCACGTTCGTACGCGACGGTGTGCGCGAGATCGAGGACGCGGCGTCCGAGCTCGGCATCGCCCGCGCTGAAGCGTGCCTTGAGGAGCGCCTGCCGTTCCCACGCCGCGGCCTGCGCCTTCACTTCGCCGATCGCCTCGGCGTGGTAGCGCGCGAACGCATCGATCGACACGACGAGGAGGCCGTGATTCCCCGACGGTCTCAGTCGCGTGTCGAGCTCGTACCCCGGCCCGTCGTCGTGCGGCATTCCGACGAGTCGCAGAACGCGCTGCGCGACACGGACGAAGCGCTCGGCCGCGTCGTCGTCGTCCGGCGGAGCGTCGAAGACGAAGATGACATCGAGGTCCGAGCCGTAGCCGATCTCGCGCCCGCCGAGCTTTCCCATCGCGAGCACGCTGAGGCCGCGCGCGGTCTTCATTCCGCGTTCGCGCATCGCGAAGCGGCACGCGTGATCGAGGGCGGCGTCGGCGAGCGCGCTGAGGACGAGCGTGCAGTCGCGCGTTCCGAGCTCACCGGCGAGATCGGCGAGCCCGACTTCCATCGTGACGCTCCCTTTCGCGCGACGCAGCGCACCGGCGAATGCGTGCGGATCCTCGAACTCGTCGCCGCCGAGCGCGCCCACCTCTTCGTCGATCGCCGCGCGCGCGCTGTCGGGTGTCGGGACGCCGCGTCCGAAGAGCAAGCGATCGAGCAGCTCGGGATGACCGACGAGCGACGTGCCGAGGTACGCGCTCGCGCCGAACAGGCTCGCGATGCGCCGAGTCGTGCGCGGCTCTTCGGCGAGCGCGCGAGCGTACTGCGCGGGCGCGACGAAGCGCGCGAACAGCTCGCCGAAGAGGCGCACGGCCTGCTCGGGATCCGCCGCGTCCGACAGCGACTCGAGGAGGAGCTGCGCGAAACCCGGAAGCTTGTCGCGCGTCGCCGCGCCGAGCGGCGCGTCGGGACGGCGCGCGAGCGCGAGCAGATGGCGCGCGACCTCCGCACCTCCGCCGCCGTAGCGAGCCGTCCACCACGCGCCGGCTGCTTCCTCGTCGCGCGCGTCGAGCGCCGCGAAGAGCCGCTCGAGCTCCGTGTCCGCGACCGCACCGGGATGGCGAAGCGTCGCGAAGCGCGCGGCAACCGCGGCGCGCGTGCGATCGAGATCCGCCATGAGCGCGTCGCTCGACGCGAAGCCGAACGATCGCGCGATCCGTCCGAGGAGCTCCGCGTCCTCCGGGATCTGGTGCGTCTGCAGTCCCGTCGCGAACTGGACGCGGTGCTCGAGGCGCCGGAAGGTCAGGTACGCGTCCGCCATCTCGCGACCTTCGCGATCGGTCACGTAGCCGCGCGCGCGGAGGCGCCTCAGCGCGTCGAGCGTGTTCGTGCCGCGGACCGCCGGCTCGCGGCCGCCCCAGATGAGCTGCAGCGCTTGCGCGAAGAACTCGACCTCGCGAATGCCACCCGGGCCGAGCTTCAAGTCGCGCGCGACGTCGTGCGTCGCTTCGACGCGCGCGCGATCGAGAAGCTGCGCCATCTCGTCGGCAACACGCGGATCGACGGCGCGACGCCACACGAACGCGACGAGCGACTCGAGCACGCGCGCCCCGAGCCCGAGGTCGCCCGCGATCGGACGCGCGCGAACGAGCGCCGCGCGCTCCCACGTGCGCCCCCACGTCTCGTAGTAGCGCTCCGCCGCGGCGAGCGCGTTCACGAGCGGCCCCTTCGATCCCTCGGGGCGAAGCCGCAGATCGACGCGCCACACGAAGCCGTCCTCCGTCACGTCGTCGAGCGTCGCGACGAAGCGCTGCGCGACGCGCATGAAGTGCTCGTGGAGCGACTGCTCGGTGGCCGCGCCGTCCTTCATCACCGCGCCGTCGTCGGTCTCGTAAAAGAGGAGGAGATCGATGTCGCTGCCGGCGTTGAGCTCGCGCCCGCCGAGCTTGCCCATGCCGACGACGCTGAACGCGCACCGCGCGCCGTTCGCGGTCGTCGGCGCGCCGAATCGATCGGCGGCCCACGCGAGCGCTTCGCCGAGCGCGAGGTCGACGCCGACGTCGGCGAGATCGGAGAGCTCGCGAGCGGTGACGTCGACGTCGCTTCCCGCGTGCGGGAGGAGCTCGCGAGCGGCGATGCGGAGCTTCTCGCGCCCGGTGAAGACGCGAAGGCCGCGTCGGACGCTGTCGAGATCGCCGAGATCGCCGACGAGAGAGAGGGCCACGCGGCGGTACGTGCGCGCGTCGCGGGCCTGCTTCGTCCCGCGCGCGATCGCGACGACGTCGCGCGGGCGCGCCGCGATCTCGCGTGCGAGCGCTGGGTACGCGCACTCGAGGAGCGCCGCGAGCTCGATCGCGTCGCCGAGCTGCGGTCCGCGCCGCGACGGTGGCGGCGAAGAGCCGTCGCGCTGCTCCGTCTCGAGGAGACGCGCGGCGAAGCGAGCGCGCGCACGCGCGGCGTCATCGACTCCGGCGATCGACTCGGCGAGCGCGCGCATCTCCACGCGCTGCACGATACACCGCGACGTTCACGCCGAGGTCGCGATCACAAGCCGCGCGGCAGACCCCACAGCGGAAACATCATCACGACGAGCCAGTCGAAGAGCGCGTGCGCGACGATGCCCGGCGCGAGGCGCCCGTCCGCCCTCCGCGCGAGCGCGCCGAAGATGAGCCCCGCCGCCACGGCCGCGAGCGGCAGAAGCGGATTGAGCGCGCCGCTCCCCGCGCCCAGCGCCCACATCGTCGGCACGTGCGCGGCGCCGTAGAGGAGAGCCGAAACGATCCACGCGCGCTGCGATCCGAGCTTCTCTTCGAGGAGCCTCGTGACGACGCCGCGCCACAGGATCTCTTCGGCGATCGACATGACGACGATGCCAATTCCGACAGCGAACGCGTACCGCTGGAGCGCGCGCGGATCGCCGATTTGACCGTAGAGCGACACGAGCCAAATCTCGCGCGGCGATCCCGTCGTCGCGACGAAGCGCGCGAAGCCGTACGCCGCCGCGAAGAGCGCGCCTGCCGCGACGAACGCGCGCGTGGCGTCGCCCCACCGCGGACGCACCCACTCGGCGAGATCGCCATCCTTGTGCGCGCGCCACGCGCCGATCGCCGCGAGCGTGATCGTGGGCGCGCCGACGATCGCCCAGAACTGCCACGTTCCCGAGCGGTCGGGCTGAAAGCCGAACCAAGCGCCGACGCCGACGAGGACGACGATCACGGCGAGCGAGACGAGCTGCATGGCGCTTGCGGCTCGTAATACACCTGGCGTTCCCGGTCGAGCAGAGGTAGCCCGTTCGCATGGCAAAGTTCGGTTCGAACGTGGACGCAGCGTCGCTCGGGCGCTCGGCGCGCCGCCTCGTCCTGCTCATGGCCGTCGCCGTGGGCGTCATCTACGTCGGCTGCTCGACGACGGCGCGCGTCGACGCGGGGCACGTCGGCGTGAAAGTGAAGCTCGCCGGGAGCGAGCGCGGCGTCCAAAACGATCCGCTCACGGCCGGCTGGCATTTCTACAATCCGCTCACGGAGCAGATCGTCTTTTTCCCGACGAGCGTGCAGAACGTCGTCTGGACGCAGAGCCCGCACGAGGGGAAGGCCGTCGACGAGTCGATCACGTTCTCGTCGAGCGAAGGCGCGAACGTCACCGCCGACGTGGGCCTCTCGTTTCACATCGATCCGCTGCTCGCGCCCAAGCTCTACAACCGCTTCCGCTTGAACGACATGCAGCAGCTCGCCGCCGGGTACATGCGCAACACGGTGCGCGAAGCGTTCAGCGAGGTCGCGTCGAAGATGCCCGTCGACAAGATCTACGGCGTCGACAAATCCAAGATGGTCGCCGAGGTGACGCAGAAGTGCCGCGAGACGTTCAGCAAGGACGGCATCCTCATCGATCAGCTCACGCTCAACAGCGCGCTCCGGTTGCCGCAGCTCATCGCCGACGCGATCAACCGCTCGCTCGAAGCGAACCAAGCGGCGACGCAGGCGAAGAACCGCGTAGCGCAGGTCGAGGCCGAAGCGCAGCAGCAGATCACGCAAGCGCACGGCGCGGCCGAAGCGGCGCGTCAGCGTGCGCAAGGCGAAGGCGACGCGCTCCTCATCAAGGCGCGCGCCGAGGCGCAGGCGAACGAGATCATCCGTCTGTCGATGACTCCCGCGGTCATTCAATGGCGCGCGATCGAGAAGTGGAACGGGTCGCTGCCGACGTACCAAGCGGGCGGGCAGATTCCGCTCCTCACCTTCGACGTCGGGAAGAACGATCTCGGGATGAACGAAGTCGAGCGCCAGAAGCGTCTTGCCGCGCTCATGGCCGCGGGTGGTCCGCCTCCCGCTGCGCCGATTCCGTCGCAAGGAGCGCCCGCTCCGCCAGCTGCGGCGCCTGCGCCGCCGGCCGCGAGCGCAGCGCCGCGCTGAAGCGCCGAAGCGATCGCGTTTGACGCCATGTAGGGAAGACGCTAGAGACTGTCCAACGCGCTAGCAGGCTGTCCGCGGGGTTTTCACCTCGCACGGCGATGGCGGCAGGGCGCGAGGGACGCCGCCGGGAAACCGGCCACTTAGGGCCAGCTCCACGAGCATCCCCACACAGGTCCCCGAATCAGGGGATGGAAATTCAAAACATGACGTTCACAGAAGCCGCCGCAGAGGTGCTCCGCCTCGCCGGCAAGGCCATGCACTACAAAGAGATCACCGAGCTCGCGATCGAGAAGAATCTGCTCTCGCACGTTGGAAAGAGCCCGGAAGTGACGATGGGCGCGCGACTCGCGGCGCTCCTCAAGAAGGAAGACAAGACCAACCCGATCGTCCGCGTGAAGCCGGGCGTGTTCGCGCTTCGCGAGTGGAGCGACGCGAGCAAGGGGCGCAAGCGCGGCGGCAAAGAGAAGGACGCCGACGGCGCCGCGAATGACGAAGCCGACGCGAACGAAGACGGCGGGAACGACGTCAACGCGCTCGAGGTCGAAGCGGCCCAGCGCGCCGAAAAGCACGAAGCGTCGCCCGACACACCGCGCGACGTGCGCACGTCGTCTCCGTCGATCGACGACGACGACGATCGCCCCATCTTGAGCAGCGGCGACGCGCTCCGCGGCGAGCTCGCCGCGAGCGGCGCCGAGCTGTTCGACGACGAAGACGACGACGATCAACCGATCCTCGGCGGCCCGATCAACGCAGCCGGGGGCGGCGCCTTGGGCGGCGGCGCTGGACCGCAGCAGCAGCCGGGCGGAGATCCGGGGGCCGATGGCGGACGCCGTCGTCGCCGTCGTCGCCGCCGTGGTCGTGGCGGATCGCAGGGTGACTTCAGCAACGGTGAGCGCGCATCGTCACCGCGCCTCGAAGGCGGACCGATCACGCCGACCGCCATCATCAACGTCGACAGCGACTCGTCGGTCGACATGACGCGCGATCCGCTCGCGCCCGCGCCGCGCCCGATGATCCGCGACCGCCAGCAGATCATGGCCGGCGGCTCACCCACCGGCATCGACGTCCCGCTCGGCGAAGGCGAAGAGCTCGCCGGCCGCGAGCTCGCCGACGCCGCGCTCCTCATCCTCGGCACGTTCGATCGCAACGCGGGCGCCGTCGCCATGCGCACGGTCGTCGACGCCCTCATGCGTCGTGGCCGCCTCGCAGGGGATCCCGCGCAAGCCAGCGTTCAGCTCTCCGCTGCGCTCCGCGCCGACAACCTCCGCCGCACGGCCGCCTCGCAGCGTCCGCGCTTCCGCTTCGGGGCCGGAGGAGGAGCGCGCGTCGCTCCGACCGATTGGCTCCTCGGCGGCGAGCTCGCTCGTCTCGAGCAAGACGTGATCGCTGCGGTCGAGCGTTACCGCGACGCCGCACGTCGCGTCATGCTTCGTCGCGTTCAAGAGCTTCCGGGACACGCCTTCATCGAGCTCGCGCTCATCGCCGTCGAACGCGCCGGCATGACCAACGTCCGCGCGGTTCGCCGCGCAGGATCGCCCGGCGGCGAAGCGCATTTCTGCGCGACGCACGCGAGATTGACCGGCGGCGGCGACGAGATCCGCACCGCGATCGTCATCCGCAAGGACGGCCGCGAGATCGGCCGCGAGCGCGTGACGGACATCCGCGGCGCGCTCCACCACTCCGGTCCGGCGGTCGCGGGCTGGCTCATCACGACGGGCCAAGTGCTCTCGGGCGCACGCGAAGAGGCGAGCACCCTCGGCGCCGCGCCGATCGCGCTCTACGACGGCATCGCGTTCTGCAAGCTGCTCGAGGATCACGACGTCGGTGTGGTGCGCACGCGCTACCCGATCGCGATTCCGGATCTCGAGCTCCTCGAATCGCTCCGCGGCTAGCCAGGCAGCCAGGTAAACGGGCCGTGGAGATCATCGCCGGCACTGCGCTCGCACTCGCG